>JASJGQ010000296.1:0-26119 GCA_033791425.1 Acidobacteriota bacterium
TTCGCGATAAATCGACTGGGCGAGGACGGTCGCGGTCGTCGTGCCGTCGCCGGCCACGTCCGAGGTCTTCGAAGCCACCTCGCGCACCATCTGCGCACCCATGTTCTCGAGGCTGTCCGGGAGCTCGATCTCCTTGGCGACGGTGACGCCGTCCTTGGTGATCGTCGGCGAGCCGAACTTCTTCTCGAGCACGACATTGCGGCCCTTGGGACCGAGAGTAACCTTGACTGCATTGGCGAGCTTGTTGACGCCCTCCAGCAGTTTTCTCCGAGCCTCCTCGGAGTAGACAATCTGTTTTCCTGACATATTCGCCTCCTACCTACTTTTCGATGATGCCGAGGATTTCGTCCTCACGGACGATGGTGTGTTCCTCGTTGTTGATCTTGATGTCCTGGCCGGTGTACTTGCCGATGAGGACGTGCTGTCCCTTTTTGACGGTCATGGCGATACGCTTCCCGTTATCGTCCATCTTGCCGTCACCGACCGCGACCACCTCGGCCTCTTGCGGTTTTTCTTTGGCGGGATCGGGGATGATGAGCCCTCCGCGCACCTCTTCGGTCGTTTCGATGCGCTTCAGAAGCACTCGATCGCCCAGCGGTTTGACGTTCATCTCTCTCACTCCTTTCGAGTTGTTGCAGTTTATTGGCACTCGGCTTCGTTGAGTGCTAGCGTGAATATAATCACTCTGCGATCGCTTGTCAAGTGTTTTTTGATAATTTCTTATAAAGACTCACTAAGATCTCACCTCGTGATCGCAGCATAGAGATCTTAGTCGTCTCGACTAAGAAATTTTAACAAAACCTTCTCGGCCATTTGACGTTGAATCTCGGGAGGCGCCGCTTCGGAATCGTTGCCTCCGCAGGCGTGGGAGAGTACCGTAAGGATACGTGACACCGGGACCGATGAATCCAACTGACTTCGACCGTACGGGGATCCGCAGCGGCGGCACCCCAGCCGGTGGCGTTCGGCGTCGTGGCCGCGGGGGACCTGCCTTCGGTATTCACCCCGGCGAGGGTGGATTGGCGTGGCTCTTCTTTTTCAACTTCCTGGTCCTGACCACCGTCCACTTTGCTGCCAAGAGCGTTCGCCAGGCGACTTTTCTCGACTCGTTGGGAGCAGAAAGACTGCCGTGGGTGTATCTCGCCGTGGCCGTGATCTCATTCCCGGTTCTGGTTTTGTACTCGCGGCTCGCGGCCAGGATCCAGCTTCCAATCTTGATTCTGGCGAGCACCCTTTTGCATGTCCTGGGCCTGGTGGTTTTCTTCGTGCTGTTCAGTCTCGGGCACGGTTGGGTGGTTGTCGCCTATTACATCTGGCTGGGAATGGCCTTCGCCATAGCGGTGTCTCAGTTCTGGACCTACGCCAACCAGGTCTTCGATCCTCGCCAGGCGCGAAGGCTCTTTTCCTTTATCGGAGCCGGGGGACTGTTGGGCTCGGTGCTCGGCGGGTTGATGGCGGTCAATGTTACGAAGGTCCTCGGAACCCGCTACACCCTGCTCGGTGCGGCGGCGGTGCTGTTGATCGTGCCGTTCATGATCGTTCTCATCGAGAGGCGCAAGCCGTTGCAGATCGCACCCGAACGGACGCGTAGACCCCGCATCGAAGAGGCCCGGGGCGGGCTGCGCACTCTGCGCGGTTCGCGGCTCCTGGCGCTGATCTCGCTGCTCATGATGGCCACAGTCATGATCGGTCAGTTGGTGCAGTGGCAGTTTTACTGGTATGTGGAGAAAAACACCAGCGGCCTCGACAGCCTGACGTCGGTGATCGGTTTCGCCTTCATCTTGATGGGTATCGTCGGCTTTCTCTTCCAGCTCATTTTCACCGGGCGCATCCACAGGGTGTTGGGTGTGGGTGTGGGCATGCGGGTCCTGCCGGGAACGGTGGCTCTGGCCCAATTGGGCGTAGTGGTGGCGGTTGCAGGTGGTTGGGCCGCCGTCTATCCCCTGGTGTGGTTGTTGTTTCTGGCCGAGGGCAGCCTTCGCCACTCGGTGGATCAGGCCACTCGAGAACTCCTTTTCCAGCCGGTCGCCGAGGAGTTGCGAGTCAGGGCCAAGGCCTTTATCGATGTCTTCGTCCAGCGCTTCGGCAAGGGCGCAGCGGCCATCCTGATCCTGGTGACCCTCAAACTCCTGCCACCCGCGTCTGTCAGTGTGCTGACCCTGGTGCTGGCCGTGGTCTGGCTGGTCCTGACCTTTCAGGCGCGGCGCGAGTACATCACCGCCTTCCGCGAGGGATTGAAGTCGGGGACCCTGCAACCGGACGCCGCGATCGATCCGACAGACGTCAAGACGGTGACGACGTTGGTGCAATCGCTCGGGAGTTCGGATCCGCGAAAGGTGCTCCACAGCCTTGACCTCCTCGCCGACAGCGGCGAGGGCCGGCTGGTGTCGCCCCTTTTGCTTCACCACGACAGTGCTGAGGTACGCCTCAAGACGCTCGAGGTCCTCGCCGCGACCAACCGTGAGGACGCAGCATCGCTGGTGGAAAAGGTGATGAGCGACCCGGACGCCGGCGTGCGTACCGGCGCCATGCGCACGCTGGCCGTGCTTCGCGGTGAACATGCGGCCAAGCTGGCTTTGGATCGCCTCGACGATCCGGATTCCCACGTGCGGGCGACCGCGGTCGCGAGCCTGCTGGCGGCAGGCAACGGAGACGTCGGCAACCGGGCGGAAGGCGTTCTCGCCGAACTCGCGGGTGATGACGACCCGGTCGTGCGGGCTGACACGGCCGCCGCTCTCGGTCAGGTCAATGATCCGATCGCCTCCGACGTCCTCGTCACGATGCTGTACGACCGGGATCTCCTGGTCGTCAAGGCCGCGATCGCCGCGGTGAGGCAGCGATTCGAGCGCAGCGGCGCCAACCCGCTGTACGCCACGATCCTGGTGTCGTTGATGGCGAACCGGCGGTTGAAACACGAAGCGCGAAACGCGCTCGTGGCAGAGGGCGAGGGCGCAATCAAACCGCTGGTTCTGTTCATGCGGTCGCAGGACGAGCAGATCTGGGTGCGCAGGGCGGTTCCCAAGACGATTGCGCTGATCGGTTCGCAGAGGGGCGCCGACGCTCTTCTGGACAGCCTCGACACCGGCGACGCCATGGTCCGGTCGAAGATCATCGAGGCGCTGGTCTACATGCGGACCAGAGATACCAACGTCCATTTCAAACGCCGCATCGTCACCCAGCACCTCAGCCGGGAGGCTTCGGAATACGTCCGGTTGTTGGCCGACCTGTGGGCGGTGTCGTCGCTTCACGAAGCCCGTCTCGACGGACCGCTTGCGGTCTGGAAGTCTGATGGCCGGGTGCCGACCTTGCCGCAGCAGTTGTTGGCGCAGCGGATGGCGCGGAGTGTGAGCAACATCTTCGGATTGCTCGAGCTCATCAACAACCCGGAGGATGTGCGCGCCGCACAGCGCAGCCTGCTCAGCGGGCAACCGAAGATGCGGGCGCGAGCGTTGGAGTATCTCGACAACACCCTGGCCGGTTCGGTGCGGCGCGACGTGTTTGCGGTGATCGACGACGCGCCGCCCGAAGACAAGCTGCGACGGGCCGAACAGATCTTCAACATCAGAGTGGAATCGCCCGAAGAGACGCTCTCGCGTCTGATCCAAATCGATCCCAGAGAAGACCCGAGCGCGATCGGTATCGTGCTGGCGGCTTTGTACGACGTCTGGTACGAAGAAATTGAATCCCTCTACCCTTTGATCACGTCGCTTGCCGAGGAGACCCACGACGAAAGGGTCCGGGAAACGGCGCTTTGGGTCAGTCGTCGGGTGGAAGGCGGTCCGCGGACCCGGGGTGTGTTGGCGAAACGAGGAGACAGCGATATGGCGCCGATGGCACAGATCGAAATGATGGTGTTTCTCCAGGGCGTCGACCTGTTCGCCCACTGCAACGCGGAGGAAGTGCTGCGGTTGGCCGCGATTGCCAACGAACAGAACTTCGAAAAAGGCGAAATCATCTTTCGCAAGGACGATTCCGCGGACAACCTCTACTGTGTGGTCGAGGGCAAGGTCCGGCTCGATGCAGGCGATGGGGCGGGCGCCGTGATCGGACCCAGCGGCAGGTTCGGAGTGCTCGACATTCTCAGCGGCCGGCCGCGCCTCGGCGACGCCACCGCCGTAGGGGATTGCCGTGTTCTGGCGATCGAGGCCGAAGACTTCTTCGATCTCTTGTCCAACAACATCGAGATCGTCCGCGCCCTCTTCCAGACCGTGGTCGCCCTCAGCGATGACGCGGATGAGAGGCTGTTGTAGGGCGCGTGGCCTGGAGATTGCTCCAATTCTCCGTGTAATGTTCGCGTTCACCGGACGTGCCGTCTTTGGGGATTTTGCGAACAACCTTCCTCGACAAGGGCGGATGTTTCGGTCGCAAATATCCTCAAAGGGGGCAATCACGGGCAAAGCCTATGGGCGCCGCAATGCGGCGCCATCCTGCCGCGGCAGGACTATCAATCACTTGTGCACATGAGATAGCGTTCCTCTGAACCCGTTGGAGGGAAGGCAGCACTATGCAAAAACCAGATCCGATTCGCTGTACCTACTGTGAAGCCATCCAGGTGTGGTCGGCGGAACAGACCGACCGAACAATGATGGGAGAGGTCCATACCTGCCCATCGTGTGGCCAGGCCACGCATACCTGCGATGATCACGCCGCCCACGAGCTCGAGCCCGACTCGATCATGCACTGGATCGCCGCCGAACCGCTGTACTGACCCTCTAATCGAACGGCAGATCGCCGGTCTCCACCACGTGCAGGTGGATGTGATCATCACGAGGCGCGGATTCCGAAAACACCCTCTCTGCCAGGGGTCGAATTGCGTCGGGGGCCTCGCTCGCGACCACCAACCGCAACCGGTTGAATCCCGCCCGCTTGCGTTCGGCGAGACCCGCGGCCATCAATGCGGGGAGTGCCTCGACCGCCATCTCGGGTGCCTCGTCGCCCTCGATGACATAGACCAGGAGACGGCCGCCGACGTCGATTCGAGTCAACATCAGGCTGTGTTCCGGGACCGGTTCAGAACGCGAGCACTCGATCCACTCCAAGACTTCTTCGGGGCACCCGCAACCGAGGGTTGATCGGATGAAGGTCTGCATTCTCAAAAGGTCGTCGGTCATCTTTTCATTGTACGCCTGAACGTGTGGGTTCTCTCCTCCCTCCCATCCCTGTCATTTCGACCGAGCGAAGCGAGTGGAGAAATCTCTTGCAGGGAAAGCCTCCATTTCCCCCCGAACAAGATCGCACCGTTTTCGGGCGTTCGAGAGAGTCCGCTTTTCAGAGCGCGCTTCCCGGGAGGAGCCACCTTTAGCATTGTTTGCCCGAGACGGTCTGCCGATCTGCTGAAGATAGGGGTGTCAAACAATGCAAAAGATGGCACCTCCGCCGCACGCGTTTGATCCCCTCCGCCCCTCTGCCTCGGAGTAAACTGGTGCGGTGACCACCAACTCAGAGAGCGTCTTTCAGGCGCGGGCCAGATACGAGGCCGCTCGCTACGGGGCGGACGCGTGGGTCTTCGTGCGGGAACTCCTACAAAACGCGCGGGACGCGGGTGCCGGCCGGGTGTGGTTCGAAGTGTCGACAACGGGTGGTCTCGACCGCATTGTGTGCCGCGATGACGGGTGCGGCATGACGTTCGCCCACGCCCGGAAATTCCTCTTCACCCTCTACGCCTCGAGCAAACGAGGCGGGTCGCGGAGCGCCGGCAGGTTCGGAATCGGATTCTGGTCGATCCTCCGATTTTCCCCCTCCGCGATCACCGTCCGCTCGCGCTCGCTGGATCACACCGCCTGGCAGGTTCGGCTCGATGGCGATCTCAGGGTCGTGCAGCACGAACCGGCCCGGCTGGATGTCGGGTGCGAAGTCGTGATCGAGCGCGAGGCGAGTGGTGAAGATATCGAGGCCCTTCTCCGTGCCGCCGTGCTTCGGGACGCGCCGTTTCTAACCCGGCGAGGTCACGGAGACCGTCCAATCGACGTGCGAATCAACGGCGAACGGGTCCGTGCGGTCTTCGACCTCCCACCGCCGAATCTTCATTTTCGACGTCGCGGCCTGCGCGGTGTTGTCGGGCTGGGGTCGGAACCGCGGGTCGAAGTCTTTGTTCACGGTCTTCGCGTTCGTGACGCCGCCAATCTCGATGATCTGCTCCTTACGGGCCGCCGCGGGCGGGCACCCAAGCCGGCGGGAGTCAGCGACGGTCTGGCCCCCCAGGCGCTGATGGACAGCAGCGGGCTGACGGTCCTCCTGGCCCGGGGTGATGCCCGTGAGGATCGGTCGCTGCGACGGTTGGTAACTGCAGGCCACCACGAGATTCGCCGTCTTGTTCGGGCCGAGCTTGATCGCCACGCCCGCCCATCGCCGCCGGCGCTGCTTGTGGAGAAGGTGCGCGACCTATGGTCGGCGTCGCGATCGCTTGTGATCGGGTGTGTCTTCGTATTCGTCATCCTCGGAGCGTTCTCGGGATGGCGAATGATCGCGCGTGGCCAGGATGGGCTGACCGATACCGGCGCTGCGGTGGCGGTTGGTGAAGGGTCATCATCCCAGACCGGTGGCCGACTGCCGTACGCCGACCTCGGAATCCTCTATCGGGGGCCCGCTGCGGACGTTCTGGGCTCTGACTCCCCGGGGGTCGATCTCGAATACCGCCCGGCCTCCGAACGACCCTTCTTTGCGGCCCTGTTGATCATCGGGATCGATCCAAATGGCGCCCCGATCTATCCGGTGACGGGTGATACCGCGCTCGCGGATGGTCCACCATGTGTCGACGGTTGTCTCGAGGTGGAAATGACAGTCGCGGCCGGAGGTGGGTTGCTCAGGTTGCCTGTCGCGACTGGCCATACGGTCGACCCCGACAGCGTGCGCCTGAATGGTGAATCTCTGGTGCTCATTGCGGAGGTGGGAGGTCTCCCCGCTGTGAACCTGGGTAGAGGACGAGGTGGGCGGTTGACCTATCGCAGCGCGGCCGGGGTGGGCGTCCCGAATATCGCTGGCGAAAGGTGGCCACCGTTGCCGGCGGAGTTGTCCGGCCTGTCGACCGAAATCGCGGGCCTGTCTGCCGAAGCCGGGGCGACCGCGGTATCGGCGTGGGTTCGTCAGCGAGTTGTCTACGACGCCTCTCCGGCCACCGCGCAGCGGCACTCCACGGAGCAGCTGAACGGCCACGATCTATTTGAGCGCAGTCTTCTCGTCGGAGCCGGCGATTGCGATGTTCAGAACGCCATGGTGGCGGCGGTTCTCGAAAGAGCCGGCATCGCGTCCCGGCTGGCCGTAGGATGGGTGGGGGAGGCCGGTCGCACGCAGCCCGGTCTGCACGCGTGGGTGGAATACCTGGGGGCGGATGGCCGATGGCGCGTGGTGGATGCCAGCGCGGATTCTGGAAGTTTGCGGCGGGTTGTTCCACCGCGGGCGAAACCGCCGTCACGTGACGGGTCTCGCACTTTGCGCGATCAGAAGATCCTGTTGGGCTTGGCGGCGGCATCGCTGTTGGCTGGTCTTGCTCTGTGGTTCTGGCGGAGGCCTGCGCACCGGCGCTTCAGCCCCGGTGCGGGAGACGGCATGGCGGATCTGGTTCGCGCGGCCGCAGTCAACCCGGGATCCTTTGGTGGCATCCACGCGCTGTACCACCGGCGACTCGTGCCGCTGCTCGGTGGGCGTTCGATTTCAATGGCGCGGGCTCTCGCCCTCGCCGGCAGAGGAAGGTTAGCGGTCGGCGGACGGGAGTGTGGTTTGGCCGTCCGAGCCGCTCGTCGGGGCACGGTCATCGACCGCGATTCCCCGGTAGGGGCGGCAGCCGCCGACGCACTCGGAGCGGTCGATCTCGACGACTGGCAGCGGGTCGTGTCGCGCTCAGAGGAGGACCCGGTCGCGAACCGGGTCGGAGAGGTTCTGACAGCAGCAGGTGAAACCTATCGGTTAAGGGTCGCCCGCACCGAGGGGGAGGACGTTTCCGTATTTGACGGCGCTCGCCTGGGTCTTTCCGAGTCGGAACGTTGGATGGTATTCGATCGCGGGAGCGACCTCTGGCAAAAGGTGGAAGCTCTCGCGCGGAGGTATCCGGCTGCTGCTGCTCTGTTGCTTGCCGATTGGGTCAGCGACCGGCTTGGACTGCCGAAGACCGTCGAAGACACCTGTCTTGCCGAGTTGGCTCGAGCTGCCCTGATGGAGCGGGATGGCGTCGCATGGTGATTGAAGAACGGTTTTTCGCCATCGATGTCGACAGCGAGATCCGCAGCCTGTGCGACTCGCAGCTGCGCGGTACCTGGCAGATGCCGGCCGAGCTCGTACGATTCGCGGTCCGCTCCGGTGCCCGGGAAATCGCGGTGACCAGCGGCTGGCGTGGCTTTTGCGTGAGCTGGAAGCGGGGCCCGATCGCAAGGGCGACGCTCGAAAACTTGGCTATAGCGCTCGACGGTGCAGCCGAGGCGTCACGGCGGCAGGAGTCCATCGCCACTCTCGAGTCCTCAGGCGCCGAGGCTCTGCTGTGGGCAGGCGGGTCGGCCGACGCTCGGCTGCAGATCGACGGAGTGGTGGATGGACGGCAGCTGCGATTCAAGCGGAGGGCGAGCCGGCCGCCGCGGTTGGGTCTTTCGGTCCCGACATCTTCCTCAGACGAGGTGACGGTGCGGTGGGGATGCTCGAAGCTCGACCGGCGCCGAGCAGGACTGTGGCTGCGAATGGCCTGTCGGTTCTCAGAGGTTGACGTCACGATGGACGGCCAACCTGTTGCCCGCGGTTTCACCGATGGTCTGTATCGAATGCGTCTTGAAGATCCTCTGCACTGCGTGATCGGTCTGACCCGCCACGGAGAGGAACCTATTTTGTGGCTGCTTCGGGACGGAATCGTCGCAGCTCGCGCCGTATTGCCCGGATATCCGCCGTTCGAGGCGGCTGTAGAGCTCGGCCCGGTGGTGTCGGGTGCCGCCAGCAGTTCGGATCTCCGTCGTGCGGTGACGCCCTACGTCTCGGATCTGTGCGAGCGGGCGGTGGACATGATGATCGAGGTTGCGGGGCGCCCGCAGAGTATTTCCGGGCCCGAGGGCCAGCGGCTGATCGCCCTCCTGTTGCGGGCTGCGAGGCGAGATCTGAGACGAGAAGCTATTCGTTCACTCCGTCTGCTGCCAAACTTGGGCGAGACACACCAGTTGCTTTCGTTGACTCGGCTGGAGGCCTTGGCGCGCTGGCGCGGAGGACGGTTGTTTGCCGTCGAGCCGGGCGAAGGTGCAGATGGTGTACTGGCTGATGCCGCGTCGACCATTGTTGCTTCCCCGGAGGTTCGCAACCTTCTCGTGGAGTTGACCGGGATCCGATTCCAACCACCGCCGCGTCGTCATATCGGTGTTCTGCGGCGGATGGCGGGTGGTGCTCGAGCAATCACGGTGCGCGCCATCGAACGAGGGCAGGGGATGTTGAGACCGCGCATACTGCCGCCTGACAGCCTCACCGCGGGCGAACGCAGGGTATTGGCCTTGCTGCGTGCCGCTCTGTCGCCACGGACTGTCGAGCTTGGAAATGGCAAGAGCCTGCGGCGAACGGCCACTGGATTCATCGTGCCGCGGCTCGATTCCGCAGTTGTGGCCGCCGTGGGTCGTGTCGGCGATGATCCGGCGTGGCTGTATCCCCTGGTTCTGGCCCTGCGGCTTGACGTGCCATCCTTCGGGTCTCTGCGAAAAGACTGGATCACACGCGTTGAAAATCAGCCCGGAAGAACCCCGTTTTCTTCTCGATTGGCTGGCCAGGAGCCGGTTGACGGTTCGTAAACGGTACTGTCGCCGTTCTTTATGAGACAATGGTAGAGCTGTGTTGCGGCGAGGCGTTGCTTCTTTTGCGCTCCGCCGCATCGCAGCCCTTCGTCCCGAGTGGAACCGGGACGCAGCCTGGGGGGCATATGAGCGGCGGAGAACAAAGGGTCCTGGCGGCGGGCATTGAACGTTCGGCCTTCGAACAGCTCGCTCAGGTGCTTCGTCGGGACGCGCTGGAAGTGGATTGGGTGGCGACGCTGGAGGCGGGCGTCAACCGTGCCTCCGAACAGCACTACGATGTCGTTATCCTTGACGCCGAGCCCAGCGATTGGTCTCTGGAAGAAGTCGTTCAGAAACTTCGAGGGGGCATTTCGCCGAGCCGGAATGCGGCGATCATGGTCCTCGCCGAGCCCGACCAGGTCGATGCAGCTCGCGCCCTGAAGGCTCGGGGAGTCAACCGGGTCATGTTGATCAGCGATCCGCCGCAGATGATCTGGGATCAGATGGCAGGACTGTTGAAGGTCGCACCACGGGTTGCATTGCGGGTTCCCATGACCCTGCAGACCGCTCTCGGCAATCGCGGCAGCGAGATCTTCTGCCAAACGGTCAACCTGTCGGCCACGGGCATGCTGGTGCGGACCCAGGCTCGTCCTCAACTCGGTTCGCCGGTTGTGTTCCAACTTCACCTCTCTGAAAAACTGGGAGCGGTGAGCGGCCGCGGCGAGATGGTGCGTCGGGCCTCACGTTTTCAGGGTGGGTTTGACGGCGTCGGGGTGCGGTTCAAGAGCTTTGCCGATGATGGCGCTACCCGACTGCAACAATACCTCAAAGAGTTGGCGGCGAAATCGCCCGGAACACCGCTGCCGTCGCTCGGTGCTGCAGTAGATGTGGTGATGGAATCTGCCGAGGGCCCCGCACCCGAGTTCGATCCCCTCGACGACGAGGACATCGCCGCCTTCCTCGATTGAGGCGCGGCAGGATCTCGAGCCAGAATTGAACCGCCGGCTGGTCCTGGGGATCGGAAACTCGAGACAGCGTTCGAGCGAGCCCGCCTTTCTGTACGCGCTCCCCGAGAGGAGCCACCTTCAACATTGTTGGCCCGTGTCATCCCGCCGACGAACATTCGTGAGTCCAACAATATTGAAAATGGCACCTCCGCCGGACGCAGGCCATATCCGGGTGCGTTTCACGGGAGGAGCCGGTTGAGCCTTAGATCCAGGATCCAGGATCCAGCATCCAGGATCCAGAATCAGGCCACCAAGCGGTTGGATGGGTCCTGCCACATCAGCCAGGTAGCGCGACCGCCAGCAGTACCGCGAAATAGTGCAGCACACTGCCTGCAAGCACGAAGACATGCCACACGGCGTGCGAATAGGGCAGCTTTTTCCAGGCGTAGAAAACGAGCCCGCCGGTGTAGGCGAGTCCGCCAAGAACGACCAACACCAGTGCTGGGGTGTCGAGGGCCGCGACCAGCGGTTTGATGGCCACCACCACCAACCATCCCATGGTCACGTAGAGAGTGATTGACAGCCATCGCCAGCGGCCGTGAGCGACGGTGCTGAGCAGAATTCCGACCACGGCGAGAAACCAGATGCCTCCGAAGAGGGACCAACCCCATCGTCCTCCCAGGGCCACCAGGGCCAGCGGTGTATAGGAGCCTGCGATGAGCAGGAAGATGGCCGAGTGGTCGAAGACCCGAAAGACCCGTTTTGCGCGCTCGGAGGGCAGTGCATGGTACAGCGTCGAAGAGGCGTACAGAAGGACCAGTGTCGCGCCGAAGATCGCGCACGAGACGACCCGCAGCGTGCCGCCGGTGGCGGCGGCACACGCCACCAGATAGGCGAGCCCGCCGAGGCTGAAGGCCCAACCAACCCCGTGGGTCACAGAGTTGGCGATCTCCTCGCCGCGGGTGTAGCGGGGGCTGCCGTGGTCGTTCATGGTTCGGAGACTACAGGACTCCCTCGAGGAGCCTCGCGCGCGTCCCCCGCTGTCCACCACGGTATCGGCTTGTCGGTCCCTCTATGGGCCGCCGACCGTGTTTGACCAGGCCGACGTATCACCCGACTCGAATCCGTCCGTGAAGATCTCTGAAGTACCGGTGACCACGCACTCAAAGATCCGGACATCATCGGGGACCCAACCCAGGGCGCCGACCGACGAGTCGGTGCTGACCCGGAAGCCGAGGCGCAGATTTTGGCCGGCAAACGGCGACAGATCGAGCTGCGTTTTGGCAAATCCAAAGCTGTCCGCAACGAAAGCGCTTTCTCCCTCGTGGGCGTTGCCTCCACCAGTAGCGAGAGTCCCACCATATTTGAGTCCCTCGCAGCCGGCGGCGCAATCGACGGTGTTCCAATTGGCCCCGGCGTCGGTGCTGGCGATGATGAATCCGCCGTCGTAGAAAAAGCCGCCCGAGTTTTCAAAACCGAACGCGTGATTGAAGCGCAACTTGGCACCGGCTGCCGGTATGGCCACATCCGAACTCAGTCGGAGATCGAAGGTTACGGTTGCCGGCGCATCGATGCCATACATGCTGAGGTCTCCGCTGGTGGCGAAGCCGTTGATCCAGCCCCAGAGGTACGAAAGATCTGTGGTCGTCGTAGTCCAACGGGGCGACGGATCGGTCTCGAAATCATCGAAAAAGAGGTCGACCGCAGTCTCACCCGCGCCGCACAGATCGGGTTCAGCCGACTGGGCCGGCAGACAGACCCACGGTGAGTTGATCTCAACCGCCTGCAGCGCTTCGTCGACCTCGGTACAGTTGGCGTTGGTAATTCCGTTGGTCCCGACGAGGTCCGTGCACGCCTGGTTCATCGCGTCATAGTGGTCCCTGAAATCCGAACCCGAGACCAGGTATTGGGTGAGCACCCGGTAGTGGATCAGGCCTGCCTTGACGAGTCCGATTGACGTGATCGTAAAACCGTTGAAACTGCCGCCATCCACCATCAGGGCGAAGGCGAGATTGGGCAGACCGCTGTTGAAGTGGACACCGCCGCTGTCATTGGGGCTGCACCAGAAGAGAGGGTCGCTCATCTTCCCGGGCTGAGAGTAGGTGTTTGGGTTCCACATGTCGCGGATCGCTCCGATCGACAGATCTTCACCCATCAGCCAACTGTCGGCGGGGGTGTCGCTGCCCGCGCCGTTGCCGAGATCGACCGTCTCTCCAAAGACATCCGAAAAGCTCTCGTTGAGGGCGCCGGACTGGTAGTAGTAGAAAAGACCGGCGGTGCGTTCCGTCACGGCGTGGGTGAGCTCGTGGCCAACCACGTCGTCGGCTGACGCAAAGCCCTCGCCGTAGACCATCTGGCTGCCGTTCCAAAAGGCGTTCTGGAATGGACAGTCGTAGGTGCCAGGCGTCGTTTCGTTTTCAGGGCAAAAGTGCACAGTGGAGAGAAGGGTCGCGCCGGCGTCGTCGTAGGAATCCCGGCCGTGCGCGGTCCAGTAGTAGTCGTAGGTGTCGCCCGAGAAATCGTAGGCATTGTCGGCGTCAGTATCGCCGGTGGCGCCCTCGCCTTCCGATCGGACAAGGGTCCCGGGGAGGGTGTCCATCGAACCCGCATCATGGATCTTCCGGTCACGCGAGTGGGGCATCTGGTTGAAGTGGAGCAGGGGGTCGCCGCTCACGGCGTCGACCCACACATACTCGCGACGGCCAAAGGTGCTGGCTTCGAGAAACCAGGCCAGACGCGAGGGCCTGAAGCTTCCGCCGTCGAGGAGCGACGGATTGAAGATCTCGAGGCGAGGTTCGGTCAGCACGGCATCGAAGACATCGAGGTGTTTCGCCAGCACCATGCGTGCAGCTGCGCGTGCCGCCGTAGCGTCGATGGAGGGTGTGGTCGGCACCTGGTCACGATCGGGGATGGTCCTCGCGAGCACCGAGATCATGGTGTCGCCGCGCATGTGGATGATGGCCTCTCCGCCGGCCACGGGAACACCATTGACCACCTGCTGCAGCCGCACGTGGTCGATACCGGTGTCGTCGCTCTTCGAAACTCTTTTTACCACCACGGAGTCGTTGTCGAGACCGAAGGCGAGACCGTAGCGGTCGACAAAGACCAGGGCTCGCCCCTCGGGACTGTCGGCACCCGGCAGCATGATGCTGCGCGATTTCGCCGTCGAGGTAAAGCGTACCAGCCCTGTGACCTGCGATTTTTCAATCACGAGGTCGGTGCCGGCCGCAGTGCGCATAGATTGGATGGTCTGGTCGATTTCGCGGGCCGGCGCCATTTGCCCGGGGTTTGCGGCCCATACCGGTGCGGTGGTAAGCAGCACGAGGCACAAAAGAGCGGAGGCGGCGCGATACGTTCCGTATGACATCGGAAAATCCCTTTCAATAGGCCACGAAACGCGACGACCCGCCATTCCGCGACGACCACTAATGTGCGAATGAGTCCAAGAATTAGTTTACCATCCCGATCCGTCCGGCCACCGGATTTCAAGGTCATTCATCAATGTGGTGGCATTCAGCGTGGTTGGGACCGCAGGCTTTCCATCGGGGACTTTCCGGGAATTAGGGGCTCAATCACCCGGCCAGGAGCCCGCGGTTTGCGGCGACTGCGCGGTTCAAGAACCGCTCCAACTTGGTCGCTGGGTCGTTGGTTTCGAGAAGAGCTGACGCCGTGAGCACGGCGCCGAACCAGCCCTCGGTGTGCCAATGCGCAGGGTGGGGGAGTTCGGGTGGCGCCGCCGGTGTCGACGGCAGCCCGTAGGGGTTCACATAGAAATAGGGCTCCGCGTACGACGCATCTCCTGGCGACATCCCCACGCCGATGGACCTTCCGCTCGCTGGATCGGAGGAAGCCTCGAGCGAGACCAACGTGCCAAGATCGAAGTGGTGGGGCCAGCACCGCACCTCCGCCCAACCGGGTCCGGATGCCGCAAGGGCACGGAGGGCGCTGTCGCCATTCGCGTACCAACGGGCGATCTCGGAGAATGCCACCTCGGGCTCGAGCGCGAACGGGCGGTCGGCCGCCACCCCGTGGTCCGGCATATCGTAATCACTGAGCTTGACCGGTGGGCTATCGCGATCGGGGGTCAAGGTACCGAGCCAGGACCGCGCCTGATTGAGGGTCCGCCCGGCAAGGGGGAACGTGTCGACCACGGCCCCCGCGTTATTGAAAACGAAAAGCTCGAGCTTGGGCAGGCTCAAGCCGGCGGCGAGCCCGTCGGGGCGTCGGCGCCCCAGCAGCACGTCGAGGTCATCCTGCCAGCCGAGATTCGATTGGCTGTCGTCGGGCAGGTGCTCGAGCTCTGCATTTGCAAAGGCCGAGACAAGCTGGACCGCCCAGTGCAGTTGCAGGCGGGCCTCCACCAGCTGTCGTGGGTCGACGGACCCCAGGGTGCTCCACGGGTTCAGATCCTCTTGCATCGTTGGTGCCTCCTCCCGGGTCGAATGGGGATTGTGCTTTCGACATCGTATGTGCGGTGCCCGCCACCGGGTTACACTCCCTGGGAAATGACCCTCGAGCTCCAACAGGTGCGCAAAACCTACGACGACGGCCGTACCTATGCCGTTGACGGGGTGTCACTGTGCGCCGAACGCGGCCAGTTGGTGGTGGTCCTCGGTGAATCAGGCTGCGGCAAGACCACGACCTTGAAGACCATCAACCGGTTGGTGGAACCGACTTCGGGCCGAGTGATGATCGACGGTGTCAGCACGAACGAAGTCGATCCAGTCGTCCTGCGGCGGTCCATTGGTTATGTCTTTCAGGACATCGGGTTGTTTCCCCACATGACGGTGGCCGACAACATCGCCATCACCCCCAGGTTGCTGAGGTGGGACGTTGACCGCCGGCAGCGACGGGTCGAGGAGCTGCTCGAGTTGGTTCGTCTCGATCCTGCTGATTATTCCTCGAGGATGCCTGCTGCGCTGTCCGGCGGCGAAGGCCAGCGGGTCGGTTTTGCCAGGGCTCTGGCCGCGGGTCCGGCGCTGCTCCTCCTGGACGAACCTTTCGGCGCCCTCGATCCCATTACCCGCGACACGTTGCGCGACGACTTTCGGAAGATTCAACGGGAGCTCGATCTGACCACGGTCATGGTGACCCACGACATGACCGAGGCGCTACTGCTAGCGGATCGCGTCATCGTCATGAGGCAGGGGCAAATCCTCCGCGACGCCTCGCCTCGCGAGGTTCTGCGCGATCCGGGCGATCCCTATGTCGAGCGGCTGATGGCGTCACCGCGCCGCAACGCGAAAAGCGTGGATACCATGGCAACGACCGGCAGCGATCGCGAGGGGTCGTCGTGAACCCAAACCTCAGCGCTCGATTCGCCGAGCTCCCCGACCTTTTGTCCGGCCACCTGCTGCTCACAGTGTCGGCGTTGGCGATCGGTATCGCCGTCAGCATCCCGCTCGGCATCGTCGCTAGCCGTTCGCCGCGTCTGCGGGGGCCGGTGCTGGCTGTGGCCAGCCTGATCCAAACCGTTCCGAGCATGGCGCTGCTGGCCCTGATGGTGCCGCTGTTGGGCGGGATGATTGGGTTTGTACCCGCGTTCGTGGCCTTGACGCTCTACAGCATGCTTCCGGTGCTTCGCAACACTGTCACCGGCATCCTCGAGATCGATCCGGCAATGACCGAAGCTGCCCGCGGGGTCGGGATGACCGATCGCCAGTCGCTCTATCACGTTGAACTGCCGCTGGCCGCCCCCTTCATCATCTCCGGCATCAGAACCGCCACCGTGTGGGTGGTGGGCATGGCGACCCTTTCGACGCCGGTCGGCGCCCCGAGTCTCGGCAATTACATCTTCCTCGGCCTCCAGACGCGGAACTGGATGGCGGTGGTGTTCGGTTGCGTCGCGGCGGCGCTGCTGGCGATCGTCCTCGACCAACTGATCCGGCTCCTGGAAACCGCCGCGCGGCGGCGCAGCAGGATGCTCGGTGTTGTCGCCGGGGTCGGGTTGTTGGTGCTGCTGGTTGCCGGGATGTGGCCGACGATGACTGATCGGCGGACGGGTCCGGCGACGCCGTTGTCTCGCGCTCAGGCGGTCGTCGAAACCGGCGTGGATCGCAAACCGCTGGCGGGGCGTTCGTTGACGGTGGGTTCCAAGGGCTTTACGGAGCAGTACATTCTTGCGGAGCTGTTGGCGTTGCGATTGGAGGCGGCCGGCGCGACGGTCGAACGCCGGCCGAATATGGGCTCGACGATCCTTTTCGACGCCGTGCGAAACGGGACGGTTGATGTCTCAGTGGACTACACGGGAACAATCTGGACCACGATCATGAATCGGCCCGAACCCATCGAGCGGACCGCGATGTTTGTCGAGGTCGCGGCCTTTCTCCTGCGAGAGCATCGCGTGCTCACCTTGGGCCGGGTCGGCTTCGAGAACGCGTACGCCCTGGCCATGGAGCGCGACCGCGCTGCAGCCCTTGGTGTTCGAAGCATCAACGACCTTGCGCCGTTGGCCGGGGGTCTGGAGATCGCCAGTGATCCGGAGTTCTTCGGCCGCCCGGAGTGGGAACGGATACGTCAGGTGTACAACCTCGGTGGTTTACGCACCCGCGGCATGGATTCCACCTTTATGTACGGCGCGGTGCGCGACAGCGAGGTGGATATCATCACGGCCTACACCACCGACGGCCGCATCGCGGCCTTTGATCTTGTCGTACTCGAGGATCCGCTTCAGGCCATTCCGCCCTACGACGCGGTCTTGCTGTTGTCGCCGGAGGCGGGTGCCGATCCCGAGGTGGTGGCCACCTTGCGGCCTCTGCTCAACGCGGTCTCTGCCGAGGTGATACGCACCGCCAACATGATGGTCGACGTCGAGGGCCTCGAGGTGGCCGAGGCAGCACGATTCGTGGACGACCGGATTTTGCGACATTAATAGGACCACAGCAGGAATCGGTGATGGCGTATCCTGCGGACTCCAGGCTCTGATCAGGAGCGGGAAGAGGTGCACATGTGGCGCATCGACGATTCAACATCGAGACGACTCTGGTTGCGGGTGCGGTGCTCGTGATGAGTTGCCAACCGGCGACTCCGCCGTCGGCCGGTGGTGGGGAGGTGCGCTGAGGCGCCAAGCCGGTGCACCGTTGGAACGCCGAAAAGGATTTTTGATGCAACTGACTCTTCGCGTCGCGTCGATCGTTGTGGTCGCTTCTCATGTCGTCTCGTGCCGGCCGTCGCTCGAATCCCGGCTCGCGACCGTCGAACACGAGCTCCAGACGCTGGTGGCCGCGGCTGTCGAGGGTCATGAGAAAGATCTCGGCGCTGCCCTCCATGTCGATGCGCCGCGATTGGGTCTGCTCTGGGAGGGTGCCGCGGGTGTCGCGGATCCGGCCACCTGCAGAGCGATGACCGCCGCTCTGCCGGTCCTGGTGGCGAGCAACACCAAGACCTTTATTTCGGCGAGCATCCTCATTCTCCAGGAGGAGGGGCGGCTCGATATCGACGACTCCATCGCCGCCCACCTGCCGGACGAGTACGTCGAATTGCTGCGCGGCGACGGTTATGACCCGCACGTCATTACGATTCGCCATCTCCTGACCCACACCAGTGGGCTCTTTGATTTTGCCGACGCCGATATCTACACCGAAGAGATCCTGGCCGACCCCCAACATCGTTGGACGCGAACCGAGCAGCTCGAGTCGGCGATGGCGTGGGGCGACCCCTATGGCGTACCGGGAGAGGTCTACCGATACTGCGACACCGGCTATATTCTGCTCGGCGAGATTCTCGAGCAGGTGACGGGTCGGACCATGCCCGAGGCGGTGCGCGAGCTCGTGGGCTACGAAAGGCTCGGTCTCGATTCGACGTGGTTCGAGACCCTCGAGCCTCGGCCCGACGGCGTCCCGGATCTTGCGCACCAGTTCTGGCTCGGCATCGACGTGACCACCATCGACCCGTCGCAGGACCTCTATGGCGGAGGCGGGCTGGCATCGACAGTGGGTGATCTGGCGAGATTTTTTCGGGAGGTCTTCACGGGCGTGGTCTATCACGATGCGGCAACGGTCGACACCATGCTGACCACGTTGGAAGTCGATCGTGCCGGCCCTGGGTATTTCGGGTCCGAACTCACGGCTGGCCCCTACAGAATGGGAGTGAAGGTGAGCGAAGTGGCCGGTTACACGGTCTACAGCCACGGCGGCTTTTTCGGGACTGTTGGCGCGTATGTGCCGGATCTCGATCTCGCCGTCGGCGCGACCGTCAACCGGACCGAAAGCCACGACGCTCTCGATGCCCTGGTGGAGGGATCGATCAGGGTGGTGGCGGGCGTCCATCCATAAACGGTTTGGGATCCATGGGTGTCCCACCGAGCACAATTTCGTAGTGCAGGTGAAAACCGGAAGCGTTGCCGCTTTTGCCGACCTTGCCGAGGATTTCACCACTCTTGACCCGCTCGCCCTGTTCGACCGCGATCCGTTTGAGGTGTGCAAAGCGGGTGCGGTAGCCGTTGCCGTGGTCGATGACCACCGTCCGACCATAGCCTCCGGAGCGTTCGGCGACGACGACCTTACCGGCGGCGGTCGCTCGGACCGGCGTCCCCTTGGGGGCGGAAAGATCGATGCCCTGGTGCCACGATCCGCTGCGCCGCGCGCCAAAGGCCGATGACACGGACGCCACCCGCGGGTCCACCGGCCAACCCATGGGTATGTTGGTGGCTCGATCAGATGAGCCACTCGAGGCGCAGCCTATGAGGCCTCCAACAGCCAGCATGATCAGAGCCAGTGTCCTTATAAGGGCCGCCTCGTGGTGCATCACAACCCCATTATCCCGCGTCGCCGCGTCGCTCGAGCGCACCGGCTTTCACGGCATCCTTGCCGAGAGGAGCCACCCTTGGCATTGTTTGCCCGACGAACCCGGGCGGCGAATACGATCACGAATCAAACAATGTCAAAGATGGCACCTCCACCGCATGTGGCCCCGCCTCCTCTGAATGCGAAGGACGTTTCGGGGGTCGCGTGGAAAATCCGAATTCTGAACTCCGAATTCAAAACGTGATCACCTCGGTGTCGGGATCCTTCAGCGCCTCGGTGAGCGGCACGCCCATGCCCCGGACCTCGATCCCCATCTCCCGGATCGTGTCCACCAGCTCGAGCTTGGTGGCGCAGGCAATGCAGGCTTCGACGATCACGCCGTCCTCCTGCATGGTCTTGACCTTGGCCTGGATCCCGGGGTCGCCGGCGAGCAGCCGTTGTGATGGGCCCCACACAACGAGACGGACCTCGGCGAACCAGCCGTACTTCTTGGCGGCGTGCGTGTACATCAGACAGACCTTGTCCGCCACATCCGGATCGGCGCTGGTCCACACCACCATCAACTTGCCAGTGGGTTCCTGGGCGTCGTCCTCCTGGGCGAAGCCGGGCGCCGCGAGGATCAGCATCGTTACGAGAAAAAGCCCTGTGAGAGAGTTCAGTCGTGATGTCATGGGTTCCTCCCGACGACGAGTATCGCCGATCTCGTTCTGAGGGAGGTCGCCGGTGAGTGAGATTTCTCCGCTCGCTCATTCTTCGCTCGGTCGAAATGACAGTTGAGAATGGCCCTTCGCTCGGTCGAATTGACAGGGGGAGAGAGTGTCCTGTTGCTCACTACCAACCTGTCATTTCGACCGAGCAACTTGTCACGGCGAAGTCCGTAGGACGAAGCCGGAAGCGAGTGGAGAAATCTCTTGTCGGAAGGTCGATCAGAAAGGCGCAACTTCTCGTGCCAGATCGTTCCATTCCGGATTGAGCCCTTCGATCAAGTGCACCTTCTTCTCGCGGCGCCAGCGTTTGATCTGTTTTTCACGGGCAATCTCTGATCGAACATCTGAGGTGCTCTCGTAGTAGACCAGCCTCGTGGTCTTGTACTTCTGAGAGAAGCCCGGGATCACGCCTTCCTTGTGTTCACCGACCCGGCGATTCAGGTCGTTGGTGACCCCGACGTACAGGACCCTGGATCGGCTTGCGACGATGTAGACAAAGTACCGGGACACAGCCGGGCGAGAGTATCAGGGGTTTCGGGAGATTTCTCCGCTCGCTCATTCTTCGCTCGGTCGAAATGACGCGGGGAAACGGGGCTCTCAGATGTGACGGGCTCGATCGTGGTCCTGCTGCCCCGAATCGCTCGAGCGGTCCAACTTGGTGGGGTGTGCGGAACTCAAAACTCAAAACTCAAAACTCAAAATTCCTCACTCTTCCCACGCTTCCCACAGGAGCTTTTTGAGGATCCGTGCCACGGCGTCGAGCATGTAGGCATCGGCGTCCTTGAGGTTGCGTGCGGAAATGGTCAGTTCGGGCGTGACCATCGCGCGTTGCCAGCTTTCGGTGGTGCCGGTCCTGCGTCGCCTGTCACCGGTCGTCGTCCGCTGCAACCGTGCCAGAAACCAACCCAGGCGCTCGATCTCGATCGACGGCTCCGCGTCCTCGTCGTCAGCTGCTTCGGGTTCGGGGTCCGCCGCGGGTGGGCTCGCCGGCTGGGTCTCTTCTCTATTCTTGATCTCGTCTTCGTAGCGGCGCGCCGGACGGATGAAGTCGCCGCCCTCGACGGCGTCGTGAACCAGGTGGTCGTTTGGTGCGACCTCGCTGAGGCCGGCGGGCAGGGAGGCCGCGTTGGCATCCATGAGGCCGAGCCGAACCGGTCGGTTGGGATCCGGCGCGGTCGATGTCACGGCCTCTGATGTGCCCATCAGACTCTCTGATATTTCGGCCGCTTCTGCTTCGAGGGCCGCTGAAGTGCCGTTGCTCCGGATCGACATCGGTGACCGGTCGAAGGTTGGCGTCGCCGCGACCAGCGGTTGGAGGTCGCCCTGTTGGTCCACGACCTTGAGGGGCTCCTCTCCGGCCACAACCCCTGCAATCGTCTCGGCCGACACCCGGTTGAGAATGTCGCCGATTTCCGACAGCGTGAGGCTGCCGATTTCGCCAAGATCCTGTTTCTTCCGGATCATGTTGACGAACTGCAGGCGATCCAGAAAGAGCTGAGGGTAACGGGTCTTCGGCCCTCGACGACCGACCTTCGGCAACAGCCCCTGCTGCACGTAGTAGGCGATGGTGCGCTTGTCAAAGCCAGTCCGTTGTTCGATTTCATCGAGCGTGAATGTTCTGTGTTCAGACATTGAACGAGATTATCAGGACACCAGTTGACAGTCAATAACGGTGGAATTTCCGGGTGCTGGCAATATACCTGCAACTACTGTTAAGTGCTGGTGAATGCAGCCGGGCAGGCGAGCGGAATATCGGGCGCCGTCTCGGCGTGGACGACTCTGGTCGGCCGCAGCCCGACAACCTCGGTCAGCCTCTGATGACAAGGCCCGTCGCCTACAGTTGCCACCCTGTGAGAACGCGGGTTAATCGGGCTCAGAGCCGGAGTAGCGCTTGGCCAGGTCGCGGACCGCGTGCAGGAGGACTCCAACGTGGACCCAGTTTTCCGCCTCGAACGGGATCGGAGGGTAATTTCGGTTCGAGGCGACGAGCAAGAGGGTCTTGCCGTCGCGGACGAGTCGGCGGGCCATGGGCTCGCCATCGAGATACCCGACCACGATCCTGCCTGCCTTTGCTTCCAGTTTGGAGTCGATGATGAGCAGGTCGCCCGGGTACCAGTCGGGAATCATGATGTCATCCTCGGCCCGAACCATGATGTAGCGACCGGCGATGGGGGGCAGATGGAGGATCTTTATGAGCGGTGACTCCCGGTGGACCCTGATATCGGCGGTCGGCGTGTCCATGCCGGAAGAGTCCTTCGGTGTGCCGGAAAAGAACCGTACCGTGAAGAACCCCTGGTCGTCGCCGAGGTGAGCGGCGCACTCGTCGGGGAACAACGCGCAGGGCGACTGGCCGAGAGCTTCGAGGAGGCGCTCGATCTGCAGCCAACTCGGGCTCACGTCCTCGCGTTCGTACTTCGACAACAGGCTCTGGTCCATACTTGCCGCGTCGGCGAGTTCGGCCTGGGTGATGTCGAGGGAATCGCGGAGTTCTCTCAGCCTCCGCCCGAATCCCATCCTGCTGGCCTTTCGCATGGGTTGGTACCTCCTAGGGCAGATCTTACATGAACCGGAGTGCCGGTCCAACCGGATCCAGGATGCAGGATGCAGGATTCAGGTCTCAGGATGCAGGATTGCTCGGCGCCTCTGGCGCCGGGGACTCCCCGCATCCCGGGACGGATGCGCCGTCATTCCTCATTCCTAATTCCGAATTGAGCCGCGAAGCGGCTCACAACACGTTATGCGTGATCCAGTCCGACGTCTCCTCGATCGAGCGGTTCGTGACGTCGACGGTTCGGATGCCGGGAATCCGGCGAAACAACCCGTCCGCATACTCGAGCTCGGCGAAGATGTTGGAACGGTCCGAGTAGCCCGGGATCCTCGCGCTGTGGCGGCTCGCGCGATCCGAACGTAGTCGAAACTGTCGTTCGAACTCCATCTTGAAACCCACCTTTGGCACGTCGAGGGTCGTCACCTCGTCGGGTAGGGGGATGTCGCGGATGACGGGGATGTTGGCGACCTTGAGTTTGCGGCAGGAGAGAAAGATGCTTGTCGGCGTCTTGCCCGTGCGTGACACGCCGAGGATGATGAGATCCGCATGTTTGAGGCTGGCGATCCCGGCCCCGTCGTCGTGCCGCAGGGTGTAGTGGATCGCTTCGGTTACGAGATAGGTTTCTTCGCTCTCACTGCGGAAGGCGCCGGGCGTTCGGCTCGGTGCGTGTTCGAGGATTCCGGCGAAGATGTCCATCAGCGGACTCATGACATCGACCACCGTGAGGTGCTTTTCACTCCCAAGGCGAACCATGGTGTCGGCCAGCTCGCGCGACACGAAGGTGAAGACGATGATGCATTCTCCCGGTGGTGCCTCGTTGACGACCTTCTCCACCTGGGCCTCCGATCGCACGAAGGGGAACCGGCGAACGTTGGATTGAGCGCCGCGAAATTGAACCAGTGAGGACGTCACCACGGCCTCCGCGGTCGAGCCCGTGGCATCCGACACGATGAAGATGTTGAGCGCCTCGGCCACGGCCCACCTCCCCATGAACTGTCGCTGTCCTACAACAAATATAGGTCGGCAGCGCCCGGGGGTGTGGAAATTTCGGCGACCGGTCGGGTTGATTCAGCGGCGCTCTCTCACCAGAGAGAACAGGTGGTGGGGGGTGTCGAAGCCCTTGGCCGTGTGCTCGCCGAGGTCTTTGAACTTGAACTCGTCCTTGGCCAGGCGCTGGGTGATCGGGCACACGATGATCGGCCCGGTCTTGTTGGTGGCGAATTTTTCGATCCGGTAGGCCAATACCACCGACTCACCGACCATCGAAATACCGAGAGCGCCATCGCTGCCATAGCCTGAAATGGTGACCAGACCGGTGGCCAGCGCGAAGTCCATCGCAAGGGGGTGGCCGCCGACATTCCACACCGAAGGATCAGCCCCCATCGTGGCGACCAATTTCTTGAGCTTCAGCGCGGCCTCGCAGGCCTTGCAGGCGTGGCACTCGTGCGAGTTCTTCTCCCAGAACGCAAAAAGTGCGTCGCCCTGGAGCTCTTTGAGCGTGCCACCCAGCGCTTCGACCTCGTGTTCGATGCGTTCGAACACCTTGTTGACCGATTGCTGGACGTCGGCGGTTCCGGCCATGCGCACGAGGGTCGTGTAGTTGCGGATGTCGCCCACCAGGACCGTGACCGTCGACAGTTCTCCAACGCCGTGGGTGTCGGTGGATGTGTCTTCCATCTCTGCGAATTCCGGCGCTTGTCCGTCGAGCCGGAGGAGCAGCGTGCGGCCGACGGATAGCTCCTGACCCACGACGATTTCGGTCGCCATGTTCGGTGTCAGCCGGCGCCCGTCGAGGCGCGTACCGTTGCGGCTCATGTCCCTGACATAGCAGCGGCCGTCGGGCTCCTGGGTGATGACGCAGTGGCGAGAGGAAACCGTCGGGTCGTGGATGCCGAGAAAACCGAACCTTCCAAGTTTCTTTTCACTGTGACGGCCGATCTCGACGCGGTCGAAAAACAGGAACACCCCATCGGGGCCGGCTGCGCCATCGACCACCAGCCACTTCCCGGGATAGGCGATCACATCCGGGGGCCGGTAGCTCGTTACGACTGCGGGTTCACTGCTCATAGCTCTCCACTGAGATCAAGAAACGTAGACTGTATCTCAATATTCCCGGCGCCGATTATCCCGCCCCTTGCCACAAAAAGCGAGTTTTCGTCTCAATATTGTTGGTGGATCTTCCCAAGTTGATGAATATGAACCATTTAAACTGTCGGGTTTGGGATAAACCCAAGTCGTCGACTCGTGTCAGGCCTTCCCGCCAGGACCGGTGGAAGAGGTTTCTCGACTCGCTACGCTCGCTCGAAATGACAGTTTAAAGAAGCGATCCCGACCTGGAGAGGGCGACACGATTCCGTTGGGTCTGCTCGACCGTGGAAGCGACTCGACACCCCCTCCATCTGTCATTTCGACCGAGCGAAGTCATCCCCCCCCCTCCTGTCATTTCGACCGAGCGAAGTCATCCTCCCCCCCTGTCATTTCGACCGAGCGAAGTCATCCTCCCCCCCTGTCATTTCGACCGAGCGAAGAATGAGCGAGTGGAGAAATCTATTTTCGACTCGCTCGTAATCCAAGAGCCCTTACGATCACACCTGATACTCTCACCTGGCTGTGTCCCGTTACTTTGTCTACATCGTCGCGAGTCGATCGCAGGTCTTGTATGTCGGGGTCACCAACGACTTGAATCGCCGGGTCGGTGAACACAAGGAAGGCCTGATCCCCGGCTTCTCTCAGAAGTACAAGACCAACAGGCTGGTGTACTACGAGAGCACGTCAGATGTTCGAGGAGCGATTGCCCGGGAAAAACAGATCAAACGCTGGCGGCGCGAAAAGAAGGTGAATCTGATCGAGAACCTCAATCCGGAATGGAATGATCTGGCTCGCGAGATCGCGCCTTTCTGATCTGCCGCGCAGGCAGAGATTTCTCCACTCGCTTACGGCTTCGTCCTGCGGACTTCGCCGAGACAAGTCGCTCGGTCGAAATGACAGAATTGGGGAGAGAACCCGACCAAATAACAGAGGCTTTGCGCCACCGAGAACCTGCCCTGAGCGAGCAAAGCGAGTCGAATAGGTCCCTCGATTCGTTCGTTTCACTCTCTCACTCGGGATGACATTCCGGCTGGGCTGCCAAGGCCAGCCCGCCGTTGATCCCCGCCAAATATGCAAGGCGCCGCTCCACCGAGAACCTGCCCTGAGCGAGCAAAGCGAGTCGAATGGGTCCCTCGATTCGTTCGTTTCACTCTCTCACTCGGGATGACATTCCGGCTGGGCTGCCAAGGCCAGCCCGCCGTCATGAGATTCGACCGAGCAAAGTCCTCCCCCCCATCGCCGAAGGCGCCCGCGGGAACACCACCCCCCCCCCCCCCGTCCAGTTCCCCCGCCCCCCGCCCCCCCGCCCCCCCTGTCATTGCCCCCGAGGCACCTCCACCCGGCCCCCCCCCTGTCA
>JASJGQ010000297.1:0-4580 GCA_033791425.1 Acidobacteriota bacterium
ACGACCGCGAGGGTGCCATCTCCGAGTACACGGCGCTCAAGGAGCTCGATCCCGATCTGGCGCGCGATCTTTACGACCGGATCGTCGCGACCCCATAAGAGGGGGAAGTCGGCGGCCTTGTGAGGGTTCGGGTGTCAACCCTCGGCGACGAGGGCCTCGATTTGAGCCAACGCCTCGTCGAGACGGTCTTTGATGTGTGAGGTCGACCGCCGCCGGCGCTTCTCATTGAGACCCACCGACTCCCAGAGATCCCGGTCTTCATCCTCGAGCTCTTCGACTCGAAGGCGGAGGCCATGACGTTCGAGGATCGGTTCGATCCGCCGACGATTGCGCCACAGCTTGCGCCGGGTGCTCCGGTAGGCGTGCTCGCACACCGCCTTGCGGTTCGAGAACGAAAAGACGTTGGTGAAGAACATGTGGTAGTCATCGCGTCGAGGCTCGAAGACGAGAACGTCCTTGTCGGTGTAGCGCGTCTCATAGGCGGCCAGACCGACCCCCATCCGAGAATGGACAAGCGTGCGGAAGGTCTGGGCGAGCACGGTCGGCAGGCCGCGATCGACGAGCTGGCCGCGTCGCATGACGCCAAGCTCAACCGAGCGGATCGTGTCCACCGGAACGATGGGATTCACACACAGTACGAGATCCGCGCCCTCGTCGAGGGCCACCGATGCGTGGACCGTCTTGAGGAGCACACCATCGACGTAGTTTCTGCCTTCGATCACGACGGGAGGGTAGAGGCCGGGGAGGGCGGTGGAGGCAAGGACCGCAGTCGAGATCGGCACGTGGTCGAGCCCAGGCTCGCCAAAACGCACCGGTCGTCCGGAGTCGAGATCGGTGGCGACCAGCACCAAACGGCGGCGGAGCTTGCGAAAGTCGTCGGTGCGGCCGTGCATGGAAAAGATCTTCTCGAGATAGGCGCGTACCGGCTCGTTCTTGAAGATTCCTACCGGCAGGGCTCGCGACAGGCGCGTCATGGGCTCGAAGAAGCTGGTATCCGCCGGCTTTCGAATCATGTCCCAGAAAGCTTCGAGAAGCAGCCCCGGCACCTTCAGCCCGCTCTTGACGAATTGGCCGATGGCGGGCGAAAGGAAGTTCTCGGGGACGAAAGGGTGTTCGCCGGGTTCGTGTTTGACGATGGCGCGACACATCTGGGCGGTCGAGAGATTGTTGGCGAGGCAGGATGAGATAAAGGCCCCTGAGCTGACTCCGATATAGATGTCGAGATCGTTGAAATCGATGCCCTCGATGGCCTCGTCGAGCGCTCTGACCGCGCCGATCTCGTAGATCGAGCCCGCGGGGCCGCCGCCGGCGAGAGCCAATCCAATAGCGGCGGACGACGCTCGGCCCTGAATCATCGTTCGGCCTCCGACGTGGCGCCTCTGCTCATCGGGTCATTTCGTGGTCTGTTTCTCTGCTGCTTCTTCGATTGGAGGCTCTTCGCTCACCTGGCGTTCGACGTCGATGGCTGCGAGCGACGACTCGAGGTCCTCGAGCCGCTCGCGGAGCCGCGCCATCTCCTCCCGAGCCCGCCGCACGGGCCCGATCCGATCTATCGATGCCTGAACCAATTGGTCCATCCGGGTCTGCAGCTGTTCGACCCCTGTCGAGACCGCCTGTTCACCTATTCGAATCAACTCGTGCAGCATCTCGTTGGGGAGCAGAGCAGTGCCCTTTCGACCCTCTTCGGAGATGATTTGAGTCAGAGTCTGGGAGGTCACGTCATCCGATGTCTTGTTGTCGATGACGCGGATCTGCTGGCCGCTTCGGATCCAGCCCGCGAGTTCATCGAGCGATACATAGCGACTCTCTTCGGTGTCGTAGAGCTTACGGCTACCATATCTCTTTATCAGTCGGATCATGGCGCGTCTCCTGTGTCCTCGCCCGGCCGTAATTCGACCGGTTTGCCGCCATGCGGCTTCTCATTGTGTATACCGCAGTGCGGCAACCAAGTCAAGCAAGCGTAGATTTTGCTGACCGCGTGTTCGAGGCGCAAGTCAATTATATTCATTGACTTGTATCTTCGCCTGTCGAGTGGATCCGGTGCGGTCTATGGCGGGGCGACAGGGCCTCGGCGGTCATATAGGAATTGCCGCGTTGCGGCATTTCGGCTATGTGGTGGTGTGACGGAGCGGGCGGTCCGAATGAAATGGTATGTTCCGCGGGTGAAAGAACAGCTCTTCGGAGATCTCCGCCAGTTTTTGCATGCTTTGGAGCGTGACAGTGACCTCCAGGTGGTTCAGGCTCCGGTGCGCGCAGCGTTGGAGGTCGCCGAGATTCACCGACGGGTCATCGCGGCGAACGGCCCGGCCCTTTTGTTCACCGATGTTGTCGGCAGCAGATTTTCATTGGCGACCAATCTCTTCGGCACGACGCGAAGGGCTGAGCGCGCCTTTGGCGAACGGCCGATGGAACTCGTTCAAAGGGCGGTCGAGCTGGCGACCCGGTCCATGCCGCCGGCTCTCGCCGAGCTCTGGTCCGCTCGCGACCTGGTGGCGGCGGGGCTCAAGCTGGGGACGCGTTCGGTGCGCACGGGGCCCGTCCGGCAGGTGGTATCGAACGATGTCAACCTCGATGAGTTGCCGGTCTTGACGTCGTGGCCCGACGACGGCGGGCCGTTCGTCACCCTGCCGCTGGTCTATACCGAGGACCCTGATGGTGGTGGCCACAATCTCGGCATGTACCGGCTCCAGGTGCACGACCGGCGAACGACCGGAATGCACTGGCAGATCGGCAAGGGCGGGGGTTTTCATCACGCCCGCGCGGAGTCTCGCGCCGAGAACCTTCCGGTGACGGTATTTCTCGGTGGCCCTCCGGCGCTGATCCTGGCGGCGGTGGCGCCGCTGCCCGAAAACGTGCCCGAGTTGGTCCTGGCCTCGCTGCTGGCGGGGGGCAAGATCCGGCGTTGCCCCGGACCGGGCGCCCACCCGATGATCGCGGACGCAGAGTTCGCCTTGACGGGCCGCGTCCCTGCCGGTGTTCGGCGCCCCGAAGGACCCTTTGGAGACCACTACGGCTACTACTCGCTGCAGCACGACTACCCGGTCTTCGAAATCGAGCATATCGCCCACCGGCGGGATGCCATCTACCCGGCCACCGTGGTTGGAAAGCCGCGGCAGGAGGACTTCTTTATAGGCGACCTTTTACAGGAGCTCCTGTCGCCGTTGTTTCCCCTTGTCATGCCCGCGGTGGAATCTCTGTGGTCCTACGGTGAGACCGGGTACCACTCGCTGGCGGCTGCTGTGGTCCGTCAACGCTATCGGCGAGAGGCGATGGCGTCGGCGTTTCGAATCCTCGGCGAGGGACAACTCAGCCTCACCAAGTTCCTGCTCGTGACCGACCGGTCGGTTGATCTCAAAGACTTCCCGAAAACCCTCGAGCACGTGCTTGCCCGGACCAACCCGGCGACCGACCTCTACGTGTTTTCAAACGTCTCCATGGACACGCTTGACTACACCGGGCCCGAGGTCAATCTCGGTTCGAAGGGTGTGCTCCTGGGTCTCGGCGATCCGGTTCGCAAACTGCCGCGGGAGTTCCACCCATCCGCCCCACCTCAGGGGATGGGTGTGGCGCGTCCGTTCTGCCCGGGTTGTCTGGTGGTCGGCGGCCCGAGTTGGGCGGCCGAACCCGGAGCCGCCGCACGATTTGCCGCCGATCCAGCCTTTGCCGAATGGCCGCTGGTCGTCTTGACCGATGATCCCGAACGGGCCCTGGCCAGCTCGATCAACTTCCTGTGGACGACCTTCACGCGTTTTGAGCCCGCGGCCGACATCCACGCCGCGCATGTGGAGGTTAAACGCCATCACCTCTCCTACGCTTCACCGCTGGTGATCGACGCACGGATCAAGCCCCCATACCCCGACGAGTTGTTCTGCGATCCCGAGACCGCCGATTTGGTTTCTCGTCGATGGAAGGAGTATTTCCCCGACAGCAACGTCGAGATGGGCGACTCCGACCGTGGGCATTTGGACTGAAGCTTCTTCCGTCCCCGTTCCCGTTCCCGACCGACGTCTGCCAGCCGCGAACTACGTTTCTAAATGTCATTTCGACCGAGTAAACGTAGCGACCTCACCCCCCCCTTGTCATTTCGACCGAGAGAGCGTAGCGAATGAGTGGAGAAATCTCTTGGGAGAGACGCCTCCACTTCTGAACGTTCGAGTGAACCCGACCCTCAGTGCGCTTTACCCGAGAGGAGCCACCTTTAGCATTGATTGCCCGAGACGCCCCACGGGTCAGCTGAAGATAGAGGCGTCAAACAATGCAAAAGATGGCACCTCCGGCGGACGCGGGCCGTTTCCCAGCCGCGGACAACATTTCTAAATGTCATTTCGACCGAGCGTAGCGAGTGGAGAAATCTCTTGCAGGGAAGAGCCGTCACTTCCCTTGGCGTTCGAGTGAACCCGGCTTTCGGTGAGGGCTTCCCGGGAGGAGCCACCTTCAATATTGTTGGCTCGCATTATTCTCCCAACGTGAATAGTCGCGCGTCCAACACTATTGAAAAAGGCACCTCCGGCGGACTCGAACCGTTTCCGCATGATCTTCCATCGCTGGAGGGATGCTGGGAATGCCCTCAAGCCTCGCCC
>JASJGQ010000298.1:0-3698 GCA_033791425.1 Acidobacteriota bacterium
GAATATCGGCGGCGGGGAAACGCATGCTCGAGAGATGTTCGTGGGAAGGAACGACCACATGGTCGCAGAGATCGGAGGGATGGATGAGGCGGCGACCGAATCCTGTGACGAGGGCGAGAGTGAAACCGCCAAGAAATATGAGCAAATAAGCAAATCCCCAGGTCACTGACGCATTATACGCTGCCCCGGCGTCCAAGAGGCCTATTCTTGGAGATTGGCTGGCAAAAAGGCCGCGATATCTTCCGGTGGGGGACAGACAAGATGGAGCTTTTTGCGTGTACGCGGGTGGGGGAGAGTGAGTGAGGCGGCGTGCAACAGAGGACGTGCGGCGTTGTCGGCCCGCCTCGAACCGTAAAGGCGGTCGCCGAGGACGGGGTGTCCGACCGAAGCCAGGTGGACCCGCACTTGATGGGTTCTGCCGGTGATGAGACAGCATTCGACCACCGTAAGATCGTTGTCAAGTCGAGCAATCACCCGCGCCTCTGTACGGGCCTGCCGGCCCGCCGGGTCGACCATGAAACGCCACGCGTGCGACCGATCGCGGCCGATAGGCTGGTCGATCTCTGTCCGCTCGAACTCTGGAGCGCCCTCAACGATGGCAACATATACCCGCTCGACCAAGCCGTCGCGCCAAGCCTTGGTGAGAGCCGGCAGAGCCTCGCTGTGGCGGGCAAAGAGGATGGCTCCGCTGGTGATACGGTCCAGGCGGTGGAGCAGGCGCAAGTAGGGACGCTTCCCGTCTTCGATGGCCTTTGCGATGAGTACTTGTTGATCAAACGCCAGTTCCCCCGGTTGCATGTTCTCGGCAGCTGCTGAAAGAACGCCGGCAGGTTTGGCGGCCACCAGCAACCACGAATCTTCGTAGAGAACGGTTGGGGCCCCGACCTTCGGCAGTGGGTCGATCCCCAGTTCTTCTGCCGGGCGGAGGATATCGATGACGTCGCCTGAACTGACGGTGCGCGACTGCACCCGGATGGGCTTCCCATTCATCCATACCATGCCATCGGCCAGGAGTCGTCGGCCTGCCCGCCGACTGAGTTCGGTGATGGCGGCGAGGAACACGTCGATGCGCGCACCCTCGTGTTCCCGCGTAGCCACACAGCGGGTCAATGCCCCAGCGTCCTGTGAGCCGTTCACATTTCGGGCTTAACGGCGCGGGTCGCAGGCAGGGCCCGGGTTCGCGCCCACGAACGGATGGCCTTGAGCTGTTCCTCCATGGTGCGGGACAGCGGGATGATCTTTCCGAACGACGCCAGGAGATCGTTCTGTGAGACCTCGACGCCACGGGCGTGCCCGGTGATTCGGGCCGACGCCACGGCCTGTTCGATTTCGGCGCCGTTCCAACCGCGAGTCGCCGAAGCGAGCAGGATGAGGTCGTATCGGGACGTCTCGAGATCGTTACGGGCGAGGTGGATCGACATGATCTCCTTGCGTTCCTCGTCATTGGGCAGATCGACAAAGAAGACCTGGTCGAACCGTCCCTTGCGGAGGATTTCGGCGGGCAGGAGGTGGATTCTGTTGGCGGTGGCGGCGACGAAGACATCTCCCTTGTGCTCCTGCATCCAGGTCAGAAAACTGGAGAAGATGCGCGTGTTGGCGCCGGTCTCGCCTTCGTTGTAGCCGGCGATGCCCATTTCGATCTCGTCGATCCACAGAATCGCCGGCGCCACCGATTCGACGGCCTCGAGAGCGCGATGGAAGATCCACTCTGCTGATCCGTGGACCCCGGCGAATACGAGATTCATGTCGAGACGAAACAGCGGAAGCTTCCATTCCTGGGCGATGATCTTGACCGCGAGGCTCTTGCCGCAACCGGAGATGCCCATCATCAGCACACCGCGGGGCCGCGGTAGACCCTGCGCCCTGGCTTCCGGCTGGAACAGCGCATGGCGCTCAGAAACCCATTCCTTGAGCTGATCGAGGCCCCCGAGTTTGCTCAGGGAAGCATCGGGCGGTACGAACTCGAGGATGCCCTCTTTGCGGGTGATCTGTTCCTTTTCGCCGAGGACCTCGCGGAAGAACGCTTCGTCGAGGTCGGAGTGCCGATCAAGGAGCCGTCTCAAAAGGTGTTCGGCCTCGGTCAGGGACATGCCCTTGAGGGAGGCGACCAGACGATCCACTGTGGCCGGATCCTGAGCTCGTTGATCGAGCAGACCGGTCACCAGGGTCTTGATCTCGGCGTCGTCCGGAAACAGAGAGACAACGATGTAGGCCAGGGGCTTGATGGAGTCCGGAAGGTCGGCGTTCTGCTGGAGAAGGAAAAGGAAACGGCCGGTGTTGCGGATCTTCATCGCGGTATCGCGAAGCCGTCGCCGAAGCAGGCGATCATCGAGCATGCCGTCAAAGTCTTTGAGCAGATAGAGGCCGCGGGGCGCTTCGGCCGCGATCCAGGCAAGAGCCTCCATGGGGTCGCGATGATTCTCATTGTCCCGGCCGAGAAAACCGTCGACGCAGTTCCACACCTCTACCGGTAAGGGGTCCGGTTTGGCGGCGGATGCGAACCGCTTGAGGAGCATCTCCTGTCGGTCCTCTTCTGGGCTCACCAGGACCGTTATCGGATAGGCGGACGAAAGAGCGGTGCGGATCTGATCAAAGGTGCTGCGCATGAAAACCTTATTGTATCTCTGTATTCCGAACTGCTAGAGGGTACGGCGGTGGCTGCTGGATCGAGAGGGCCGCGTTTGGGATGGATTGACGACCTCGAGAGAGTCGGCTTGCCGCCCTTCGCGGGACCGCCAAACAATGACGGCGGAGATCGCGATGACCAGGGCAATGGCGAACCAGGTTCCTACGATTCTGCCGATGTCAGCCGAGGCGCTGAGCCGTTGCAGATCGCCTGAAAACCACCAGCCGAGACCCGACCACACCGCGAGGTGGACCACCAGAGCGGCCAGATCGATCGCCGCAAAACGAGGCCACGGAACCCGGACAACGCCGCAGGCCGCGAGCCAGGCTCCGCGTCCCAACGGCAATACTCTAGCGGGTACCAACCCCAATAAGGCAACCGGTGACTCCGCCAAACGATCGGTGACGAACCGCAGTCGGTTCTCGATGCGCGGGAATCGGCTGAGGCGGGGGCGCAGCCATCGGCCCACGAGGTAGACCGTCTGGTCGGTAAGAAACTGGCTGGTGACGACGGCGCCGAGAATGAGTGCTGCGCTGCCCGCGGATTCAGAGCGGGTGGCGAGCACGCCCATCGCGATCATGAAGAGCTCTTCCGGGATCCAGTGGCCGACCACACGAATCACAGGAGGCAGCACGAGCGCGAGCAGGAGTGCGTGCGGTTCCAGCCAGGCGATGAGATCTGTGAGGTGGCCCAACACGGCAATGAGTATAGCGGAGAGGGCAAGAACGGGTCTTTCAGATTTCGAATTTCGAATTTCGAATTTCGGATTTTCCACCCGCACCCCCACCGAACATGAATATCCTTCGCGTTCAGGGTGGGTGGGGCCGCGATCACCGGACGTGCCGTCTCTGACAATGTTGGGAACTCGAAAGCCAGTTGCGAGTCCACGCTGGGGGCCCAATCATTGTCAGAGGGGGCACTCTCGGGCAACAACGCGGAGAGCATTGGGATGATGATTTCGGGACGCCGCCTCTCGGAGCACAAGCTACAGCGGTGGGGCCGCTACCCCACGTCGTGTTCAGTGCGCTCGATGATCTCGTCCTGGAGCTCGCGGGAAATGTCGCAGAAGTAG
>JASJGQ010000299.1:0-2610 GCA_033791425.1 Acidobacteriota bacterium
CGAGAGTCCGGTGGCTGAGCTTGCCGGGATCGTTGAAGAGCAACTCCTGGAGCTTGCCGTGCTCGATGGCCTGGACCGCGATCTTCTCCATCACGTTCTCCGGGGTGTAGATCCGCTGCGCCGCCGCATCGAGTTTGACCCCGTCGAAGTCGCACGCCGTGTAGCAGACCCCGCAGCCGAGACAGTGAATCGCATCGACCTCCGCCCGCCGTTTGCGCTTGGGGATCCGATCAGTCGGCTCCGCCGGCACCAGCGCGATGGCGTCGATGGGACAGGCCTTGACGCACTTGCCGCAGCCGCTGCAGAACTCGTCATCGCAGCTCGCGATGTAGTTCGAGCTGACGACCTTGGTCATCTCGGGCAGGGTCCGGAATGCCTCCATCATTTCGCAGCAGCACGAGCAGCAATTGCAGATGAAACCGGGCCGGTTGCGGACGTTGTCGGCCATCTGGACGTTGCCGTGCTCGCGGGCATAGACCAGGACGTCCATGGCCCGTTCCTTGTCGATCTCCTTAGCGATGCCCGCACGAATGAGATAGTCCGCGCCGGGGCCGAGGGCGAGGCAGTGGTCCAGCGGGTAGTCGCAACGCTTGCCGAGGTGGAGCTTGACGTGTCGGCAGTGGCAGATGCCCTCGGCCCAGGAACCTGCGCCCTCGATGATGGCCGAGGCCTTGTCGAAGTCGAGGATCTCGCTCCATACCTCAGGCTCCAGGGCGTCCTCGTTGACAAGCGGCCGCGCGATGAAGGTCTCGCCGTCGGCCAGCATCCGCATGAACCCCAACTCGGGGTCTTCACGCATATAGGCCCACATGAGCTCTGCGACCTTCTTCTGATCGATATCATCGCGAATCCGCATCATCGAGAATTCGAAGAAGCCGATGATCGTTGGGTTGAGAAAGTAGACGGTCGACCGGTCGTCGCGCGGAAGATCGACCACGAGGCCCTTGGTCACCAGCCGATCGAGGATCGCGCGGGTCTTGTCCTCAGAGAGTTTGGCGTTGCGGGCGATGGCGCCGAGGGAGGCCAACCGCAACGGGATCCCCGCCGCCACCCGGCACTCCTCCTCGGTGAAGAGTTCCTCGAGCAGCTCGAAGAAGGCCTTGTGCGCCGGCGCCCCCACCGGCATCTTGTCCAGTCGTTGTTGTAAATCGAGGTACGCCGTCTTACCGGCTAAATGGCCCATGCGGGGTATTGTACCCCCCGCGTCCGCGTCCGTGCCCGTATCCGTGCCCGTGCCCGATGGCTGGGGTCGTGGGTCCTGAGGTCTTGAGGTCTTGAGGGCTTGAGGTCCTGGGGGCTAAGGGCTTGGGGACTTGAGGTCTTGGCCCATGATCCGTGATCCGTGAAACGGTGAGCGATACCAACTCGCCTCGAAACACAAAGAGCACCAAGAATCACAAAGGGTTTCACAAAGCATCGCAACATTGACCCGGGCCCCAACCGTACCGGAAGGCACCTCCTCCTGTGGAATCCAGCGATGAGCCAAAAGAACGTCCTTCGAGGCTGCTTCGTGGATCTTCGTGTCCTTTGTGTTTTAAACTCGTGCGCGTCCGTCTGCAAGCTACCCGTCGCCCACTCTTAATTGTGATGGCTCTGCGTCTCTGCGCCTCTGCGCCTCTGCGTTGAATTGCGATGTTGCGATGACTCCGTGACCCCTTCGTGCCTTCGTGTCTTCATGGTTGCGACGGATTCAGGCTCCCTCCTCGGCCAGTTCCTCCTTGACCTGTCGCGACACTCGGACCTCCTCATCGGTCGATCCGAAAAGCGCCTTGAGGTCCTCGAGGATCCGATAGAGCGTCGGGATCAGGATGAGCGTGATGGCGGTGGCGAAGACGATGCCGTAGCCCAGGCTCACCGCCATGGGAATCAGGAACTTCGCCTGCATGCTGGTCTCGAAGATCATCGGCGTCAGACCGAGGAAGGTCGTCGCCGTGGTCAGCATGATCGGCCGGAAACGCCGTTCGCCGGACTCGCGGATCGCCTGGTCCACCGTGGCGCCCTCGGCCCGCCGGCGGTTGATGAGATCGATGAGGATCAGCGAGTCGTTGACCACGACCCCGGTCAGGGCCACCATCCCGAAGAGCGAGAGCATGGTCATGTTCAGGCCCATGAGCATGTGGCCGAAGACCGCGCCGACCAGACCGAAGGGAATGGCCGACATGATGATCAACGGCTGGGTGTAGGACTTGAACGGGATGGCCAGCAGGGCGAAAATCGCGAGCTGGGCAACCAGGAAATTTACTTTCATGCTGTCCAACGATTCCTGCTGCTCCCGCTGCTCACCCTCGAAGTCAAAGGCGAGGCCGGGGAAGTCGGCGGCCATCTTCGGGAGCACGTTTTTTCGCAGATCGCTCGAGATCTCGTTGGCGTTGGCCACACCCTCCTCCACGTCCGAGGTCACGGTCACAACCCGGCGACGATCGGTGCGGTTGATAACCGCGTAGCCACGCCCCTCTTCGACGGCGGCGACGGTGGCGAAGGGCACTTCGGAACCGCCGGGCAGACGGATCCGTGCCGCGTCGATGTCGCCCCGCGACTGGCGTTCCTCCTCTGGGTAGCGGACCATGACCCGGATGTCGTCGCGGCCGCGCTGGATCCGCTGGACCTCGC
>JASJGQ010000300.1:0-13913 GCA_033791425.1 Acidobacteriota bacterium
ACCCGCCCCTACCGCCGCCAGAATTCTCTGGAAAACAACGCCAACATCGTAAACACTTCGAGGCGGCCAAGGAGCATGCACCCCGCGAGAACAATCTTCACGAGCGCGGGAAAGTGAGCGAAGTTGTCGTAGGCGCCGATCTGCCCGAGACCTGGACCGACGTTGCCGATCGAGGTCAACCCGGCGGAAATCGCAGTCAGCACATCGTAGCCGTGAGCTGCGACCACCGCGGCACCGACCAACCCGATCAACATATAGGCTGTCAGGAACGACCAAATCCCCGACAGCACCGATTCGGATACCACCGCTCCGCCATATTTGACCGGGCGAACGGCGTGCGGGTGGATGAGACGGTGGAGGGTCGTTCTCAAAGACGTGATGGCCAACAGAGCTCGCAGGCTCTTGATGCCGCCACCGGTCGAACCCGACATCCCGCCGAGCACCATCAAACACAACAGGACGAGCAGCGGCAGAGGCGCCCACAGCTCGAAATCCGTCGATGCGTATCCCGTGGTTGTGAGGATGCTCAAAGTCTGGAAGACAGCGTTGCGAAAAGTGTCTGCCAGGGCCACGCCGCTCTCGTGGGTGGTGGCCACGAGGACCACCGTTGACGCCACGATCACCCCGAGAAAGTAGCGCAGTTCGCTGTCGTGCCACACTTCCTTCACGCGCCCCGCCAACAGCCGAAAGTGAAGGACAAAGTTGATCCCCGCCGCCAACATGAAGACGATGATGATCCACTCCACCAGGGGCGAGCCGAACTCACCCACCGACGTGTTTCTGGTCGAAAAGCCTCCGGTCGCCAGGGTTGTGAATGAGTGGCAGAGGGCGTCGTACCAGCTGAGTCCGGCGAGGCGAAGGGCCACGCATTCTGCCGCCGTAAAACCCACATATACCATCCACAGGGTTCTCGCGGTCGTCGCCAGCCGCGGTTTGACCTTGTCCGCAACGGGACCGGGAACTTCGGCTTTGAAGAGCTGCATTCCGCCGATACCCAACAGCGGTAAAATCGCGATGGTGAAGAGGATGATCCCCATCCCGCCGAGCCACTGGCTCATCGCCCGCCACAGCAGAAGGGCCCGCGGGATGACCGTGACATCTGCGATCACGGTCGATCCTGTGGTCGTGAAACCAGATACCGACTCGAAGAGCGAGTCCACGATGCCCAGGGAACCGGTCAGGACATACGGGATGGCTCCCACCAGGGACACCGCGATCCACGCACCGCTGACGATCAAGAACCCGTCGCGTGCACGAATGTGCCGATCAATCGGCGGGTAGCGGCCGACCAGCAAAACCCCGACGAGCCCGGCCAGGGCGATGGCTCCTGCCCAGGGCTCGAGCGACTCACCATAAAAGAGGCTCGTCAACAACGGAACGCCCAGAAAGGCACAATCGAGCAGCAGCAACCACCCGAGTAAATACAGAGTAAAGCGACGATTCACTGCAACCTGACCTTAGGCTTCGAGAACGTCATCGAGCTTCGATGCCATCTTGGCGGTTGCCGCGGCAATCACCTGGTCTCCCGGTTCGATCTGGTCTCCGCCTCCCGGGATGAATATGCGCCCGTCACGTTGGACCGCGACCATCAGAATGCCCCGCGGTAGCCCGAGGTCTGCAAGGGACGAACTCACCAAGGGACTGTCCGCGGCGGCTTCGACCTCGAAGACTTCCACGGAGTCCTCGAGCAATGCGGCCACCGACTTGACACGCCCCTTCCGGGCAAAATGCAGGGCAAGGCTCACCGACAACAGTCGCGGCGAGATGATGGCGTCGATTCCCATCTCCCCCACCAATCCTGACAACGCCGCATTGTCCACAAGCGCAAAGGTGTGGGCCGCGCCCATCTGCCGAGCCAGGAGGCAGGCCACCACGTTTTCCTCGTGGCGATCGGTACACGCGACAAAGGCCTCGACCTTGTCGGCGCCTTCCTCCCGCAGCACTTCCCGATCCGTCGCGCTGCCGTGGATGACGAGGGTGTCTCCGAGTTCGGCGGCCGCAAACTCGCACGCCGGACGCCGTTCGTCGAAAAGGGTGACCGGGACACCCTTCTCTTCAAGACGCCGCGCCAGGCGGATACCGATCCTGGTGGCGCCCGCGATCATCACTCGCCGTTCGACTCCCCGCGGGTTTCTGAGAAGAACCAGCACGTTCTCGAGCTCGGTCGGGTCCATCGCGAAATACACGAGATCGCCGGCACGAATCTCGTCGTCGCCGAACGGGACCCGCCACGTGCCGTCGCGGCGGATCGCGACCACAAGCATCGGTGTGGAGGGGAACAACAACCGGAGGTGCGACAGCAGCAACCCGGCGAACTCCGATTCAGGTTTGATGTAGAAACCGGCAATCAGCAGTTTGCCGTCGAAGAACTCGACCACATCCACTGCACCGGGCACCGGCAACAACGACAGGATCTTGTCAACGGCAGCGAGATCAGGGTTGATGGCCACTCTCTCTCCGCCAGGCTCTCGTGCAATGCGGCGAAAGCCCTCCTCGTGGCCCGGATCGCGCAGACGGGCGGCGACCCGCGGGACCTTGAAGATCACCGATCCGACCAACGCCACGACCATGTTGACCTCGTCGGAGTCGGTGGTCGCCAGCAACAGATCGGAGTCTTCGATCCCCGCCTTCATTAGCACCGGAATCGTGGCGCCGTTGCCGCAGATGGTTTGAACATCAAGCCGTTCGTTGAGATCGGCGATAAGGTCCCGGCTCTGTTCAACGATCACCACATCGTTGCCGTCACCGGCCAACTTGGCCGCAAGGGTCGAACCCACCAGACCGCCGCCGACCACGATCACCTTCATTGAGGAATCCTCTCCAAACTTCGGTCTTCAGATTTGTGTGCTGTTTTCACGGGCAAAGTGTACACAAATTGAAGTAGGAATTAGGAATTAGGAATTAGGAATTGCCGCTCAACTTCCCACCCTCCGGGTAAATCCTTCGCTTTCAGGGTGGTTCAGGCCGCTCCGTATCGAGGCGACTCCCGACGGCGCGGGCTGATCAGCGATGGAATTCCTAATTCCTAATTCCTAATTTTTCATTCGAAACCCATCAGGGTTTCGCCCCCTCCTCGATCCACCGCCGATAGAGCTCGAGTTCGGCGGCACGAAGCTTCTTGACGCCGGTCGGCGTTCGCGGCATCCCCTTACCCTCGGGCGCCGTGTGTTGGAGCTTCAACCACAGATACGAGGCATCGACATCCCCAGGCGCCACCAGCGCCATCTCCGGCACCTGGATCGACTGCCGACCCACCAACTGCTCGTAGCCCGTCCCCTCTTCGAGGACAAGCTTGGCCTTTGGTTCTTCGGCCTCGTGGCACCCGAGACAGTGGGCAACAACCAGCGGCTCGAGGTGGCGTTCGTAGGACACCGTCTCACCGGCCGGCACGTTAGGCACCGGGGTTCCGCAGCCGGCCAGAATCAGCACAGCACAGCCCGAGGCAATCCAGCGCAGGCTCAGGGTTCTTGCCTCAGTCCGCCGAACGCCGAATCAACCCGCGCCGGTTGGCGCAGTCAATCCGAACGTCGAGTGGACTGTCGACTCGAACGTGGCGGACGTGGCTGCTCTCCCAGATCGCCTCCTGGGAGTCGAGGAAATCCCAGTCGATCCGGCCGTGACCTTCGGCCTCGACCGACATATAGAGCACCCGGTTGCTGAGCAGTCTGTGAAAAAAGTGAGTCCCATGGCTGAGGTTGCTCGGCGCATCCGGCATCGTCGCCTCGACGATCACCCGTGCCGCCGAAATCTGGCCCCACACGACCGGCACCCCAAAGCGATCGTCGGTCGTGCCCCATCGCCCGAGACCGATAAAGACCCCGTGCCGACCCTCTTCCACCAGCCCACGGTTGACCGCGTCCAGCTCCGAGGCCATCATTCGCGTCGATCCCCGGTCAAAATTCTGGGGCCTCAGGTACACCACATCGGTCAGGTCATCACGCGAGCCCTGTCCCAGGCAGTTGTCTGAGGACACCAGCACATCGTCGCCATCGAGGTCGCACTCTTCGACCGGTGTGCGCTCGCCGGGCGTCAGCATCGGACGCAGCTGGACAAAACCGATCTCCATCGGCAGGGCATTCTCGGTGTCGAGGTTGACGGCAAACTCGATCTCGGCCTCACCGTTGAGCACGTTGCACGAAAGCTCGAGCAACCGCTCCATCACCGGAGTGAAAGGGATCGATCGAGATTCGAGGAGCGGCGCAAAGGTCAGAGCACGAGGCCCGTTGCCCGAAATCCCCGTCCGCAGTTGGTCCGATGCCGGGTCCCACGTCGACGACAGAAAGGTGAGCGTGCCGTCGGCCTCCGCATCACCCAGACCGCACCTCACAAGACAGGAGGACTCACGCACCGGGTCGGGCGGCGGCGGTTCCCCGACGTTGACCGCCCAGAAACTGTTCTGGGTGAACTTGAGTAAATCGCCCGTGCTCTTGAAAGGCGGTGGCGCGGTCGCGCGGCTGGGGCAGTAGCTCCACACATGATCGCCATCGGTGATGGTTTTGCCCAGCCCCAGGGCGACAGTGACCACACCATCCTCCCGCTTGTTGCCCGGAACCGGGTAGTGGTTGTACGAGCGGGCCAGCCCCGACACCGTCGGATAAAAGCGCCCGCCGTAGCGGTCACCGGTGATCTCCTGGATGATCACCGCCATCTTCTCGGCATCGTCGGCAAGACCGCACGATCGCCGCGAAGCCACGGCGTTTTCGAAGAAGGTCGAAGCCCAGGCGAGTTTGATCGCGCCCGACAGACGCCGATACCGGGCATCGTCGTTTTCTTCCGAATTGGGGATCAGCTTGGATGCAAAAATACCCGCAAAGGGGCGCTCCTGAGTGTCCTCGAGAAAGCTCGAAGGCCGAACGGCGAGCGGTGCTCTCAGGACTTCGAGCAGCCGACGGAGCTCCGACCGTACCTCCTCGGTCAACTCTCCGCGCTGGAAATCGATGGCAATACGGCTGTCGGGAATCCCGCTCAGCGCCACCTCCGCGAGATGATTGCGGTGCACAAACTCTGAGAAAACGTCGGTTGCGATGACCACCGCAGGCGGCACGGCAACCGTCACGCCTTCGTACTCGGAGGCGTCGAAACGCGGCAGGATCTCTTGCAAGATCTGCTGTAGGCCAACGGCCTTGCCGCCGACGCTGCCGGTTCCGATCCTCGCAAAACTGTGCTCCGAACCAAATGTCTGCGGTTCGAAACGGGGAACTTTGGTGTCCACATTCGTAGTCATGGGCGCAGGTTGGCGCGTCTCTTCGGCTATGTCAACTCCCGGCGCACTCGGATCAAAAAGAGGCGGGAACGAACATCGGCCCTGTAGGCTCCTGAGATGATCCTATTGGCCCTTGGAATCGGCGCGATTGCAGGCCTTGCCCTTTTCCTCTATTTCCGCCAACGAGACTGATCGGGGTGGCCAGCGAAACCGGGCTCGGGTAGTCTCGTGTGAGGAGGAATCCACCATGAAAACCTCACGAATCGCTTGTTTGTGTGCTGTGATGATTGCAGTGGCTGCGTGGTTGCCGGCTGCCGACACTCACGTCTACAACGCACCCATCGAAAGGGTATGGGACGAAGCGGTCAAGGCGACCCGCGATGCCGGCCTCGAACTCACGGATTCCGACAGATCCGAGTACTGGTTCATGATGGCATCGCCGAAAAAGACCTTCTCCCGCAGCGTTCTCTTCGAGGTCAGGCTCAGCCAGACCGAAGAACAAACTCAGGTTATGGTTCGAGCGGTCGACGAGGACGGCTCGAAAAAGAGCATCAAGATCATTGCTGCCTACCTCGCCGCGTTGGACGAACGCCTGAACTGAGCCCAGAGCACGGACCCGGAGGCGATCAGGTCAACACGCCACGTTTCTTCATGGCGATTGAGTAGACGAGAAGGAGAATCGCCGCCACCCACACCAGCGCGGTCATGATCGGCGAGCCTTCACCCATCATTTCGAATCCGTTGGTCAGCAAGACGGTGTGGATCGAACTGATGGCCATACCGGCGAGCGAGATTCCGAAAGCCCACACCGCCCACTTCTTGCGCAGCAGCAGACCGATCGATCCCGCGACCCCACCCCACACCCCGAAGGCCCAGGCTGCGACCACCCACTTTGGAAAACCGTAGAAGTAGGCAAGTTGCTCCTCGTTAAAGGTGCCCATGTAAAAATCGAGTTCCAGTTGGGTGGCAAGATAATCGAAAGCTCCCAACGCGTTCCACAGCAGTGCAATGACGCCAACGATCCACAGGTGAACCGGTATCCGGCGCGCTCCTACGCCTCCAGCTGTCTCGGTGACGGTCATGTTCCTCTCCTTTTTCGAATCTGACTATTGGAAACACCCTAGCACGGCGATTTTCCCCGAAACACGGGTCAGGGCGTTCCGATGGTGGTGACACCCGCCCCGTGCGCGGTTAAGGTGGGCGCCGGAGGTCGCAATGGCTGACGAATCGGGCCACTGGGACGCAGAGCTGTTTCGCCGCGAGGGGCACCGGATGGTGGACTGGATCGCGGAGTATCTCGACGGCGCCAACCGGGAATACCCCGTGCTTTCCCGTGTCGAACCGGGTGAGATCAGCGCCAAGTTGCCGCGGCGGATGCCCGACACCGCCGAGGACCCGGCAGCGGTGTGGCAGGATTTCCTCGACATCATCCTGCCCGGCGTGACTCACTGGAATCACCCCGGCTTCATGGCCTACTTCGGGATCACCGGTTCGGGTCCCGGTGTGCTCGGCGAGATGCTGTCGGCCGCCCTCGACGTCAACGGCATGCTGTGGCGAACCTGCCCCTCGGCCACCGAGCTCGAGCTCACGGTGCTCGACTGGATGCGACGCGGCCTCGAGCTGCCGGAGGACTTCTTCGGCTTTCTCACCGACACCGCCTCGATCTCGTCGCTGCTCGCCCTCGCAGCAGCGCGCGAAAAGGCCGACCCGGAGATCCGCCACCTCGGCATGACCGGCCGTGGTCTGGCTCCTTTTCGTATTTATGCCTCCGACCAGGCCCATTCGTCGATCGCCAAGGCCTGTCTGACGCTCGGTTTCGGGCTTGAGAGTTTCCGCGCCGTGCCCCACGATACTGAATACCGTATGGACCCCGAGGCTCTCGCGCACATGGTCGCCGAAGACCGGGCCGCTGGTTTAAGGCCGCTGGCCGTGGTCGCTACGGTCGGCACCACCTCCACCACCTCGGTGGATCCGGTGGCAACCATCGCCGAACTCTGCGCGGCCGAGAACCTGTGGCTCCATGTCGATGCCGCCTATGCCGGTTCGGCGGCCTTTTGCCCCGAAAACCGGTGGTGTCTCGATGGCTGCGAGCGCGCCGACAGTTTTATCTTCAACCCCCACAAGTGGCTCTTTACCCCGATCGACGCCTCGGCTCTGTACACCCGACACCCCGAGATCTTCAAACGGGCCTTTTCGCTGGTGCCCGAATACCTGACGACCCCGGTGAGGGGCCAGGTGGTCGACCTCATGGACTACGGCGTCCAGCTGGGCCGTCGTTTCCGCGCCCTCAAGCTGTGGTGGGTCTTGCGCTGCTTCGGGCTCGAAGGCGTGCAAGAGCGCATCCGTTGTCACATCGAAATGGCGGACTCCCTGGCGACGTGGGTGGAAGACCATCCCAACTTCGAGCGGCTGGCGCCGACGCCGTTTTCGGTGGTCTGCTTCCGCGCCCGGCCGGAAGGACTGGAAGGCGAAGAGCTTGACCGCTTCAACATGGAACTCATGGAACACGTCAACGCATCGGGCGAGATCTTCCTGTCCCACACCAAGCTCGACGACGGCATCTCGCTGCGGGTGGCCATCGGCAACCTGGCAACCGTGGAATCCGATGTCGAACGTTGCCGCGACCTCCTGGAGGAGGGTCTGTCGTGCCTCTCGAACCGCTGACGGACACGTCCGGCCCTCTGGCGACGTTGAAGGCCACCACATTCCTGGTGCTCGGGTTCGCAGCACTTATGTTCATCAACCTGCTCCAGCTCTCGAGCCTGGTCTTGCTGCCCTTCTCGAAGAGGGCGTTTCGCGCCGTCAACCGCTGGTGCGCCGACACCTGGTGGGGTCTGTGCGTCACTGTCGCGGATCGGTTGTACAAGGTCGAGGTGATCTTCACCGGCGACGATGTGCCCATGTGTGAGAACGCCCTCGTGGCCGCCAACCACCAGCAGATGCCGGACATTCCCGCCATCATGAAGTTCGCCAGGACCAAAGACCGTCTCGGCGACCTCAAGTTCTTTGTCAAAAAGCAGCTCAAATGGGTTCCCGGAATGGGTTGGGGCATGCAGTTTCTCGACTGCCTCTATATCGATCGCGACTGGTCGGCAGACCGAGAGACCATCCGCAAGACTTTTTCGCGACTCGTGGACGACGAGGTGCCGGTCTACCTGGTCTCCTTTGTCGAAGGGACGCGATTGACGCTCCCCAAGCTCGCCGCCGCGCGTGAGTACGCTGAATCTCACGATCTTCGCCAACCAATCCACACCCTGGTACCGCGGACCAAGGGCTTTGCGGCCTCGATCGAAGGGCTGCGCAGCCACATCGACGCCGTCTATGACCTCACCATCGCCTACGAGGACGGCGTACCCTCGCTGTGGCAGTACCTGAAGGGGCTGGTCCGACGCATCCACGTCCACGTCCGCCGCTTTCCAATCAACGACCTGCCCGACTCGGCCGACGATGTCCGCCAGTGGCTCCTCGATCGCTGGCAGGAGAAAGACGAGCTCCTGGAGCACTTCTACACCACCGGTTCCTTCCCATCGCAATCCCTCACCGATTCGGTCGACTGACGCCAAGGCCGGCAAGACTGCCCGCAGATCACGCAGATAGACGCAGATGTTCGGACCCATCGCAGAGGGCAATCGTCCACAGATGACCCAGATGACATGACGTTCTTAATGATCCGAACATGATGAAGGAGCACGTCTCCCCTGCTCCCACGCTCCTCTGATGGTGGGCCTTGGCCCACCATCAGACCCGAGTGTCTATCGGCCAGGCAGTTGCGGGCACGACCAAGGTGGGACCTGCGCGCCCCAGGCGCGCAGGCCGGGGTGAAGACCGGCCGAGACGAACGCTGGCGTTCGAAGCGGTCGGGTTTCGCACCGGGAGCCGGCGAGCGTGAGATCGCCGGCGTTGCCACCGCGCCACTCCGGGCACTCTCGTCCACGCAGGAATCGCCCCTCTGCGCCTTTGCGTTGTCTTCCGGGTCCGGATCTGCGTCATCTGCGTGATCTGCGGGCAAGCTCCTGCTAGCGAACGGCCGCCGGGTCCTGAGTGAACAACCGCTGCGTCCACAAGGCGAGCGCCACCGAGACCGCGAGGATGACGGCCCCCGTTGCCTGGTGGACGGTGGTGATCGTGACCGCGAGTGTCGTCGGTGAGCCCACCGTCGCTTCGCCCCCCGTGACTGCGAGAGCTGCGATCCCGAATACTCCCTGGATCGAGGCGAGCACGACCAGCGCTTTCCCCAACCGATCGACAGGCCACGAACCGCGGAACATTCCCCACGAACGGACGCCCACCATCACCGCCAACAGAATCACAACCGCCGCCAGCGTGATGTGGACGATCAGCAACGCCGCCAGATGGCGCTGCGCGGCCCCGAGCACCAGTTGCACGACAACCGCGAGGACCAACCACCGCTGGAGATTGCGATCGTCCGAAAAACTCGGCCGCTTCTCGGGCGGCGAAGAACTGAGCCACAGGCTGCTTGTCACGCAGGCCATCGCAACCATCACCGCGAGAAAGATCTGACCCAGAATTCCGTGGGCGAGCGCGAGCGCGATGCTCGGCACCATATCCGCCTCCGAGGTGGAGAGGGTGAAGTTGCCGGTGACCCGGAGGCCACCCAGGGTGCCCTGCAGCACCACCAACACAACCGCCGCCAACGCCAGCCGGTGCACCCATCTGCGGTCATCGCGCCGCCACAACCTGATCGCGAGCACAATCGTGGTCAGACCCACCAGCGCTCCAAACAACCGGTGGGCGTGCTCGTAGTAGATGCCCCCGGTCATCCGCGCCAGCGGGAACAGAAACATATTGGTTCCAAAAGAGTTGGGCCAATCAACGACCGCCAGGCCGGCCTCCGAGCTCGTCACCAGCCCGCCTGCAACCACCAGGAGGAAGGTGGCCGCCACCGCCACCTTGGAGAACAGCCCCGTCCAATCCGCAGCGGTCGTCGTCGATTCGCCACCGCCGGCGAGGGCCGCGGAAACAGCGGCGATCAGCGCCACCACGACGATCGATCCCGGGACCCATACAAGCGCCGAGGGCACCACCCCGCCGCCATCGGCGGAGGTCAGAAGACTGCCCAGGATGAGCATATTGAGGACGGCGGCGGTCGTGCCGACGAGGGCTCCGGCGAGCCAGCCGCCGCCGCTGCGGGCCCCGGTGAACCATCCCCAGTAGGCCACCGCCGTGAGCATCGATGCCAACAAAAGCCAACTTGGAGCCGTCACTAAAGGGAGTCTGCAGACGTAGGCCACGGCCCACATCGAGACCGTCATGGCAAATCCGAGGGGCAGTACGTAGCCGCTGTCGTGCTTCATTTCGCCTCCAGTTGATCCAACCGTTAGAATACGACGCGGTAAGGCTCGGTTATACTCGGCGGCGCCCACCGCCACCTGACGAGGATCGACGGAAAATATACACCAGACGGTGCGGCAGATCGCGGGAAAGACGGCAATAATTCAATGGCAATCTCAGGTGAACCCCGGACCGAACCGACGCGACCAGGACTGACGGCGCGACGGATCCTGGCCAGTTATCTCGAGCTGTCGAAGGCCCGGCTCGGCGCCCTCGTCGTGCTCACCGCCCTCGTCGGGTATGTCCTCGGCGCGCGCGGCCACCTCTCTCTGTGGGTCGGGCTCTCGGCCGTCTTGGGCACCGCTCTCAGCGCCTTCGGCGCCAATATTCTGAATCAATGGTGGGAGGTCGAGCGTGACCGGTTGATGCACCGCACGAGATCGCGACCCCTGCCCTCCGGCCGGGTCGATCGCAGGGTGGCACTGGTGTGGGGCCTGGTTTCGGCCGCGGCAGGGCTCGCGATCCTGGCCTTCGGCACAAACCCCCTCACCACCGGGCTGTCGTTGTTCGTGATCCTCCTCTACGTCGTTGTCTATACGCCGCTCAAGGTGCGGACACCCCTCAACACGATCATCGGCGCAGTCTGCGGCGCCGTTCCACCCATGATGGGCTGGGCTGCCGCCACCGGTCGCCTCGACGCCGGCGCCTGGATTCTCGGCGGCATCCTGTTCGTGTGGCAAATACCCCACTTTCTCGCCCTCGCCTGGATGTACCGCGAGGACTACGCGCGCGGCGGCTTCCGCATGTTGCCTGCGATCGACGCGGAAGGCCGCGTCACCGGACGACTGGCCTTTGTCTACGCCGCCGCCCTGTTGCCGATCACCGCCGCTCTCTCCGTGGCGGGCGTCACCGGCGCCACCTTCCTGGTGGCCTCTCAAGTCGTGGGTCTAGCCTTTCTGGCGCTGGGTTGGGTGTTCCTCCGCGATCGCAGCCAGCTCGCCGCTCGAAGGCTCTTCCTCGGCAGCATTCTCTACCTCCCGCTGGTGCTGGGGCTGGGCGTTGCCGACATCGACCACCGTCACGATCTCGACGCCGAGGCATCCAGCCCCGTCGTTGCATCACAGACCACAACGACCTCTCAGATTCCCGCTGCGGAGTTCTGACCCGTGTCCGGATCGTCCATCATCCGCAGCGGCTGGTGGGTTGTGCCGGCGGCAGGAGTGCTGACGCTGATCGTGGCTGCGGTGATGGTGATTCCCTTGTTCGACCGGACTTCGTCGGACACCCCGAGAGGCGATTTCGATCTCTCGGACACCACGGTGCCGCGAGACCTCATCGTGCGCGCCATGCCTCGCGACGGTGTCATGGTCCTGAACGAGCCCGCGATGGTGGATGCCGCGGAGGTCGACCGATTCAACAACGAAGAACGCGGCAAGATGCTGGTTGCCGACGACCGCGTCATCGGCGTCGAGATCGCGGGCGAGGCGCGCGCCTACCCTCTCCGGCTGATGCGCTGGCACGAGGTCGTCAACGACGTTGTCGGCGGCGAGCCGGTAGCCGTCACCTACAGCCCGTTGTGTGACAGCGTCGCGGTCTTCAGCCGGGTTCTCGATGGTGACGAGATCGAGTTCGGCGTGTCGGGTCTGCTCTACAACTCCAACACGCTGCTCTACGACCGCCGGTCGGCGCCGGCGGCGTCGCCGCTGTGGATCCAACTCACCGGGAAACCGATCGTGTGGCCGGCGACCGGCCCAGGCGGCCGGTTGGCGCTTCTGCCTGCGAGGCTCACGACGTGGGCGGCCTGGCGGGAACGCAATCCGTCGACCTTGGTCCTGGCGCCGCTCGCCGAAATGAAAAAACCCTATAAGCGCGATCCCTACAACTCGTACTTCGGATCTGATCTTCTGAAGTTCCCCGTCGAACCGCTGCCGCCCACCGGTTCGCTGTCGCTCAAGGACCGCGTTGTCACCACCACGATTGACGGCGTAGACACCGTGTTTGCGTTGCCCGGGCTTGCCGCGGCTGCCGGGGCCCCCACAGGTTCGATCGACGTGACGGCCGAGGGTCTGCCCCTGCGGATCCGTTTCGACGACGTGCTCGGCGTTGCCGATGTCGAGCCGCTCGACGATCCGGCCCGCCTCGAGGGGGTGCGTTCCGCATTTTGGTTTGCCTGGTACTCACTCGAAGGAACGGTTCCTGTTATTATTCCCGACGCCGCACGGGACCGCTAGCATTTCGGTCCCCGGAGACCGCAGAATAAAAGCCCGGAGGAGCTTGATGACCGTCAAGATCGAACACTTCTCATACGACGACGCCATCGTCCGCAAATTCACCCTGGTGACCCTTATTTGGGGCGTCGTCGGCATGCTGGTTGGCGTCATCGTCGCCCTGCAGCTCGCGGCCCCCTTGTTCAACTTCGAGCTCGCATTCCTTTCCTTCGGCCGTCTACGCCCGCTCCACACCAACGCCGTGATCTTTGCCTTCGCGGGCAACGCGGTGTTTGCCGGTGTTTATTACTCGATGCAACGGCTCCTCAAGACGCCGATGTTTTCGAAGGCGCTGAGCGCCGTCCACTTCTGGGGCTGGCAGCTGATCATCGTGTCGGCCGCCATCACCCTGCCTCTCGGTTACACCCAGGGCAAGGAGTACGCCGAGCTCCAGTGGCCCATCGACATCGCCATTGCCCTCGTCTGGATCGCCTTTGCCATCAACGCCTTCGGCACCATCGCCAAACGGCGCGAGCGCCATATCTACGTCGCGATCTGGTTCTACATCGCGACCATCGTCACCATCACGGTGCTGCACGTCTTCAACAACCTCGTGGTGCCCGCCAGTCTGTGGCGCTCCTACCCCATCTATGCCGGCGTCCAGGATGCCTTCATGCAGTGGTGGTACGGCCACAACGCGGTCGGATTTCTGCTGACCACGCCCTTCCTCGGCATCATGTACTACTTTCTGCCCAAGGCCGCGAACCGCCCCATCTTCTCCTACAGGCTTTCGATCATTCACTTCTGGTCTCTGGTTTTCCTCTATATCTGGGCCGGGCCGCACCACCTCCACTACACCGCCCTGCCCGCCTGGGCATCGACCCTCGGGATGCTGTTCTCGTTGATGCTTTGGATGCCTTCGTGGGGCGGCATGCTCAACGGTCTCCTGACCCTGCGCGGGGCGTGGGACAAGGTGGCCACCGACCCCGTGCTCAAGTTCTTCGTAGTGGCCATCACCTTCTATGGCATGTCCACCTTCGAAGGACCGCTGCTCTCGGTCAAGTCCGTCAACCTGCTCTCCCACTACACCGACTGGATCATCGGGCACGTGCACGGCGGCGCCCTGGGCTGGAACGGCTTCATGACTTTCGGCATCCTGTACTGGATGTGGCCGCGGTTGTACGGCACCAAGCTTTAAAGCACCAAGCTGG
>JASJGQ010000301.1:0-2768 GCA_033791425.1 Acidobacteriota bacterium
GCCACGTGTGGAGAACATCGGCCGATACAAGATCGAGCGAGTGCTGGGTAGCGGCGCATTTGCCACCGTTTGGCTTGGCCATGACGACGAGCTCGATGTTGATGTCGCCATCAAGGTGCTTGCCGACAACTGGATCCACGACGACGAGGTTCGGCAACGCTTTCTCGAGGAAGCGCGAATCCTGTGGCGAGCTCAATCACCAAATATCGTGCGCATCCACCATATCGATGTGCTCGAAGATGGTCGCCCCTATCTGGTCATGGCCCTCGCCGACAAAGGATCACTTGAAGACCAGATGCAAGAGCGTGCGGCCAGTCGCCGCCAGTTCACAGTGGACGAAGTCATCAGCGCGAGCGTGGCGATCGCTTCCGGTTTGGAAGCGGCACACGCCCTCGACATCGTGCACCGTGACCTCAAACCATCGGCCGTCTTGTTCCAAAGCGTTCCTGGTAGCGATGAGCCGCAACTGGTGCTCGCCGATTTCGGTATTGCCAAGTCGATCGCACAGTCAAAAACCACCGTCGCCACGGGGACCCCGCACTACATGGCCCCTGAGCAAGCGGAAGGACGGGTCGACCAGCGCACCGATGTCTACAGCGCCGCAGTCATTGCGTACGAGATGCTCGCCGGCCGGGTGCCGTATGCCTTCGACTCGTTTGCTGAGGTGATCCGGGCCCAGACAGCCGCCCCGCCAGTCGCGGTCGGCCTGCTCCGCCCCGACGCCCCGCCCGCGCTGGCAGACGCTCTAACAAAGGCGCTGTCGCGCGACCCCGATGACCGGTTCGCCTCTGCGACAGAGTGGAAGCAAGCATTGGCCGCGGCGTCGGGACAGGCGCCGTCACCGGAACCGGAATCGGCATCACCAGCCCCGGCCCCGGTCGTGCCGATGGACGCCACCATGACTGCACAGCAGTTCGCCGCGGCCCAGGCGGCCGCCCATGGAGCCGACACGGCACCTCCACCTCCCCCGCCCGTTGCCCCGCCACCTCCTCCCCCGGCGGCAACCCTGACACCTCCTCCGCCCGTTGCCCCGCCAGCTCCTCCCCCGGCGGCAACCCCGCCCCCTCCGTCGCGACGGAAGAAGAAGACGGGGATGTTGTGGCCTCTGCTCGGCCTCGCGGCCGTCGTTGCTGCGATCGTCGGCGGAATGGTGTTTCTCACCGGTGGCGACGAGGACGGACCCGACATCGGAGAGGTGTTTGCCGAACCGGTCACCTCGACCGGTGTGGACCCATTCACCCCGTCGCTTGTTCCTTCACTCGGCGCCATCCCGGCGATCCCCGCCGTCAACTCCGAGACGGTCGAAGCGGTTGTTGGCCTGCTGAACCCGCCGATCGGTTCGTTGTCAGAGATCGAGTTCCCGGAGTTCGACATTCCCGGACTCGACATACCCGGACTCGACATACCACTGCCCGACCCAGGTGATGTGGTGCCGGTCGATCCGGAGGATGCCGTCGAGACCGTAGTTGCCACCGTGTCAGGTGCGGCGCCCGGTTTGTACGGGGGAACCGAGATCCTCAGCGCATGCGACAAGGAGGCCCTGATCGGATTCATGACGGGCAACGCCGATAAGGCGGCCGCGTGGGCCGGGGTCCAGGACATCGATATCGACGACATCCCCGAGTTCGTGCGTGGATTGACCGATGTCGTCCTTCAGCTGGACACGCGGGTCACCAATCATGGCTTCCGTGACGGAATCGCCAATCCCATCAACTCGGTGCTGCAGGCCGGTACGGCAGTGCTAGTTGACACGTTTGGTATCCCGCGGGTCCGCTGTTTCTGTGGCAACCCATTGCAGCCCGCCATCGAACTTGCAGCCGGTGCAACCGTGCGGGGCACACCATGGTCCGGTTTTAGCCTTTCCAACACGGTTGTCATCCAGGCCATCGAAGAAGTTCTTGGCTTTGATCTCGAAGACATTCTCAGTGCGTTGTCGTTCATCAAGCCGGTGGGAGCGCTACCGGTGCCGCCCACGACTACGACTACAACCACAACTACAACAACAACAACTGTGGCACCGGCAACGACGACCACGGTCGTGCTCGGCACCGGTGATGTGCAGGCGACGCTGCGCTGGACCGGAGACGCCGATCTCGATCTCCACGTAATCGATCCCGCTGGAGTTGAAATCTTCTTCGAGAACGCACAATCGCCGAGCGGCGGGACGCTCGACGTCGACATGGTCCCCGACGTCTGCGGGAGCAGTCCCAACAACGTGGAGAACGTGTTCTGGCCGGAAGGCGGTTCCATCCCGGGCGTCTATCAAGCGTTCGTCTACCACTACGAGAACGCCTGTTCGGCAACAAGTGCCTACGAACTCGAGTTGAGGATCGATGGCGAAGTCGTCGCCAGCGACAGCGGCAACCTCGCTGTCGGCGAGTCCTCCGCCCCGATCTCTGCTTCCGGTGGCTGAGCCGACCGCAACCGGGGCGCTAGTGCTGCGCTACGGGGAACAAATAGTATCGATGGCGCCAGGAGACACAGCGCTGGTGGGGCGGGACGCAGCATGCGCCCTGACCATTGACAGCCCGCTTGTCTCAAGGCGCCATGTTGAGGTCTCGTGGACAAACGGAGGTTGGTACCTGCGCGACCTCGACAGCAGCAACGGTACTTTTCGAAATGGTGTCAGCGTGACCGAGGTAGCCGTCGGCACCGCCATCGAGGTTCGGCTCGGGCATCCCACAGAAGGGCCAACGCTGGTCTTGTCGACCGCCGCGCCACAACTCCCGGCCGGCGTCATCACCATCGGCCGCGACCCGACCAACACG
>JASJGQ010000302.1:0-7165 GCA_033791425.1 Acidobacteriota bacterium
TCGGAGATCGACTTGAAGATATAGGCCGCAAACGGAGCGTCGGACGAGACCTCCAGCTCCTGCTCTTCACCATCCACCGTTGCCTGGACGGGTCGCCAGTTGGGCGCCGGGGCGAGATCGACAAGGGCATCCATGAGCGGCTGAACGCCGATGTTCCTGGCGCCGGCAACGGCAAAGACGGGATACAGCTCGCGGACGGCGATGGCCTTCTTCAGACCCTTGTGCAGGGTCTCGGCGTCGAGTTCGCCCTCTTCGAGGTACTTCTCCATCAAGTCCTCGTCCTGCTCGGCGACCATTTCCATCAGGGCCTCGCGCGAGGCTGCGACGGCGTCCGCCATGTCGCCGGGGACATCAGCTTCAGCAACGGTGGTGCTCTCATCAGGCTGCCAGGTGAATGCCTTGCCGCTGACCAGGTCGACAACGCCGGAAAAGGTCGACTCCTTGCCGATGGGCAGCTGGAGTGGCGTGACCTCGCGGCCGTATTTCTTTTCCAGAAGCGCCACGACTCGCGAATAATCAGCGCGATCACGATCCATGAGGTTGACCGCAAACAGCACCGGCAATCCGTAATCGGCGGCAGCCTTCCACATCTTGTCGGTCTGAACCTCAGGTCCGGCGACTGCGGAAACCATCATCAGGGCCGAATCGGCCACTCGCAGACCCTGGTGGGCGTCGGTGCTGAAGATCCCATATCCCGGGGTATCGATCAGATTGACCTTGACATCGCGATGGGCGAAGTAGGCGACCGCGGTGTTGATGGTGATCTTTCGGTCGTGCTCGTCGTCGTCGAAATCAGTGGTGGTGTTGCTGTCTTCAACCTTGCACAAACGGTTCACGGCCCCACTGTCAAAGAGCATGGCCGATACCATCGAGGTTTTACCGGTGTCGGGGTGGCCGACCACCGCCACATTTCTGATGTTCTCTGTCGCGTACTCGGTCATAGAAATCCCTCCGCTCGTCGGGTTCAAACCCGGGCATTTTTTGTGTCAGTCGCTGGCAATCACCGCCGAAATGTCTTCGCCAGTCAGCAACCGGTAGGCGTCCCGATAGCGCGAAAGCGTGCCCTCGACCACTTCGGGTGGGAGGGACGGGGCGGGCGGTTCCTTGTCCCAACCACTCGCTTCGAGCCAATCTCGCACGTACTGTTTGTCGAATGAGGCCTGGGATCGTCCCGGCTCATACTCGTCAGCAGGCCAGAACCGCGAGGAGTCCGGCGTCAAGGCCTCATCCATCCAAACGATCCGGCCGTCGCCGTCAAAGCCGAACTCGAACTTGGTGTCGGCGATGATGATTCCGCGTTTCAGGGCATAGTCGGCCGCCGCACGGTAGAGCTCGAGCGTAAGGTCGCGAAGACTCGTGGCCGTCTCTTGGCCCACAATCTCCACCATCCGCTGAAAGCTGATGTTCTCGTCATGCCCATCGGTGGCCTTGGTGGCCGGCGTGAAGATCGGTTCTGAAAGCCGCGCCGATTCGGTCAACCCCACCGGCAACTGGATGCCGCAAACGGTGCCGTCGGCCTGGTATTCCTTCCACCCAGACCCCACCAGATATCCACGAGCAACGCACTCCACGGGGATCGGTTCCAGTTTGCGGACCAGAACGCTGCGGCCGGCCAGCTCAGGGTGTTGATTGAATGGGGCAGGAAAATCGGCCAGATCGGTGGCCAGGAGATGGTTCGGCACGCGGTCGGCGAATTGCCGGAACCAGAAAGTGGAGAGTCTGGTGAGGATGTCGCCTCGACCGGGGATGCCCGGCGACAGCACACTGTCGAATGCGCTGATCCTGTCTGTGGCGACCAGAACCAGGGCATCATCGGTGGCGTAGATGTCGCGGACCTTGCCCCGGCTCACCAGATTTCCCGAAGGAATGGAGGTGGTGAGCAGGGCCTCGCTCATCGCATCAAGCTTCCTTAGCGGAAATGATTGCCTCGGCCTGTCGCGCCATTCTCGATTTGTATCGAGCGGCGGCATTGCGGTGGATCACGCCTTTGCGCCAGCCCACGTCGATCACCGACATGGTCTCGGGCAGCATGTCCTTCACTTTGGCGGCATCGCCATCGGCCATCGCTGCACGCATCAGACGCATCTGACGGCGAACCCGAGTGCGGACCGCTCGGTTGCGCATCCGACGTTCGAGCGACTGGCGGTGGCGCTTGCGCCCCTGCTTTTTCGTTCCCTTGATCGTGGCCATCGAATTGACTCTCCTTCAATCGGACACGGCCCTCATGGCCGCATCGGGTCGCACATCATAGCCGAAAGTCGGCGATCAAGCTAGCCCTAAGGGCTACGGATGCTGGATCCTGGATGCTGGATGCTTGATCGGGCGCCGCTCGACACCCCACCCGCTACCACGATTGGGTCGGTGGAAACATCCAGTATCAAGTATCAAGTATCCAGAATCGGCCCGCTCTGGCGGGCCTACCGAATGGTAAGACCGAGTGATCTCAGCTGCTCGCGGGCGAGTTCTGCCTCGCGGGTCCCGGGGTGCTCATAGACCACGTACTGGAGGTTGACGACGCCCTGACCCTGGTCACCCATCTTGAGGTAGATCAGCCCCTTTTTGAGCTGGGCTGCGGCCGCCTTGTCCGAAGCGGGATAGTCCTCCAGCACCAGGGTGAAGGTATCGAGAGCCTCCTGGGACTTTTCCTGGGCGTCAAAACACTCACCGATCCAATACAGGGAGTTGTCAGCAAGCTCGGTGTTCGGGTACCGCTTGAGGTACTCACCAAAACCGTCCGCGGCCAGATCATAGTTGCCGCGCATATAGTCCTCGTAGGCGTTTCGATACAGAGCCTCCGGCGTGGTGGCGCCGCTCCCGCTTGCGGCCATGGCACCGGCGGCGACTGCCGCGGCCTCACCGTCACTGCCCGACACGGCTGTCACCGGCGGCAACACGGCCACCGGCCTGGAATCCGCACGAACGGCTGCAAGCGCCATCGAGATGTTCTGCAGCTGACGCGTCGTGACCTCGAGACTCGCATGCAAGGCCTCGATCTCCTCCTGCAGCCCTTCGACTCTCTGGGCGAGGTCGGCGTTCGAACGCATGTTCTTGTTGGTCAGATCCTGCATCGACTGCTCCATGCTCTGGAGGTCGGACTTGTCGAGGACCTCGACTTCCATGGCGTCGACGGACCGCTGCACATCGGTGATCTCGCGGTGCAACAACGCCATGTCCTGGGACGACGAGCTGCAGGCTGAGCAGGCAACAACGGCGATCAGAGTTAAAGCAGGGACCGAGGTGCGCATGTGAATCTCCTATCGTGCGACGATCACGAAGTGGGCTCGACGGTTGAGCCGCCACGCATTATCGTTGTTGCCGAACGCAAAGGGACGTTCCTCACCGTACGAAATGATCTGAATCCGCTGCGACGGGATGCCGAGCAGCACGAGGTACTCCTGAACGGCCCTCGAACGACGCTCACCCAGCGCGAGGTTGTACTCGCGGGTGTTGCGTTCATCGCAGTGCCCTTCCACCAGAATCGAAATCGTGGCGTGTCGCTGGAGCCATGCCGCGTTCTTGGCCAGGCCCTCACGAGCCGCCGGCGTCAGGTCGTAGCGGTCGGTGTCAAAAAACGCGTCTTCCAGGTAGCCCTGTGCGTTGAGTTGAACGAGGTCGTCAGGGAGCTCTTCAGTGACCTGTTCGGAGACGATGGTCTCGGTCACAGGTTCGTACACAACTTCCTCGGAGACTGCTTCCGGAGCCGGGGTCGGCACTGGGGTCGCCGACGGCGACGGAGCCTGCACCTTCGATCCGCTGCTCTTACACGCTCCCAGGGACAGGGCCATCACCACAACCAGGAGTGCTACCAATACTCGGCTCGCGTTCCGCATGTGATCCTCCCAAGCCCATCATTCTCGCCGCGCGATCAGCTGGAGCCGTTTCGCCTCGTACTCTTGCGCGTGTGGGCTGTGCAGGCCCACTGTAGCAGGCGATCTACCCGTGAACAACCGGCGAATGTGACCTGCATCAATCTTCTACGCTTTCGCCGTTGTCAGGTTCAAAAAGACCGCCTTCGGGTCGCCCGAGCCGGCCCGAACGATGCAACTTTGCCAAATAGTCGTAGAGGACGATCGAACCCGCAACCGCGAGGTTGAGCGACGGCACGAGACCCCATTGCGGGATCTGGACCACAATCGCGGCCTCTGCAAGCAGGGGCTCGGGGACCCCGCCGATCTCCGCACCGAGCAGGAAACACGGACGGTCCGGGTACTCCGCTTCGAAGAGGTTGACCGCGCGGTCATCAAGCTCGACGGCGACGAGGTTCCAGCGCTGGGCGGCCAGGTGGGCGCGAAACGCCTCGAGATCGGCGACCCGGGTCACCGTCGTATACAACTCGGCAGTTCGCGCGGCCTCAACGTTCCACTCGCGATCGCTGATCAACACCACCTCTTCGGCGGCCACGGCGTGGGCCGTGCGCACCAGCGATCCCACGTTGTGTTCCTTGGTCGTGTTCCAGCCCGCAATCGCCAACGGCCGCAGCCCCCGGCGATACTCCGCGCGCCGCCTTTTACGGCGTTCCAGCCGCCGCTCCCAGGCAAGACGGTTCTTGAGGTCATTCATGGCGAACCGAGTGTGCAGCGGAGAAGAAGGATCGTCAAACCCCACTCCCTTCCACTCTCCGCCTCCCAGGCCGAAAACGGCCTGATGGAAGGTCGGGAACGGAAACGGGGGACGCAAAAATAACGAAACCCCGCGGTAGCGGAGTTTCGTCGCGGCGGGTGTGCCCGCCCGGGCCTTTTCAGTTGGTATCGCGGCTGTATGGTCCGTTAAACACCCGCGGTCCCTGGGAACACCTTCAATATGTGGCCGGTTTCCAGCGCTGTCAAGAGGCTGGCGCGGGGGGACGGACAACCCTTGTTTCCGGGCTACTTTGTGTTGGTGGAAAGTGACTCGTCGTGCCGTTCCAGCACCTCTGGGCCAAAAGCCTCCGGGAGCAACCGGGCAACCGATGTCAGGGTCCTCTCGCCGTTCAAATTGGCGAGGATCACCGGCATGTCGCCGAACTCCGCCAGTACCTGTCGGCAGGCGCCACACGGCGATGTGGGCGGGGTTGTGTCGGCAACCACTGCGATCGCAACCAGCTGATTTGAAGCCGCCGCCACCGCAGCGCCGACGGCGTGACGCTCGGCGCACACACTGAGCCCATAGGAAGCGTTCTCCACATTGCAGCCGAGATGGATTTCGCCGTTGTCATCGAGGATGGCGGAGCCAACTGCAAATTTTGAGTACGGGGCATGGGCCCGTTCACGAACCGACTCGGCCGCCGCCACGAGACGATCGATCAGCTCATCCGAAAGCTTCTTCATGAAGCCACTCTACACCCGATGTCCTGTCGCTCGGCCCGGCTCTACCGTTTCTTCGCCCCGCTGGAACTGCTCGGCGAGCTCGTCGAAGACCGACCACCGGAGGAACGGGAGGTGCCGCCCGAGGATCGGCTGCTGCCGGCCGACGAACGCGAGCTTCCGCCGGATGAGCGGGAACTCCCGACCGACCGTGATCGCGGCGCCGAGGTTCGGCCCGAACTGCTGCGCGTCGAACTCGGCGACCGGCTACTCGGGGCGCGCGCCGTCGATCGGCTGCTGCCGGTCGATGTCGGCGAACGTCCGTAGAGCGACGAACGGGTCGGAGGCACGACCACCGGCCGCGTCGCCGATGACCTGCCGGAGCTGGTTCTCGGCGCTATCAACTGACGACTGCCTGCGCTCGATCCAACCGACGACGAGGTTGTCGGAGAAGAACGGTACGTATTGGGCCGATACAGATTGGGCTGTGCAAGCCGGGACGTACTCTCGCTGCGGAAGGGAGAGCCGGCACCGGCGGACAAGGTCTGAGATGTCGGCGACCGGGTGATTGCCCCGGGCCCTCGAGAACGCCCACCGACATCCCCAAGAGTTGTCGGTTGAGCCAGTTGCCGAGCCGTATTGGGATCGAGAGAGCTGTCCCTGGCCAACAATGGGCTGACGTCAGCGGTCGCTCGAACCTCGACGCCCCGGAAAACGCGATCGATCTCACTACGCTGATTGGCAACGGTTGGCGATCGCGTCGCCAACGGCCCGGTCATCACGACCGCTGTCTGGTCACCGGTGGTCGGCATCACGCGGTCGCCCGATCGGGCGAGGCGGGCCAGGTTCGGGCTCGTAAAATCATCGTCAGCGACGACCGTCCAACCCCGACGGTCAACTTCGGACAAGCGCACACGACCGGAGATGTCGACGGCCCGTGAGGATGCCTGCCGTGTGGTCGGGGCCTCACCACCAACCCTTCCCGAAGCAGTCCGGGGACTCGGCATCACATCGCGCCGAGGTGGCTGATAGGCTCCACCACCACCGCCGCCGTCCGGATACCCCGGCCTGTGGGGCGGGTAGTAGCCGCCGTATGAGTTCCAGTACCAGTTGTTGTAATAGCCGTAGGGGCACCATCCGACGTAGCCCGGCCACCGAATCCAACTCACCCAGGACGGGCCCCAGTAGTTTCCGTAGGACCACACCCAACCAAAACCGACCGAAAAGTTCCAGGAACCATAGTGGTAGGGCAACCATCCCCATGGCTCGTAGGAGATCCACGCGTACCCGGTTGACGTCCAGTACCAGCGTCCGGCCTGATACGGCTGCCAGCTGCCACCGACGGTGGGCTGCCATGCCCAGCTGTTGATGGAATCGACGTAGACCCAGCTTCCGTAGTTGTCGAGTTGAGCGGCCTGCCGCGAATAGCGCAGGTCCACATGCTGCGCGCTTTCACCCGCTGCGATCTGGCGCCGGGCGTCCACCCACACCGCGAAATCGTCACTGAAGGTCAGCACGCCCTCGCTGCGTTGGACTTCGCCGCCCCCGACCTCGGCAGCGGTCTCGGCTCGCACCAATACGCCACCGGCCGTGGTCGCGGCCTCGGCGAGACCGTTGATGACCTCGACTCGTAATCCACCCGTAGGCAGGGCCTGCAGGCGATAAAGACCCAATTCATCGAGATAGACCGTCGCACTGCGGCTGTCGATCCGTGTCGGTTTCGGGGTCAGACCATGATCACTGACTTCGACGATCAACGATCCGTCGGCGATGAACAGCACCGTACGCTCGGACTCGGCATCTCGACTGAAGGCCACGGCATCAAGACTCACCGTCGTGTACTCATCGAGCCACACGGTGTTGCCATCGGCCAGCACCACTTC
>JASJGQ010000303.1:0-12257 GCA_033791425.1 Acidobacteriota bacterium
GATTTTCACGGCTGAGCTCATTGGGCGAAGCCGGAAGGCCGTCAGCAACTCCCCTGCTCGGCTACAATGTTGCGGAATTCACGACTGTTGATTGCAGCTCCACGAGGGAAGGCCGAAATTATGACAAAACGACATCGTTCTCGTTGGACCCGAGCGGCCGGCATCAGCCTCCTGCTCATCGCCGCCTGCACCATGAACCCTGCCACCGGCCAGCGCCAGCTGACCCTGATGTCACAAGCGCAGGAGATTCAGATGGGCCAGCAGACCCACCCCGAGGTCCTGGCCACCTTCGGCGCCTACGACGACCCCGAGTGGCAGAGCTACATCCAGGCCCTGGGTTCGAAGATCGCCGCGACCTCGGAGCGCCCCGAACTCGATTGGACCTTTACGGTGCTCGACGATCCGGTAGTCAACGCCATGGCCCTGCCGGGCGGCTTTATCTATATCAATCGGGGCATCCTCGCCAACTTCAATTCGGAGGCCGAACTTGTCTCGGTTCTCGGTCACGAGATCGGCCACGTGACCGCGCGCCACTCGGTGGAGGCGATGAGCCGAGCGCAACTCGCGCAGCTCGGTCTCGGTGTTGCCGCGGTGGCCAGCGAGGAGTTTCGCCAGTACGCAGGGCTCGCGAGCCAGGGGTTGGGCATCCTCTTTCTCAAGTTCGGCCGCGACGACGAAAACCAGTCGGACGCACTCGGTCTCCGCTATATGACCCGAGCCGGCTACGACCCCCACGAGATGCCCAAGGTCTTCAGCACCCTCGACCGGGTGACCCAGGCTCAGGGTATGCGGGGAAATCCCGAGTGGATGTCGACCCACCCCGAGCCCGGCAACCGGGTTGAGAATATCGACGCCCGCATCGCCCTGCTTCCACCGGAGCAGCGCCAGGGAACGGTGGGACGCGAATCCTACATGGGCCGGATCGAAGGCCTGGTTTATGACGATGACCCACGCCAGGGCTACACCGTCGGTCATACCTATTACCACCCGGTGCTGGCATTCAAGGTCGACTTCCCCGATCAATGGCAGATCATCAACCAGCGCCAGTTGGTGGGTGCGTTGAGCCCCAATCGCGACGCCGCGGTCGTGCTGACTCTGTCCGACAAGGACTCGCCACGAGCGGCGTTCGAGGCGTTCTTCTCCCAACAGGGCGTACAGCGCGGTTCAAACCAGGGCCGGAGTCTCTACTCTTTCCGCGCCTTTGACCCGCAGACCGGCGTCAGCAAGGCGGATGGCCTGATCGGTTTTCTCAACCACAACGGCCAGGTGTATCAACTCATGGGTTACACCGCCGCGGAGACGTGGCGGGGCTATGCCGGAGCCATGCAGCAATCTCTGTCGAGCTTCCAGAGAGTCACCCAGCGCAGATACCTCGATGTCGAACCAAAGACGATCGACGTTGTCACACTGCCGCGAGCCATGACCCTGACCGAATTTGCCCGGCGTTTCCCCTCCAACGCCGAAGTCTCCGACCTCGCGATCCTCAACGCAGTCAATGAGGACGCGGTTTTGGAAAAAGGGACCCTCGTCAAGCGGATCGTGGGCGGCAAACTGCCGACCAGGTAGCGGCGTCCGCCGTTATGCAGGTTTCCGCAGGATCCACAGATAGGTCGGGAAGGCCCAATAGGCGGCGGTGAGAATTGCCAACGCTGCTTTCTGTTTGAAGGATCCGGCGGAAACCATATCGGTGGCATCGAAAGCAACCGGATCCCGAACCACTGTCCGCGTGTAATCGACGATTTCGAACCTTTGCACCAGCCGCCTCAGCCCGCGCACCGTGAAATGGGTCTCATAGCGGCCCTCACCCCTACGCATCAAACGCACAAACCAGTCAGCTGGGGTCTTCGGCAGCACCGTCAACAGCGGCAGGTCATAATGACCATCCCACAAGCGCATGCGGTTTTCGGCGGCAAAATAGCAAACACCTCCCGGCTTCAAGACTCTGAAGATCTCATCCGCCATCCGTTGGGCGTCGGGCACGTGTTCGTAGATGTGGGTGCAGGTCACCACATCGAACTCCGAGGCCGAAAACGGGAGTTCCATTGAATCGCCCACCCGGTACTCGATGTTCTCGGCCGCCCGGTTTATCTGCGCCCACTCGATCGCACCATCGTCGATGTCGACACCCACAACGTGACCAAAAATTCCGGCATAGTGATGAGTCAGGATGCCGGTGGAACAGCCGATGTCGAGGACTCTCGCCCGCCGCGGATCTAAACCAGCTGACCTGAGGGCATCGACGATCACCGCCACCGTCTTGCGGGCCTTTTGGAGCCGGCCCTCCTCATCAAACATGGTGCCGGGATGGATCTCGGAAAAGTCGAGCTGATACTGGAGACTTGAGCCTGACTCGGAGGCGGGCGACGAGGGCTGTCGGGGCTTCTCCACACCTTCTCCCGCGGACGGCTCAGGCCGGCTTCGACGGCTCAGCAAGGCCCTTCACCAGATCGAGGATATCGGCCTCACCCACCGCCTCGAACCCGGCCTCACGAAAACTCGAAACGATGTCTTCAACCGCCAGCTCGATGGGCCGGCGACGCATCTCCTCATCCCCCATAGGGATAAAGACGGCGATCACATCTGCCACCCGCACCTCGCCGAGAGAACGCGCCGGGACGACGCCCTCGACCCCCGCACTGGTGGCCACCCTTCGCGCCAGCCCTGCTCCAACCAGGCGGTCGATATGGCTGTCCACCGAGCCGGTCGCCACCAGAAACCGCCGCGACAGCTCGTCGGTGGTCGGCGGGTCTTTGCCGTGATGAAACCTCCGCGCGATCATCAGGTAGATCTGAAGACCAGTCGGCACCCTGTCGCAGTCGTCGCGATCACCGGCGGATCGGTTCCGGACCAACGCCGCAAAATGTTGATGGGTAAACGAGATCTCGAGTCCCAGGAGAACGATGATCCACGTGATGTAGAGCCAAATCAAAAAGATCGGGAGCACCGCGAGCGATCCATAGATGGTTGAATAGCGGACGGACACACCGACGGAGTTTGCAAATACGTTCTTACCCACTTCCCACAAGATGCTGCCGATGAACGCCCCCAGCAGGGCGCTCTTGAGTCGAACCCGGGTGTAGGGGATCACCAGGTACATCAGCAAAAAGGCGAGAAACGTCAGGACCAGCGGGAACAACCAGGTGCCGATCTTCTCCAGGGTTCCGGGGTCGAATGGTATGTCACGAAAAAGGGTGGCCTTGATACGGGCCGAGATGATGAGGCTGGCGCCGAGGAACAGGGTCCCGAACACGAGCACCGAGGTGTAGGAGGTGATCTTGGCCACGAATCGTCGCGGCGTGGTGACATGCCAGATGTTGTTGAAATTTGATTCGATGCTGTCGAGCAATAAAATCGCGGTCAGGACCAGAAACAGAAAACCGATCAATCCGAGCTTGCTGGCACTGTCGGCAAATTGATTGAAGTACTCGGCGATCACGTCCTGACTGGTTGGCAGAAACTGTGAAAAGAGGAACTCCTGGACCCTCTCCTTGATGTCGTCGAACGCGCCAAACGCTGAGAACATGGCGAAGGCCACGGCCACGAGGGGCACCGCAGCAAGGAGGGAGGAATAGGCCAGACCCGAGGCCCTGATGATGACCTTGTCCCGGTTCACCTGTTGCCAGGTGGCCTGGACGAACTGAAACAACCGCACGATCCCCTGCTCCCACGACGGGAGGTCGCGGACGTCGAGGCGGTGGAGGTGATTGATGACTCTCACGGCTTGTGGTTTCCATGATAATGCAGATGAAGCCCGGGTTCGATGTAGAATATCGGCAATGCTCGATCTAAATCATCGATATCGACGACGCTCCAAAGGACGGGAGTCCGGCAGTCGGTGGCTGGCCGCCGTTGCAGCGGTTCTGCTCGTCAGCCCTCAGACGCTGGTTGCCCGGCAGGAAGAACCCACAGCGATCACCGGCCCGGATTCCCTCGCCCGGATCGAGGCGGAGTTCACCGGTGACCTTCCAAAAATCGAAGAAAGGCGCCTGCTGAGAGTGCTCATCAGCTACAGCCGTACCAATTACTTCTTGGACTTTGGCGCGGAGCACGGGTTCGAATACGAGTTGCTCCGAATGTACGAAGACCACCTCAACAAGGGACGAAAGCTCAGCCAGAAGATCGTCGTCGTTTTCATCCCGGTGCCGCTCGACCACCTGCTCAAAGATCTCGTGGACGGACGCGGCGATATCGCCGCCGGTGGTCTCACCATCACCGACGAGCGCAGGAAAATGGTTGCGTTCGCAAAACCCTATATTCCAAATGTCCGAGAGGTCGTGGTGTCGGGGGCCGATTCACCGCCTCTCCACGACCTCGACGGGCTCGCAGGAGCCAAAATCTGGGTCCGAGACGGCAGCAGCTATGGCGAACACCTCCGCAGTCTGAGCGGTCGGCTCGAGGCATCTGGTAAGCGACCGATCGACGTTGTCGAGGCACCAGAATATCTGGCCACCGGTGATCTGCTCGAAATGGCAAACGCCGGTGTCTTCTCGTACACCGTTGCCGATGAACACATTGCCAACGCGTGGGCCACGGTGCTGCCAAACATAGTCGTCCACGAGGACCTGGCCGTGAATACCGGCGGCGCCATCGCCTGGGCAGTTCGCCCTGACAACCCCGGACTCGCGGCCAGCCTCGATGCCTTTGTGGGCACGATCAAGAAGGGAACGCTGCACGGTAACATCTTCTTCAATCGCTACTTCAAGGATTCAGAGTGGATCTCGAATCCGCTCACAGACGCCGATCAGAAGCGACTCGCAGAGCTGCGGGAGCTCTTCCAGAAGTACGGAAGGATATACGGGTTCGACTGGTTGGCCCTCGCCGCCATGGGCTACCAGGAATCCAAACTCGATCAGAATCAACGCAATCCTTCGGGCGCTGTCGGCATCATGCAGATGAAGCCGTCAACCGCCGCCGACAAGAACGTCGACGTCACGCCCATCGACACCATCGAAAACAACATCCACGCCGCCGCCAAGTATCTGGCGTTTCTCCGCGACCGCTATTTTTCAGACCCGGCAATCCCGGACAAGGCAAGGCTGGATTTCGCGATCGCCGCCTACAACGCGGGCCCCGCACGAATCGCCGGGCTGCGCAAAGAGGCTGCGCAGAAGGGTTACGACCCGAACCTGTGGTTTTCCAATGTAGAGACTATCGCAGCCGCCCGCATCGGCAGGGAGACCGTCACCTATGTCGCGAATATCAACAAGTACTATATGGCGTACACTGATTTCTTCCAGGACAATCTCAAGCGTCAGCTTCAGATTCGATCGTTGGAGTCGGCGCCAAGAAAGTGATTCGAGAGGAGCTAATCATGATCAAAGGTCAAAATCTGACAACATTCCTGGCCCTGGTGTTCTGTCTCGCAGCAGCGGTTGCGGTCGCCGGTGAGGAGACCACGGTCACCACAATCCAGCACACGCCCTGCTGCTTCGAAAACCCACGTTTCAGCGGCACCTGCGAGGTCACACCGGGTGCGGAGGAGAGTTGCGGCAGCATTCTCGGCTATCTCAACAACCCCAACAGCATGGGCAAGGACTACTGCGGCAACACCAACATTCGCGGCGGGTGGAGCCAGGTCACGTGCGAAGGCTCTGCCTCCGTGGCCGACCAGTGCACGGTCGACAGCACCGTGTCGGTGGAATGAACCAGAACCCCGATCAGGTTCAATTCCCTGAATACATGAACCCCTGGCCTTTGGCCGGGGGATAACGAAGGAGAATCTTCCGTGAATAGGACCCTCGCCACAACTCTCATCCTGTCAATCTTGCTCCTCGCCGGCCCGGCCGGAGCGCAAACTGTAGACGACGACATTGAGTTGACCCGCGCGGTCGTCCAGACCGAGCGCCAGGCTGTCGTGGCGGCCAATCTCGGTCTGAGTGATGCGGAAAGCGCCGTCTTCTGGCCCCTCTACAAAGAATACCGGTCCGCGGTCGACCAGGCCACAGACACCCGGGTTGCCCTCTTGAAGACGTATTTTGCGAGCTTTGAGACGCTGACCGACGAGGAGGCGTCCGCCCTTCTCGACGACTTTTTCACCTACCAGAAAAACCTGCTCAAGACTCGCACGACCTACGCCAAGAAGATGCGAAAGGCATTGTCCGGGCGGACGGTGGCCCGGTTCTTCCAGATCGAACACAAGATGGACACCGTCATCGAGTACGAAATGGCCGGTGAGGTGCCTCTTATCCAATAAGAACCGATGGGTCGAAGATCGCGCCAACAACCAGGGAGCACCTATGAAGCAGCTCAGTATCGTCCTCTCGTTGACTCTGGCGGTGGTTGTTTGCGGATCCGCGACTGCCGAAGACACCCGGAGTCTCTCCGATCTATTTCGTGCGGTGGATTCATCGGTGGTGGAAATCACAACCATTCAGCAGGTCGTGGCCGACAAGGGACCATCGCGGCGGGTCGCTGCGGGCAGCATCGGTTCCGGCTTCTTGATCTCATCCGACGGTCGGATCATGACCGCGGCCCACGTCGTGCAGATCGCGGACAAGATAACCGTCAAGTTCGTCACCGGCGACGAGGTCCCAGCGCGGGTGCTCGCTTCGGATCCCAGCGCAGATGTGGCGCTGATCCAGGCGGAGTCCGTGCCGGTGGGCATCACGCCGGCCCTCCTCGGAAGCGCCGCCGACGCCCTGGTCGGTGACCAGGTCTTCGTGATCGGGGCGCCTTACGGCATTGCCCATACCATGACGGTCGGCCATATCAGCGCCCGGCGGGCCCCGAATCACCTCTTCGGCGGGTTCGAGAAGGTCGAGCTTCTGCAGACGGACGCCGCGATCAACCAGGGCAACTCGGGCGGACCGATGTTCAACACGCGGGGCGAGGTCATCGGGGTCGTCAGCCACATCTTCTCGACCAGCGGCGGATCCCAGGGCCTCGGTTTTGTCGTGACGTCGGATCTCGCCATGAAGGTCCTGATCGACGAACCCACAGCCTGGACGGGCCTTCACGGTAACCTGATCGACGGGACGGTCGCGGCGGCTCTCAACGTTCCTCAGAGCTCCGGCATCCTCGTGGAAGCGGTTGCCGTGGGTTCACTCGCCTCGGCTCTCGGGCTGCGCGCCGGGAACCTCAAGGCCAACATCGCAGGGCAGGACCTGACGCTCGGCGGCGACATCATCCTATCGGTTCACGGGGTTCGGATTGGCGAACCCGACTTTCACAAAAAGATCCTCACGAAGCGCAAGGCGCTCGGCGATGACGACCAGTTCGAGGTGTCTGTGCTCCGCAATGGAAACGTCATTCGACTCAGCAGGCTGGTCTCGGTCCTCAACGCGAACTGACCACCGGAAATACCCGCGACGGCCGCCCGGTTGTGGACGAAGAGACGACGAACAGAAACGGGGGAACTCATGAAACGCTTCACGACGACAGTATTCTTTTTGGTGCTCGCCGCCGGTCTCGGCATCACGCTCCAGGTCTCGGCCCACTGCCAGATTCCGTGCGGAATCTACAACGACGAACTTCGCGTACAGCTCATCGAAGAACACATCACGACGGTCGAAAAATCGATGCAGAAGATCGTGGCCCTCGGTTCCGCGACGCCGGTTGATTACAACCAACTGGTGCGCTGGGTCGACAACAAGGAACAACACGCCCAGGAGATCCAGGACATCGTCACCGCCTACTTCATGGCGCAGCGGATCAAACCCGCGGTCGACCATGACGACGAAAAGGCCATGAACGAGTACATCCACAAGCTGGCCATACTCCACGCCATTCAGATCCACGCCATGAAGGCCAAACAGTCCACCAACCTCGACGAGATCACGACTCTCCGCAGTCTGGTGACCCAGTTCCGCAAGGCCTACTTCGGCGAGGAAGCCGAGCACACGCACTGAGGAGAATGAGGAATTAGGAGTGAGGAATGAGGAATTTCCACCCGCCCTCTTCCCCGGCTCCGCATGTGATGAGCGCGGTTCGGTGGCGGCATTCCGAATTCCTAATTCCGAATTCCTAATTCGCCATCGGGGCCGCGGTGGGCATCCACCGCGGCCCTGATGGCGCGGATGTGGTCGGGCATCGTGCCGCAGCAGCCGCCGATGATCTTCACTCCGAGATCGATCATTTGGCCGACCTTCGAGGCCATGAATTCTGGGCCTTCGGGGTAGACCAACTCCCCGTCATGGTGTTCGGGAAGACCGGCGTTGGATTGGATGATGATCGGAAAAGGGGCGTGGGCCGCGAACTCGCGGGCGATCTCGACCATCTTCTCCACACCGTTGCCGCAGTTCGATCCGACAACATCCGCCCCCGCCTCGACGAGGCCGGTGCTGGCCTGCTCGACGGTGGTTCCCATCATGGTGAAAAAGCCCCGAGGCGTCGCGTCGAATGTCATGGTGGCGATGATTGGAACGTCGCTCGAAAGTGCACGCGTCGCCTCGACCGCAAGACGGGCTTCGTTGAGATCGATCATCGTCTCAATGCAGATAACGTCCGCCCCCCCATCGATCAGAGCACCGATCTGCCGGTGAAAGGCGTCGCTCATGGTCTTCGGGTCGGTATCTCCGTGGGGTTTGAGCATGCTGCCCGTCGGACCGACAGATGCCGAGATCAAGGCGTGTCCGGCAACCACCGGTTTCAGTGCCTCGACCGCCGCCCGGTTGATCTCCTCCGTCCGCTCCGCCAATCCGTAGCGTTCGAGATTGAGCGGCGAGCCGCCGAAGGTGTTGGTGGTCACGAGATCGGCGCCGGCCTCGACATAAAGCTGAGCGATGGATGCCAGGATCTCCGGGTCGGAGAGGTTTATGGCTTCGGGGCTGTCACCCGGCTCGAGACCGCGCGCCATCAGCTGCGTGCCCCAGGCGCCGTCGCTGACCAGGACGTCGCCTGTTTGAAGGCGTTCCGTCAGCGAAGGCATCAGGCAACCCCGGACAGCTCTTTGACCAGATCGACTGCCGAGGTGGCGTCGTAGCCGTAACCGTGAGCGCCGATTTCGGCGGCAAAGTCCTTTGACAACGGCGCGCCGCCGACGATGACCTTGATATCGCCGTCGAGACCTCGTTCCCTGATCAGATTGACGACGTTTTTCATCCCCGCCATGGTGGTGGTGAGGAGGGCCGACAGGCCGATGACGGCGGCGCCCTCGGCCGTAGCAGTGTCAACGAAACGCTCTGCCGGCACATCGCTGCCGAGATCCACCACCTCGAAACCGGCCCCCTTGAGCATGATGCCCACCAGGTTCTTGCCGATATCGTGCATATCTCCCTTGACGGTCCCGATCACGACCTTGCCAAGGCTCGGCACCTCGTCGGCGATCAACAGCGGCTTCAAAACCTCGACTCCGGCGTTCATCGCGCGCGCGGCGAGCAGGACCTCCGGCAGAAAGATCTCGTGCGCCCCGAACTTCCGACCGACAACCGCCATTCCCGCGAGGAGGCCGTTGTTGAGAATGTCGGCTGCGCTCAGGCCGTCATCGATCGCCTTGCGGGTCAGTTCAGCGACTCTCTGATCCTCGCCACGTTGCAGGTTGTCATCAATCTCGCGCAGCACGTCCATCGCCTACCTCCAACAACTTCGATCCTCGTCATCGCGGGCAAGTCATCACGCCGTGGCGGGAGCCAGTCACTTTCTGGCAGTCATCAACTGCTCTCGTCCACTGACAAATTACCACGATCCTGCCAGGTGAAAGGTGGTGCAACGAGGGCTCGAGTCGTGCGCCGGTGGAGGCGAAACACCGGTATGATGCATCTCGTCTCGAGTCCACGACGCCAAGGGAGATCCTGATGACGACCACATTCCGAACGCTGGTCAGTGCTGTGTTGTTGCTGGTTCCACCTCTCGCCCTAACCGCTGGAGACGATGCCGGGGCCAAGAACGACGATCCTCTCCGCGGCCTGGAATACCGGCTGATAGGTCCGGCGGCCGGCGGCCGTGTCTCCCGGGTCGCCGGAGTGGCTGGCGACCCGCTCACCTTTTTCGCCGCAACCGCTGCCGGCGGAGTTTGGAAATCGGTCAATGGCGGCCTCGACTGGAAACCGATCTTCGATAAACAACCGGTCTCGTCGATCGGTTCGATCGCAGTGGCACCGTCGGATGCCAACGTCGTCTGGGTCGGGTCGGGTGAGGCCAACATTCGCGGCAACGTGGGTGAGGGCAACGGCATCTACCGATCGACCGATGGCGGCGCGAACTGGAAACACGTGTGGATTACGGAGGGACAAATCGGCACCATCGTCGTCCATCCGCACGAACCGGATATCGCGTTCGCGGCGGTGCTCGGCAGCCCATTCGGACCGGGGCCCGATCGCGGGGTGTTTCGCACAAAAGATGGTGGCGCAACCTGGACCAAGGTGCTCTTCGAGGATGCCGACACCGGTGCTTCCGACGTTTGCTTCAATGCCGCCAATCCGCGGATTCTCTACGCCGGTCTGTGGCAGACCAGACGCCAACCCTGGGGCATGACCTCAGGCGGCCCCGGCAGTGGCCTGTACGTGTCGCGGGATAGTGGTGACACATGGACAAAGCTCGAGGGCAAAGGCCTGCCGGCGCCACCGTGGGGCAAGGTGGGGGTGCGCGTCGCTCCCGGTCCCAACGCCCGCGTCTACGCTCTCATCGAAGCTGCGAACGGCGGGCTCTACCGCTCTGACGATGGCGGCTCAAGCTGGAAGCTGGTGAATTCGTCCCGTGGTCTTCAGCAGCGAGCGTGGTACTACACGACACTGACGGTTGACCCGGCAAACGCGGACACCGTTTGGTTTCCACAGGTATCAATGCTCAAGACGATTGACGGGGGCCGCACCGTGCGTGCGGTCAAAGGCGGCGGCTGGGACTACCACGACGTGTGGATCGACCCTGAAAACAGCGCTCGGATCATTGTTGGCAGCGATGCGGGCGTCTCGCTCTCCCTTGACGGCGGAGAGACCTGGCACCGGCCACGTCTACCGATCGGGCAGTTCTATCACCTGTCGGTCGACACCCGCACGCCCTACCGGGTGCTCGGGAGCCTGCAGGACTTCGGAACCGTGTCCGGACCGAGCGACAGCCTCCACAGCGGCGGCATTCTGCTCTCGGACTGGCACTCTGTGGGCGGCGGTGAGGCCGGCCACGTCGTGGCCGACCCGACCGACCCCGACACCGTGTGGGCGGGAGAATATCTGGGCTACATCTCTCGCTACAACGGGCGGACCGGGCAGGCGCCCCACGTTGGGATCTATCCTGACAACGGCTCCGGACACCCTGCTGCCGACCTCCGCTACCGTTTTCAGTGGACGTCCCCGATCCTGGTCTCGCCTCACGATCCGAATGTGGTCTATCACGCCGCCAACCAGCTGTTCCGAACCGACGACGCCGGGCAAAACTGGACTGCGATCAGCCCCGATCTGACACGGAACGATCGCGAGAAACAGGGATGGTCGGGAGGCCCGATCACCGGCGATATCACCGGCGTCGAGTTTTATGGAACTGTCTTCGCCGCCGCCGAGTCGCCCCTTCAGTCCGGCCTCATCTGGGCAGGAACCGACGACGGCCTGGTCCACGTCACCCTTGACGGTGGCACGACGTGGAGCAACGTCACGCCCCCGGGCATTCCCGAGTGGGCCACCATCAGCATTATCGAGGCCTCGCGGTGGGACGCCGGCACCGCCTTCGTGGTTGGCGATTCGCACCGTCTCGACGACGAAACCCCGTATCTCTTCAAAACCTCCGATCTCGGCCGCACATGGACTTCTCTCAGCACTGGTCTCGACCAGGAGATTTACCTCCACGTGGTGCGCGAAGACACGAAACGCCGAGGGATGCTTTTTCTGGGTACGGAGCGCGGCGTCATGGTGTCTCGCGACGATGGACTGCACTGGCAGTCGCTGCGCCTCAATATGCCCACGGTCTCAGTGGTCGATCTCGCAGTCGCCGAAAACGATCTTGTGGTCGGGACCCTCGGCCGATCGGCCTGGATCCTCGATGACCTGACTCCGGTGCGCGAGATGTCATCAGAAATTGCGGCTGCGCAGGCGCATTTCTTTGCGCCGCCGACCGCCATCCAGTGGCGTTATGCCAGCGCCCCGTACGGCAGCAAGGACGGGGCCGGAGCCAACCCTCCTCGTGGCGCCTCGATCACCTACTACCTGGCAGCAAAGCCGGAGGGCGAGATCAGCCTCGAGATTCTCGACGCCAACCAGAAACCGGTGCGCCGTCTCAGCAGCCTCAAAAAACCTGTCTACACCTCTTCAGAACATCCCGATTGGAACCCGCGGAGCAAGCCTGAACCCAAACTCGAGGTCAAAACCGGAACCCACAGGGCCACCTGGGACCTC
>JASJGQ010000304.1:0-6537 GCA_033791425.1 Acidobacteriota bacterium
AATTAGGAATGCCGGCCACCTGCCAGGGGACTGTCGGGTGTCAAGAAGGGGTCGAAAAACCCGGTCGCCTTTTGAAATGAAATCACCTTCCGAAAAGGAGTTCACTCAATGAAAAAGATGTACATCGCCGCGTATCATCAATCCAAGTTTGGCAAGCTCTTTGACATGACGGTGCCGGAGATCATCGCCAACACCGTCACTGAAACAGCAGCCGAAATCGGCGCTGATCCGTCGACCATCGATGTTGCCTCGGTGGGCGCCACGTGCAACTACTCGCTCAACCAACAGGGGCTGTTGGCCGGTCTGGTCGCCATGGTGCCGGGTTTGGGCGCCAAACCCATCGAGGCGGTGGAGAACGCCTGCGCCAGCGGCGGGCAGTCAGTCTTGAGCGTGATCGGCAAGCTCCAGATGGGGCTCGGCGACGTCGGCCTCGCGGTGGGCTTCGAAAAGATGCGCAACGACGAAGGCAAGATGGATGGCGCTCAGATCGGTGAGGTCCTCGGCTATTTCTCGCACCCGGACGAGCGCGAGGGCAAGGTCTATATCTTCCCCCACCTCTTTGCCGAGGTGATGCGTGACTACATGGCGGCCCACGGCACCACCGAGCGCGAATTCGCCGAGATTTCGTCCCGCGAGTACGGCAACGGCAACCACAACCCGTATGCCCAGATGCAGAAAATTCATGTGTCGGTCGACGAGGCGGCGACGGCCGAGGGCCGCAACCGCTATATCGTCGAAGGGTTGCCCCTCAAGACTTACGATTGTTCGCAGATCACCGACGGCTACGCGGGTCTGATCGTGGCGACCGAAGAGGGCCTCGCCAAGCTCGGCGTCGCCAAGGCCGACTGCGTCGAGATCGCGGGGTGGGGACAGGCCACCGATCCGCTGCTCAAGGCCGGTCGCGACATCCTCAAGCCGGCGGGCGCATTCGCCGCCATGAACGCCGCCTATGAGCTGGCTGGAGCGAGCCCGGCCGACGTCAACGTGGCCGAGATCCACGACTGCTTTACGGTCATGGCCGCCATCGGTACCGAGGTCATCGGCAAGGCCGGCTATGGCGAGGGCGCGCGGTTCTGGGCCGAGGGCAAAGCCGACGCCAGGGGAGAGTGCGGCATCAACACCTCGGGCGGGTTGATTGCCAAGGGCCATCCGGTGGGAGCCTCCGGCGTTGCGATGATCGGGTGGTCGGCGTGGCAGCTCCAGGGCAAGGTGCCGGCCGAGCTGCAGGTGCCGAACCCCAAACTGGCAGCGACCTTCAACATCGGTGGGCCGATTTGCGCAAGCGTTTGCACCGTCCTCAGGAGAGCCTGAGAAGGGAGTTTTGAGTTATGAGTTTTGAGTGTTGAGTTCCCATCCCACACCGCGGGCTCCGGGGTGGGCGGGGGACAAATAACTAAAAACTGAAAACTAAAAACTCAAAACTAACGAGGGGGTTTCACATGGCGAACGAGTTGACGCCTGACCGTAGCGGTCATCTCGAGGTCGATGGTCAGCGCGTCTGGTGGGAGTACTTTGGCAAGGGCGACCGCGAGGCGGTGTGTCTGCTCAACGGGCTCGCCATGCACACCAAGGCCTGGTATGGCTTCCTGCCCCTTTTGATCGACGACTACGATGTCGTTCTGTATGACTTCCTCGGCCAGGGTGAGTCCTCGAAGGAGGATAAGCCGTACTTCATCGACGAGCTGGCCAGCTATCTGGCGCTCATCATGGACGAACTCGGGATCGATAAGATCCATCCCATGGGGATCTCCTATGGTGGTTTCATCGCTCTGGAGTTCGCCCGCCTCTACCCCGAGCGGCTCCACACCCTTGTTCTTTCGGGCATCCTCGCCAGCCGGGAAAAGCTTTTCCAGATGTACCAGGACATCTCCCTGCGCTTCTACCGCGGGACCGAGGGCGAATTCGAGCTCTACACCCACTATATGTACGAGAAGATCTTCTCCGAGCGCTTCGTCAAGAACATCTCGGACGAACAGCTCGCGGCAATGCGTCAGCGCTTCTACGACCGCTACATCGACTACCGATACTGTCTGATTCGCCTGACCGAAGCCCAGGACCCGTTCTTCGCAAACATCGAGGAACGGGTTGATGGCTACCGGCAGGTGACGGCGCCGATCCTGATCCTCGCTGGGGCTCACGACCGGGCGATTCCGTTGTGGCAGCAGGAGAAGCTCGCGGAGTTCTTTCCCAACAGCCGCTACGAACTGGTGCCGGAGAGCGGCCACGTGGTTTATATCGAACGACCCGATATTTTCTTTCCGGCTTTGAAAGCCTTTATGGCGGCAAAATCGGTGGACTTCGAGATGCCGGGCGGAGACGGCGCGGCGTGAGCGGCAGCCCGTCTCCTCTTTTTGTTCAAAGCGAGGGAGCCGGGGAGCCTCTGTTGCTGCTGAATGGGATCGCCATGACAGCGGTCTCTTGGCAGGCCGTGGCGCGACCGCTGGCGGAGACTTTCAGAGTGATTCGCTGCGATTTTCGAGGTCAGCTGATGACTCCCGGAGAGCCACCTCGCGACGTCGCGGAACACGCGGACGACCTGGCGACCCTGCTCGATCATCTGGGACTCCACTCGGTGCACGTGGTTGGCACGTCGTTCGGCGGTGTGGTGGGGACCCTCTTCGCCGCTCGTCACCCCGACCGCGCGCGATCTCTGATCACCATCGCCTCGGCTGACGGGTTTGACGATGTCATGGCCGACGAAGTGGGGCGGTGGCGGCAGGGGTGTGTCGAAGCCCTCGAAGGCGACGATCGCGGCGCCCTTTCCGACACTCTCGAACCGGTGGTCTATTCCCCTAGATGGGTCGCTGCCCACGCGGCAGAGCGCTCGCAGCGGCGCACGCAGATCGCCGCCCTCCCCGATGCGTGGTTTGAGGGACTGATCGGGCTTCTCGACTCCGCCCATTCCCTGAGACTCCGGGACGAGCTGGTGGAGATCACGGCTCCGACCCTCGTGATCGCGGCGGAACTCGATGGCTTCGTGCCGTTGGACCGCGCCCGGGGTCTCGCCAACGCCATTTCGGGCGCACGCTTCGAAATCATCGAAGGCGCGGGCCACGCGGTTGTGGTCGAACAACCGCAAGCAATAGTCGACCTGTGCGTCGCATTCTTGGAAGACCTCGGATCATCCTGATGTTCGGCCGCTGATCTGCCATAATTGCCCGCATGGCGCTCACCTGGTCGGAAGCGGGAGTGGTTGGGGTCGGTCTCACGGCCGGGGCGGCGCTGTGGCACCTCGGGCGATTGATGCCGCAGCGCCTCGATCCGGGCATGGCCGTCGGTTGGCTGTTGATCGCCATCGGCCAGGGGCTGGGAACGCCCGTCGTCGCTGATGGCCCGCGCGGCGCCGGCGGTGCACTGGTGGTGGCCGGTCTGATGTTGATCGGCCGATCGTTGCCCGGTGGGTCGAAAGGTGCGACCTGGGGGTGGGCCGGTATCCTCCTCCTGACAGTTCTTGCCCTCGGTATGGCTTCTTTCGTGCTGCCCGGTGTCATGTGGCGCGGCCTCTATGGCCTGGCGCTGCTGTTGGTTGCCATTTGGCTCGGACAACGAGCAGGTGAACACTTCTCGCGGCAGCTATTCGGTCTTGGGATCGCATTGCTAGCGATTGCCGGGACCGGTCTGATGGTGACAGCTCTTCGCCCGTCGCTCGAGTTGGGGTTGGACGGGGTGATCGGGGTGCTGGTGCTTGGCGGCATGGTCGGTGTCGCAGCGGCGACGATCCTCGACCAGGCCGGTGCCGAAGTGGACTCGCTTCGCAATCAACTCATAGATCTCGAGGACGATCACGAGCATCTTCTGCGGTTGTCCGAGGCTGATCCTTTGACTGGCTGTCCGACCCGGCAGGCGCTGCGCGCGTGGTTTGACCGTTGGGACGGTGGCCAACCGGTGTCGGTGGTGTTGATCGACGTGGACAACCTCAAACGGATCAACGAACGCCACGGGCACGCAGTGGGCGACGAGGCCCTGCGACTGGTGGCGGACATATTGATGGGGTCGATCCGGCCCGGTGATCTCGTCGTTCGCTGGGGCGGCGACGAGTTCGTGGTGGTGTTGCGCGGTGCCGACCACGAAGCTGCGAAACGACGATTTACCGGTCTGATCAGCTCTCTCCAGGAATCAACCGAGAAATTTCCCTACGACGAGCAGCTACGGGTCGACTGGGGCGTCTCGTCGTGTGTCTCGCCGCCGGATATCTCGCGGGCGCTGGCCGAGGCGGACGAACGCATGTTTGCCATGAAACGGCGGCGGTGACACCACACCTCACCATTGATGTCGGCTGCTCACGGAGTGCCTTGTCGCCGGCGGGCGCCTGGTGAGGTCGAAGGTTGAGCCAGCTTCATCTACTTGGTGAGCGGCGTTTCTGGCCGCTGTTCTGGACCCAGCTTCTGGGTGCGTTCAACGACAACCTGTTCAAGAACGCACTGGTGATTCTCGTCGCCTATCGCTCGATGACGCTTTTGGGACTGAGTTCGGAGACCATCGTGGTGGCCTGTGCGGGGATCTTCATATTCCCGTTTTTTCTCTTTTCGGCCACCGCCGGACAACTCGCCGACCGCCTGCCCAAGTGGCGCCTGATCCGTTGGGTCAAGATCTGGGAGATCGGGGTCATGGCATTGGCGGGTGTCGGCTTTGCCACTGACAGCCTCGCTCTGCTGCTGACCGTGTTGTTCCTGATGGGGATGCAATCCACGTTCTTCGGCCCGGCCAAATATGCGATCCTGCCCGAACTCCTCGATGACGACACCCTCGTGGGCGGGAATGCACTGGTGGCCATGGCCACCTTTCTCGCTATTCTTATCGGCACCATTACAGGTGGTCTGGTGGTGTCCGGAGGTGAGCGTTGGGTGTCGCGCCTCGGCTTTATGGTCGTGCTTGTTGCGATGGCAGGGTACGTGACCAGTCGGTTTATCAAGAAGTTGCCCGCAGCCAATCCTGAACTGCCGGTCATCCTCAATCCAGTGACGCCCACCATCGACATCCTGAGAGTGGCGCGGGGCGTCCACTCCGTGTTTCTGTCGATCCTTGCCATCTCGTGGTTCTGGTTTCTCGGCGCCTCTTTTTTGTCGCTGCTTCCGAATTTTTCCAAAGATGTGCTCGGCGGGGGGGAGACGGTCGTCACCCTGTGCCTCGGCACCTTCTGCGTCGGGATCGGCACCGGCTCGATGCTCTGCGAGCGCTTCTCGCGGCGCCACCTGGAGCTCGGTCTGGTACCGCTGGGGTCGATCGGCATCAGCGTGTTTGCTGTCGATCTCGCCTTTTCGGGTTGGAGATTTACTGCGCCGGCTGAAGGTCCGATGCTGACGGTTGCCGCTTTCCTCCGGGCCTCCGGCGGTTTGCACGTGTTGTTCGACCTCTTCATGATCGCCGTTTTTTCGGGTTTTTATACGGTGCCGCTGATGACCTTTATCCAACAGCGGTCCGCAGCCTCGGAACGCTCCAGGGTTATTGCCGGCAACAATATCCTCAACGCGCTCTTGATGGTGTCGTCATCGCTGATGCTGGTGACCATGCTGGCTCGTGGGGTGTCGATTCCCGGGATCTTCCTGACGCTGGCGCTGCTCAACGTCGCGGTCGCGATTTACATCTACACCGTCATTCCGGAGTTTTTGCTGCGCTTCCTGGCCTGGTGCTTGACCAACATTCTGTATCGGGTGCGGGTTGTACACCCGGACAACATTCCAGCCGAAGGCGCCGCGGTGCTCGCCGCCAACCACGTCACTTTTGTTGACTGGCTGTTTATGGCCTCTGCGTCAACGAGACCAGTGCGATTCGTGATGGACAACGAATTTGCGACGCTGCCCTTGATCCGTTTCCTCTTCCGCGATGCCAAGGTGATTCCCATCGCGTCGGGGCGTGATGATTCCGAGGTCCTCCAACAGGCCTACGATCGGATTGCCGGCGAGCTCGAGGCGGGAGAGTTGGTGTGCATCTTCCCGGAGGGCGGGATCACCCGGGACGGACAACTGGCGCCATTCCGGCTGGGGATCGAACGCATCGTCGAGCGCACACCTGTTCCCGTGGTGCCGGTGGCCCTGGTGGGTCTGTGGGGGAGTTTCTTCAGCCGTGAATCGGGGCGCGCCATGACCCGGCCCTTCCGGCGATTCTGGTCCCGGGTGGAGATTCGGATCGGGGAGGCGATCCAACCCGAAAGGGTGACCGCTCAAACGGTCGCAGAACAGGTTGCAGATCTCGGCGGGTGGGACGTGCCTGAGCCGTATGAGACTCTAGAGGACTAGAATTTCGGATTTCGGATTTCGGATTTCGGATTTTCCACCCACCCGCTCGGTTTCGCCCCCAGATCACGCTGATTGACCCAGATTCCTTTCCCCCGCCCACCCGGCAGCCGGGACGGCTGCCCCACAAGGCATCCGTCAGCTGTTTTGTGGGGTACGCGTCTCGCGTGCCTTCCTACTTCTCTTCCGGCGTCTGGTAAGGCTCCGGTACGTCCCATCCACCCAGGGCAGCGACCTGCTCGGCGACCGTCTGGGCGGTCGCAGTTGTCGGCGGCATCTCTTCCCCGATCCGAATCTCCACCCG
>JASJGQ010000305.1:0-3381 GCA_033791425.1 Acidobacteriota bacterium
ACGACAGCGTCGACTCTCTTCTCGCAGATATCGACACCAGCCTCCGTCGGTTGCGCACCGATGTCATTGATGTCTATTACAACTCGATGGTCGAGTCGCTCGATGATGTTCTGGCGGAGGACCTTTTCGAAGCAATACACCGCGCCAAACAGGCTGGCAAGGTCCGCCACCTCGGGCTCTCGAGCCACCACGGCGGCATGCAGGCGTGGCTCGAAGCGGGCATTGATTGCGGACAGTACGAGGTGTTCTTCATCAAGTACGATTTCGTGTCCTACCCCGACCAGGACGAAATCCTCCGGCGGGCGGCGCGGCAGGGGATCGGCACGATCGTGTTCAAAACCAACGCCGGCAACCGCAAGCACGAGGTCAAGGGCCTCGAGGCCGGTGGACTGTCATTCCAACAGGCGACGTGGAAATGGGCACTCACGAATCCATATGTCTCGAGCGTGTCGGTGACCCTCTCCAATTTCAACCAGATTCAGGAATGCCTCGAGGCGGTCGGGTCGAGTCTCGACGAGCGCGAGGTCGCGATGCTGCACCACTACGGCCGCGAGATGTTCAACCGCTACTGCCGGTTCTGTACCACCTGTGAGGGCAGTTGCCCACAGCACGTCGCGGTCGCCGACATCATGCGCTATGAGATGTATTTCACCTGTTACGGTCGGGAGAAGGAAGCGATGCGGCTTTACGGGGAGCTGCCCGAGGCGTTGACCGCGGCGGCGTGTGACGCATGTGTCGGCCCGTGCGACGCCGCCTGCCCGTTTGGCCGGAAGGTGCGAACCGGGCTGATCGATGCGCATCGAAGGCTCGAGTTCCGAAGGGCGTAGCGTGGGTGCCACGCGAGCCACTTGCGAAAATCAGCAGGTACCGCCGGGTTTTTTGTGGTGCGGCCGTCTCGGCTGCACGTGCGGGTGGGACACCCGAACCACGGAGATCGCTTGCCACTGACCACAAAACCACAAACTCTTGCCTCTGGCATCGTGCTACCGTGAATTCAAAAGGGGACTGACAATGAAAAGTCGCACGTTTCAAAGCCGTACGTCCCACGTCGCGACGATGGTCGTCTTTATCCTGGCAGCAGTTTCGGCGATCGGAGCCTTCGCCGGCGAAGGCGACGTGAGCGGGGTCGATGACGACTCTGGGAGCCGGGTGTTTGGAATCGTCGTCAGCGCCGATGGCGGCGCGTTGCCCGGAGTGCTCATCTCTCTATCCGGCGGCGACGTCAAACAGAGGACGGTGTCGGCCACCGATGGCGCTTTTCGCTTTGCGTCCATTCCGCCCGGGGACTACCTCTTGGTCTTCCAGGCGCCGGGCAGGAAAAAGGTCAAGCGCAAGATCCCGGTTTCGACCGACGATGTGGACCTGGGCACGATCGTGTTGGTTTGAGGCGCACATCTGGATACCTCCCCTTGATGCATCGCAAGGGTAGCGTTGCATCGATGTTGGCGTGCTGGAGGATCTGAACCGGCGACGCGTTCCTCATTGATGTTCCGGATCCAAGGGAAACGTGGTGGTCGTTTTGTGCCGCTCGACGACGACCGCATGCCGACCCTGATGGGCTCCTACAAGGTGCCGCACTTCGACGCCAAGGGCGAGGTCGATCACGTGTTCCCCGATCTGGGCGTGCCCACAACCCACCTGTTGACCTCGTTCTATTGGGACAACCTGATCCACTTTGGCATGGGCCCCAAGGAGGACGCGGAAGGCACGTTGCTGTTCACCATGCCGATGGGCGAGGGCAAGCTGCCGGGCATCGCAGCCGAGGACATCGGACGATCGGCCTATTCAATCTTCAAGCGGGGAGACGAGTTCATCGGCAAGACCGTCGGCATCGCCGGCGAGCACATGACCGGAGAAGAGATGGCTGCCGCGCTGACTCGGGCGTACGGCCGCGAGGTCCGCTACAACGCCATCGAGCCCGAGGTCTACCGTGGGCTCGGTTTCCCGGGGGCCGAAGATCTCGGCAACATGTTCCAGTTCAAACGCGACTTCCAGGAGGCCTTCTGCGGCAGCCGCGACCTGAGCTTTTCACGGGAGCTGCTGCCGGGGATGCAGACCTTCGACGCCTGGCTCGCCGACAACGCAAGCCGGATCCCGCGAGAGCAATCACCTGTCGCCCCTCCGGGGCTCGGTATATTTTCCGCGGCTGTTCCTGGGGCTCACGTGTACGACCTCAGGACATAGAAAACACTTTCGTATCAGGACATAGGTAACACCTTGAGGCATGCTTTCGGTTGAAGCCGGAGGTGATTGATGCCTTGGAAGGAGACCGATGTGGTGTCTCTTCCGGTCAACCTGTGGTCTGCCGATCACATGGAGCTGGAGATCCAGGTTCTCGGCCACCGCGACGCGGTGGTGGCCCGGGATTTCGACCGGCTGAAGTCGGATGACCGGGACGAGGCCCAGCAGCGATTCGAACGTTTGGCGGCATTTCTGCTCGAATTCTGAGGGTGCCGGCGTGGGGGTTTCTTCTTTTGACTCTTCCCTTGCTGGTGAGAGGCTGGAGGGATGGCGTTTTCATGAGCACCCGATGAGGTTCCTCCGCTCACTCGCTCCGCTCCCTCGGTCGGAATGACAGTATAAGGATGGTGGCTCCGCTCCCTCAGTCGGATTGACGGAAGACCGAGGGGCGCTGCACGCACTCAGCACCCTCACAAACTGTCATTTCGAGCGAGCGGCCCGTCACGGCGCAGCCTGGAAGGCGAAGCCGGAAGCGAGTCGAGAAATCTCCCGTCGCCTGGATGCTCTCGTTAGTGTGTCGGTTCGCACCCCAATCCACGGTTTTTCAGCTAAACCCCTGCACAAGTGGTGGTAGGATTCCGCATCGCCATGGCTACGAACCGCACCACCCTTACCGACACCCCGGAAAACCTCAGGTTTTACCAACGTCGGGTTGCGCTGTTCGGCAAGGTCTTGACGATCGTGTGGCTGGTCGGCAACGGCGCCACCACCGCGATCTATCTGGCCATGGGCTACTGGCGCGAGCTCTTCACCGTCTCGAATGCGCTCTCCTGGTTGGCCCTGTTCATCTGCTACGCCGTGTGGTTTCTCTGCCGCCGCGGTCTGCGGTCGCGCCGCTTCGTGATGTGGGTGGAGAGCGCGTCCCTGTTCGGCTCGTCGGTGGCGGTGGCTCTGATGGGCCGCAACATCGCTCCACAGGCGTTCGAGATGATGACCGAATTCCAGGGTGTCGATCCGACGACACTCGAGCCCGGGGCACTCGCCCTCCTGGCCGGGCTGCAACTGGAACAGGTGCTCACCGCCCTGATGCTGGGTCTGTCATTCGGCTACATCCTGCGGGCGGCGCTGGTGCCGAGCACGGTCTGGCGCACGACCTGGATCACCCTGCTGGCTTCAGTCCCGCTGCTGGCCCTGTATGTA
>JASJGQ010000306.1:0-3548 GCA_033791425.1 Acidobacteriota bacterium
ACTCCTCGTGCATCTCGTGGTCGGCGATGTTATCGACCTGCACCGGACGGAACGTGCCGAGACCGACGTGGAGGGTCAGAAAGGCGATCTCGATACCGGCTTCGCGAATCGCGTCCAGCAACTCATCGGTGAAGTGGAGACCGGCGGTCGGCGCAGCCACAGCGCCCGGGTTGGCGGCGTAGACCGTCTGGTAGGCTGTGCGGTCTGCTTCGACTCCTCCCTGGGGCCGCTCAATATAGGGCGGCAGCGGCATCTCGCCGAGCCCGTCGAGCCGCTCGAGATCGAGGACGGGGTCGAAGCGCACTCTCCATCGACCCTCTCCTTTTCGCTCGATGGGAATGACCGCACCACCGTCTTCCAGTTCGAGTCGCTCGCCGGTGCGGGCCCGGGCGGACGGCCTCATCAGGGCTTCCCAGTTCTCGTCATCCACCCGCCGGAGGAGCAACAGCTCGAATTGCCGGCCGGTCGGCCGGTTGGCGAAGAGCCGTGCCGGGATCACCCGGGTGTCGTTGAACAGGAGGAGATCGTCGGGACGCAAGAGCTCGGGCAGGCTGCGGACGTCGAGATGCGTCGCCTGCCCCGAACTACGATCGAGCACCATCAACCGCGACGTCCCCCGCGGCACGGGTTGCTGCGCGATCAGCTCAGAAGGGAGCTCGAAGTCGAAGTCGTCGGTTCGCACCGGCGCATGATAGCGGTTCCTGCGTAGTTAGCAGAACGAAGCCGGACCCGCTCCCGATACCCCCGCCCCGCACGCGGGACGCGTGCTCTACAAAATCTCCTCAACAATCCAGAGGAACCTTGTGGTGCAGGCGTCCCGCCCGCACATTCCGGCAGATGGCTACGGCCGCACTACAATCCACCCATGGCTCCGCTCCGCCGACACCAATTCGGCCGCACTGGCGAAAAGCTCGCGTTGCTGCTGCTGTTGTTCAAGGGCTACCGCCTGCGGCACCGCAACTGGCGCGGAGCGGGCGGCGAACTCGACCTGGTGATGGAACGGCGCGGCGAGATCGTCTTTGTCGAGGTCAAGGCCAGGTCGAGCGAGGATTTCGGAGGGGCCGCCGCCGCTTTGAACGAGAAGAAGAAAAAGACCCTCACCCGCGTCTCAGCTGCCTATCTCGGCCGCTTCTCGTTGTGGGAAAGGCCATGCCGCTACGACCTCGTCACGATCGAAAAGCTCGGTGGGCTCGTGCCGTGGCGCATCCGCCACTATCGCAATGTCTTCCAGCCCGACCGAGGTCGACAGTTTTGAGTTTTGAATTTCGCCCAGCCACCCGGCACGCGAGACGCGTGCCCTCCAGATGCCCAACCACGGCTTGGTGACGGTGGGATGGCATTCCTAATTCCTAATTCCTAATTTCTGGATCCTGGATCCTGATCGGCTCTAGCCGATCAGTCCCCCAGGCTGCTCACCGTCCCGCCCCACGCGCCGGACCCGAGGTCTTCGACCACCACGGCCAGCTCCGAATCGTCGCCTGTCCACTGGATGGGCGCTTCAAACTGCATCCCCCCAACGGCGCCCTTCGCAGTCACCACGGAGTGCGACACAAAAGGCACGCCAGGCCCCGACCGGACGCCGATTGAAAAGCGCAGAGCTCGGGCGCCGTCGGCGGAGAACAGGGGCGCAATCGGCGCCAGATCGACGGTGGCAATGAGCGGCGCCTCGACCAACTTGCCGTCGGTCGTCGCGGTCTGGCCCACAGTCACCTGCACCGCCAGCTCGCCGGAGGCTGTCGGGTCGTCGAGCAGCAGCCGAAGACGCATCGCCGCTCGTCCTTCCGACGTCCCCGACACCACAACACCGGTACTCTCGACTTCGATCTCGGATCGATCACTGACCACGGTCACGTCGTGCAGGGCGCCGTCCGGGGCCCGAGCCACCTGGTAGGTGAGCCGGTACCACCCCGCACTTTCGTTGACCAACTTCTTCAGACCGCCACTCCCCAACACCACCTTGCCGCCGCTTGCCTCCGCAAGATGCTGTTGCGGGCCGAGGGGATCCAGCAACATGAACTCCACATCGCCGATGTAGTTCGAGTCCCCCACGCCGAGGAACGACTGGAAGGTCTCACCGCCGGAGAATTCGGCCGAGCTTCGCTGCCGGCCGGCGATCCTCGTCGCGACCGGGACCACCATCCACCCGGCGGCTGCGAGCTCCCGTCCAACACTTTCGACCCGAGCGGACTGGTTATAGCGGATAAACTCGGCGCGGGCTGCGGTCGCGAGCGACGGGTCCTTTTGCTGGAGGAACCTCACGTAGAAATCGATGGGATCTTCGTCAAAGCCGGTTCCAACGAGGAACAGCAATCGCGGGCCCGAGTTCTGCAGCCCCAACGCCCAGTCGTTCATCCGCGCCATGGTGCTGCGCAAGATCGCATCCTCCTCGAAGACCGCTGTCCGGGCTATGGTCATGGTTCGCACACGGAGGGAGTTGTCCGGGGTGCTGGAGGTGGCCGCTCCACCCGATGAAGTTTCGGGTGCATCGGCCTGCGAGACCTGGCCGCGATCCGGATAGAGCCGAATGAAACGGAGATACTCGGTACGGATGCGTTCGATCACGTGAGGGTGCGATGGAAGCGATGCCACGGAGTCCAGCGCGTTTCGAATTTGATCCGGATCGGTGGCCCCCACGAGGACTGGTTCGATCGACTTATCTGCAACCACGACGTCCACCGGACCGAGAGAGGTCAGCCAGTCGACCTGGTCTTTGAGTGCCTTGAGGGCCGGTTGGATGTCTGGCGAACCGGAGAGGCGGCGCTCCACGTAGATCGATACCGGAACGATCTTCCGTGTCGGTAAGGGCTTCTGGACCGCGGGGGCGGGGGCCGCGGCAGCGATTGTCGGCTCCTCGACCTCCGCCAGGGAGAGGACCGGCTCCAGCTCCAACACCGGCACGGTTGCCCCGTCCTCGGCGACCTGCAGATCCCCCGCCTCGAGGTCGGTTATCGGGTTGCCCTTGGTGTCAAACGCCCTGACCAGCACTTCGACCGCCGTCACTTCGACCTGCTCACCGCCTATGGGCTCGCCCGAGATCGGTTGGCTCTCGGAGACGGCGCCGGTCAAGGCTGCCCGTCGCCACACCGTCCGGCCCTGGCCCGCACCGGCGTCGCGGCGGCCCGCGACAACCGCACCGTCGGGGAGCGTTGCCTCGATCTGCCGTTGGTCCAGGCCCGCAGGAAACCACTGCACGCACTGGGTGTCCACTTGGTCCCGGATCTTTTCAATGGCCTCCGCAAACCCGTCGAGAGAACTCGCCTCGAAGCCCGCCGGCCAGCCGTCGTCGCCGTCCGTCCCGTTTCGGATCACCACCAACGGCACGCCGATCTCGGCGAGATACGACCGCACCTCGGCGATCGAAAATCGGCTGCGGTCGGTTGCCGGACCGTCCCCGAGCACCAGCACGACGGCGCGACGTCGCGGCGCGGGGCCCGCCGCCACGCCCCCCGGCGCCACAGCATAGGCAAGCCGGGGGGGGGGCTTGAGTTGCAGAGAAACCCTATTGAAAAAAGAGCCGAACCACCAGTAACAGCGATCGGGCAAACCCA
>JASJGQ010000307.1:0-7822 GCA_033791425.1 Acidobacteriota bacterium
GCGATCAGCTCTTCGGCGGCACCGACGGCCAGCGGACGCGAGAACCAGAAGCCCTGACCGTGCGGGCACTGCATGCTCCGGAGCCGGTCGACCTGGTCCGCGGTCTCGATCCCCTCGGCGACGACACCGATACCGAGGCTGTTGGCGAGGTTGAGGATGGTCTCGACGATGGCCCGCGAATCGCCCGCCGTTCCCAGCTTGGAGACAAAGGAGCGGTCGATCTTGAGCGAGTCGTAGTGAAAACGCTGGAGGTAGCTCAAGGACGAGTAGCCGGTACCGAAATCATCGATGGAGAGCTGGACGCCGAGGGCGCGCAACTCCATCAGGTTGCGAACCGCCAGGTCGGCGTGGTCCATGACCACGTTTTCGGTCACCTCGAGGCGCAGGCTGCTCGGTTGCAGACCGGTCTCGTCGAGGATGCCCAGCAGTTCGTCGACCATGTCCGCCTTCATAAAGAGCTTGCCCGACATGTTGACACTGATCCACAACGGCGGGTCGGCCGGGAACTGGTTCTGCCAGCGTCGAGTCTGGCGGCACGACTCGCGCAGGACCCACCATCCCAGAGGCACGATAAGTCCGGTCTCCTCGGCGATGGCGATGAAGTGATCGGGCATCACCACCCCGCGTTCCGGGTGTTGCCACCTGACCAGACCTTCAAAGCCAACGATGCGGCCGTTGCCGAGCGACACGATGGGCTGGTAGTTCATGATGAAATCGCCGCGGTGGACGCTGCGTCTGAGTTCGGTCTCGAGCTTGAGCAGAGCCACCGCGCTCTGGTGCATGTCGCGATCGAAGATCTCGTAGCGTGCCTTGCCCTGGGCCTTGGCACGGTACATCGCGATATCGGCATCACGCAGGATCTCTTCGGGGTTGGTATAGCCCGTCGAGCTATGGGCGATGCCGATCGACGCGGTCACCAGGACATCGTGCCCGTCGATAGAAAAGTTCATGCTCAGAACTTCCTGGATCCTGTCCGCCACGTGGATGGCGCCGCTGGCGTCATCGACCCGGTGAATCAAGATGGCGAACTCGTCGCCACCGAGCCGCGCCACCGTGTCACCGGGTCGGAGAAAGTTCTCGAGCCGACTCGCGATGCCCACCAGGAGTTTGTCGCCGACGGTGTGGCCGAGACTGTCGTTAACGTTTTTAAAGCGGTCGAGATCAAAATACAGAACCGAGAAGTTGGGCTGGGCCCGCCGCTGCAAATCGGCGAGCGCACAGGCCAGGCGGTCCATGAAGAGGACGCGGTTTGCGAGCCCGGTCAGACCATCGTGGAGGGCATCGTGTTGGAGCTGGTGCTCGGCCCGTTTGCGGGCCGTGATGTCGGTTTGCGAACCGGCCATGCGATAGGGGTTCCCCTTATGATCCCGAACCGCCACACCACGCGCCAGAACCCACAGATACTCGCCGGCTGCGTTGCGCATCCGGTGTTCGAACTCGAAGTGCTCGGTCGCCCCTTCCAAGTGGGCGTCCAGGTGCCGTCGGAACGGCGGATGGTCGTCGGGGTGGATCCGGTCCAACCACTCGCGGGGGCTGTCGCCGACATCGTTGATCTCGAAATCGAGCATCGACTTCCAGCGCGGTGAGAAAAAGACCCGGTCGGCCTCGAGATCCCAGTCCCAAAGACCGTCGTTGGCGCCCCGCACCGCCAGAGCGTATCGTTCCTCCGAGTTCCTGAGCGCCTCCTCGGCAGCCTGGCGTTCCATCGCATAGAGGATCGACCGTACGAGCAGCCGAGTGTCGGCCTCCCGTTTGATCAGGTAATCCTGAGCGCCTTCGCGAACCGCCTGCACGGCGAGGTCATTGTCGTCGAGGCTGGTCAGGACGATAATGGGGGTCCTCGGCGCTGCCTCGTTGGCACGCCTGAAGGTCTCGAGACCAAAGCTGTCGGGCAGCGAGAAGTCGAGCAGCACGACATCGAACCCACCCGCCTTGAGTTTGGCAAGGCCCTTTTCGAGCCGGTCGACGTGGGTGATCTCTACCTTGAGTCGTTTCGAACGACCGAGCTTGGCCCGGATCAGATCGGCGTGATCCGGACAGTCCTCCACCAGGAGCAGCCGTACCGTCTCGCCGCTTCGCGGAGACCGTCTCTTTGCCAGATCAACCATTCAACTCCCCCTGGATGATAGCCGGTCACTCATTCGATGACATCCCTGTGCCGGGTGATCTCTTGGGAATCGTAAAGAAAAAGGTCGCGCCACGCTTCGGCTCCGACTCGACCCAGATCCGGCCGCCGTGCCGTTCGACGATCCGTTTGCAGATCGCGAGGCCGATACCGGAGCCCGGGTATTCCTTTTCGGTATGGAGACGCTGAAACATCACGAACACCCGGTCGGCGCCCTCGGTATCGAGACCGATGCCCTCATCAAGAACCGAGAGCCGCCATTCGTCGTCACCCTCCTCGACGCCGACATGGACCCTGGCCGGAACCTTGTCGGCGAACTTCAGCGCATTGGACAGGAGGTTCTGCAGCAGTTGTTGGATCTGCGAATGGTCGGCCTCCACCACCGGCAGCGGATCGTTGGAGATTTCGGCCCTGGCGCAGGTGATCTCCTTCCACAGCCAACCCTTGACCTCCTCGAAGACATCGGCAAGATCGACCGACGAGAACTCCTTCCCCTGGGAGTCCACCCGCGCGTAGCTGAGCACTGCATCGACCATTTCCTGGACCCGGATCGAGCTGCTCGCTGCCCGCTCGAGATAGCGCGTCTCTTCAACCGACAGTTTGTCCCTGCAGCTGTCCGAGAGAAGCTCGAGATAGCTCGAGACCACGCTCAAGGGTTGCTGGAGGTCGTGCGACACCACGTAGGCAAATTTTTCGAGCTCTTCGTTGGACCTCTCGAGGGACTCGACCCGTTCCTCGAGTTCCTTCTGAACGGCGTGATAGGGGTCGGTTCCCTCGACGATGCCCTGTATGTGGCGAGCCCCGGTGTGGGGGTTTTCGACCAGCCACGACGAGATGCGCGCCCACAGCAACGAGCCGTCGGCTCTCCGCAACTGGGCCTCCTGATTACCGATGAAGTGCGCGGACGAGATTCGGCCGCGCCACATATCGGCCGCTTCCGGCGCGGCAAACAGGCCGGGAAAACTCGACCAGGCCACCTCTTCGGGATCGAAGAGACCGAGCAGTGCTGCAAAGGATGGGTTGGCCTCGAGGATCTCGCCATCGACGGTGGCTGAAAAGACCCCCACCGGCAGACCTTCCACCAGCTTGCGGTAGGGCGTGTCGCGAGATGTTGACATCGCCCGCCGACGGGTGCTGAAAAAGACCGAGCGCACCACCGCCGGCAAACGCGCAAAACCGTCAGAAGATTTGGCAAGGTACCCGTCGACGCCGAGCCGCAGCGTCTCGCTCCACAGCTTCTCACCGATTTCAGCGGTAAAGAGGATGACCGGGCAATCCGGCCGAACGTCACGCACGAGGCGGGTGACCTCGATGCCGTCACCCCACGAAAAACGGGCCTCGGTGATGACCAGCCCAAAACGTCCCGCGGCCAGGGCACCAGAAAACTCGATCGCGGTGCCGACCGCCTCCAGATTCAGCTCACCAAACTCACCGGCGAGCACCAGGGACGACAACCGCCGATCACTCGAACTCTCATCGACGAGCAGGATTCGCGGCAGGTTATCCATCGCCGCCACCAACGGCCCGGGAATGATCTCGTGGAGAGACACTCACCTCCATCGTTGACTGCAACGATCTTTTGAAGCTGAAAATCAGGCAGGTCGCGTTCACCGTGATGGGCGGAGTATATCACGAGGCCCCCCTGTGTTCGTGATGAACACAGTGAACCAGAAGACTGTCGCAAAATCGCTCGATCAGGTCACGACCTCGGCGTCGGCCTCGATCTCGACCCTCCAGCGCGGATCGAGCAGCCCCTTGACGACGACCAGTGTCGCCGCCGGGTAGACCTCACCAAAAAACTCACCATGGGCGCGGCCCACCGCGTCCCAGTCGGAGGCGTCGGTGACGAACATGCGTGTCCTGACGACATCTTCGCGGGTACCGCCCAACGCCAGGACGGCCTCGAGAATGACCTCGAAACACCGCGTGGCCTGCTCGTACGCCCCACCGGCCACCGTCTCACCGTCGGCATCGATGGGGGCAGTGCCCGAGACGGCAATGTGCGTGCCCCGGCGGACAGCCCGCGAAAACCCCACCAAGCTTTCGTAGGGTGAAGCCGAACGGTGCCGTCCGGTCAATGCTGGCTTTGTTGTTTTCGCCACGGGGCTTCATTCTACAGCCCACGCCCAAGCGGTCAAGAGATTTCGGACCGATACCTGCTCATTCAATGTACAAAAGCCCCACCGTCACCCGATGGGGCCTGAGATTATTGAGCTTTTACCTGCTTACCAACTATGCACCGTGACGCTGCCATTCACGGTTTCGAGGTCGACCCGAGATCCGCCGCCGCCAATCGAGCCGTTGAAGCTCGACCCGACATATTTTCCTTTGGTGACCTCGATGCCGAGGTCATTGGCAAGGGTCCCGTTGACCGATTCGGCGCGGATGTCGGCACCGACCGACGACCCGAGGTAGAGATCAATGGAGCCGTTGACGGCTTCGAGGTCCACCCCGTCGGAGTTCCCGAGCTGATCGACGTAGAGTTCGATGCCGCCGTTGACCGTCGCCAGGGAAGCGTTACCCGCAGCCTCTCGCACGACGATGTCGCCGTTGACCGTCTCCGCGTCGATGCCGCCCTGGACCCCGGTGATCATCAGGCTGCCATTGACGAGGTCCACGTCGTCGATCACCGCCCAACGCGGAACGGTCAGGGTGTACTCCACCTTCATGTGGCGCTGCGCGCGTTCGTTGTGGTCGCTTCCATCGTCCCGGTAACCCCTCGATGACGGATACTCGGTGTCGATCTGAACGGAGGCCGGGTTCGGGTTGATCTCCACCTTGAGAGCGTCGAGAAGCTCCTGGGAACTGGCGGTTTTGAGGGCATAGACCCTGACTTCGTCACGGTCCCAGACCTCGATCGTCACGTCGCCGTTGATGTTCTCGAGCGACACTGTGCCACCCGGCGAAAGCGCGACGGTCTCGTCGACGATCGATTCATATTTCTCATATGCGAAACCCCAGGCGGCGGCGATGAGCAGGACAAGGAAGATGACGGCGACCTTTTCATTGACTTTCACGGTGCAGCTCCTTTGCTTCTGTTTCGGTCACAGATGAGATGCCCCTGAGCTCGAAAAGGTTGCCTCCCACCGGCTCACGTCTTGCGGCGCCGGGCCGAAACCGGTAGCGTTCCGAAGATGACAGACACCCAACAGGATCCGCACGCCCCGGCGTGGCTCGCTACTCTTCGCACTCTGCGCTGGCCGCTCGTGGTCGTGATACTCGGGTTGGTCGGCTATCTGATCGTCCACCAGATCGGGCAAACAGCGCGTGAGGGCGGACGTGCGGCCACCAACATCGTTCGCGAGCTCGGAGGCAGCGTTGTCGACATCGCTTCTGCATTCCAGAGCGGGGCGATCACCACGACCTTTATCGCTGCCATCCCGCGCTTCACCCCGGACACTGGAATCAAGCTCGAGCTGGCGTCCTTTCAGGCCACCGAAATCCTGCGGAGCACCGATGAGCGGTGGGTGGCCTGGGACCTGATTTCCCTCGGTACGACGGTGACGGAAATCCGGGTCCCCGTGACCTATCGCTACCACCTGCGGCTCGATGAGCCGTGGCAGCTGGAGGTCGAAGGACAGGACTGCGTGGTCCACGCCCCTATGATCCGGCCCAACCTGCCGCCGGCGATCGACACCGGAGGCATGGAGAAATTCAGTGACAGCGGCTGGTTGCGGTTCAACGAGGAAGAACAGATGGGAGGGCTCGAGCGGTCTTTGACCGAGGTTCTGTCGGAACGGGCGTCCGACCCGAATCACCTCGAGATGGTGCGCGAGCGCTGCCGGCTCGAAGTTGCCGAATTTGTCCGCTCATGGCTTCTCGTCGAAGACCATTGGCGGGAGGATCGTTTTCGGTCGGTCACCGTGATCTTTGCCGGTGAGACCGAAGACCGGACCACCACTCTGAACCCGACACTGGTGCTTCCCGACGTGGAGCCCGGATCACGTTGACGTTCCCCAATGACTGGTCCGCCCAAGCGGCACGCGAGACGCGTGCCCCACAAAGCTTCTCGAAGGCCCCCGGAAGCGTTCTTGTGGGGCAGCCGTCCCGGCTGCCAGCGGACGACCCGGTTCACTTGGTCAGCCGCTACTGTGCTCGGGATGGATGAATTCTCGCCGTCGAGCTACAATCGCGCCATGCAGAAATCAACGGTCGTCGCCGCTCTCAAGGCGAGGAGCGCAGACATGGCCCCGGTCATACCGCTCGACCTCAAGGCGGGGCGTCTCGAGATCTTCGATTTCACTGCGGCCAACACCGAGCTCGCCCACCTCGATATCAACGACGTTGCCGGCTTTACCGAATACCTCTTCGAGCGGATCGCGGCCTCCGAGATCCCGGTCGGGATCGGCCGCTACAACGAGGATCGCGTGCTCTACCGTCACTCGCCGCTGTTTGACGGTGCTGCCGAGCGCCGCAGCGTCCATCTCGGCATCGATCTCTTTGTCGTCGAGAGCACCGAGATCATGGCGCCGTTGCCGGCCGTCGTCCACTCGCTGGCCGACAACGCCGGTCTCGGCGATTACGGGCCAACTGTCATTCTCGAGCACGAGCTGGACGGCGCGAGATTTTTCACCCTCTACGGCCACCTCAGCCGCACGACCCTCCGTGGGTTGAAAGAGGGTCAACGCCTCGCCCCGGGACAGACGCTCGGCGCGGTCGGCGATGTCCACGAAAACGGCGGCTGGCCGCCTCACCTCCACTTTCAGGTCATCTGCGATGCACCCCCCGAGAGTGGCGACTACCCCGGGGTTGCGACTCCATCCAAGTGCAAACGTTTTCTCGAACTGTGTCCAGACCCAAATCTCATTCTCGGCATCCCGGGACTGTGACGCACGGAATAGAGACGTTTGAAGGTTGGAGCGTTTCAATACTCGCTGCCACGAGACCACTATGACAACTGATCAACGAGACCGCCGTCGAGCCATAGTTGCGCTCGCCCTCATCGTGCCCGTGCCCAGCCTCGGCGTGATCACGGCCATGGTCGCGGCGCCGGGCCCCTTCGGCCACGCCGTCTTCCTGGCGGCCAAGATCTGGCTCCTCGTGTTCCCCGCAGCCTGGTACCTGGTGGTCGAACGGGGGCGTCCGAGTTGGTCTCCACCACGTAACGGTGGACTTGGCATCGGCTTGCTCAGCGGCCTCGCCATCGCCGCGGTGATCGGGCTCGGCGCCTGGCTGATGGGCGTCCAGAACATGGATCTGGGCCCGCTCCGTGGGGCCGTCGACGAGATGGGTCTTGGAACATCTTCCACGTACCTTGCAGCGGCTGCGGGATGGACCCTGGTCAATTCACTGATGGAGGAGTACGTCTATCGTTGGTTCGTGCTCACCCAAAGCGAGAGGCTGTTGTCACCGACCGGTGCGATCCTGGCCTCGGCAGCCGTCTTCACCCTGCACCACGTGATCGCGGTCAGCCAGTACCTCGAACCGGTTCTCTCGATCCTCGCCTCGGCGGGCGTCTTTGTCGGGGGTGTGATCTGGGCCTGGCTCTATGGACGATACCGCTCCATCTGGCCGGGTTGGATCAGCCACGTCCTGGCCGACGTCGCGGTGTTCGGCATCGGTTGGTGGCTCCTGTTCGCCTGAATCAACAGCAGCTGCCCTTATTACAAGATTCGAAAAGGGGCGGGGCATGCCCCGCCCCTACAGCCACAAGAAAAGGGCCGGCAAATAGCCGCCCGTCCCTTCAGTTTTCGTGGA
>JASJGQ010000308.1:0-2732 GCA_033791425.1 Acidobacteriota bacterium
CCAAAAACCCAGTTGCGTAAGCGCCGTCAGATTGTCCCAGGTGACCCAGGTTTCGGTGATTTTGCCGTTCTCGATGCGGTGGAAGCCGGAAAAGGCGATTTCCATCTCGTTTCCGGTCGCGGGAAATGGCCCCATCGGTCCCTCCTGGGTGCCGGCATAGGTGGCCCAGAATGCCACGAGGTTGTCTTCGGAGATCAGGTGGACGACTTGCAACTGCGGATCGGGGACGGATTCTCTGTCGTTGAGGAGATACGCCTTGAACGCCGCCAGGCTGTTGACCTGAACGTCCGGCGTCGCCTCGCAGTGGCGGACGTAGTCGACCGAGATCAGGTCGTCAAGGGCATCCATATTGCCCGTGGCGACGGCTTCGAAGGCAGAGAGGGCTAACTCCTTATTGGGGGTTGCGACCTCGCACGGACCACAGAGACAACTCATGTGGAGCGTTGCACAGCAGATTACGAGAACTCCTCCGACAACCGTCCTCAATCTCATATCTCCCCCTTCCCACCGGATCCCACAAGGCTGCCGTCGCTGAGACAAAACAACCCACAAATCGAGACAAGGCCTCAAAACAGCGCACTTTGGCCACCTGTCGTTGTTGAAAATGTGCGCCTCGCGACGGTCGATGTCAAGTCATGAGAATGCACAGTATGATCGAAGAGAGGTTCATCTGCGAGGAGGTGCGTGATGGCGGCGATTACCGGGTGCCGTACCCCCAAGCTCGGTTTTACGGCGCCCTCGGGTTACAGACCAAACGCAAGGATCTGTCCTTTTTTGGGATGCTCGGCGACGAACCGATGCCCGAGTGGAGGGGCTCCATCGAGCAGCACTTTTTCAGGGGGGCGCCCTGGCTCAACGAAGTGGTGTTCTTCCACCCCTCGAGTCGGACCCTCCTGCTCACCGATCTCGTATTCAACGTGCGGGCGGGAAAGGTGTGGGGGGTGCCGCTGGTATTCCGATGCATGGGGGCGGAGGGAGTTTTCGGTCCGCACCGGTTTGTCAGGTGGAGCATCCGCGACGGTAATGCGGCCCTTCGATCCCTCAGGACGATCCTCGAGTGGGATTTCGATCGGGTCATCGTCGCCCACGGCGATATCCTCGAAACCGGCGGCAAGGCAAAGATGAAGGAAGCTTTCGCCTTTATACTCGACCCTTCATGATTCGAAAATGGCGTAGAATTTCCTCCAACGACAAAGGAGCACTGAAAATGCGAATGAGGTTTCTTCTTGCGTGTGTCTGCATCGTCGGCGCGGCCACGGCGTTTGCAGCGGACGAACAGGCCACCGGAACCAACGTGATTCCGACGGCCACCGGTCCGCTGGTCATCCACCCACTCGAGCATGCAACCTTTGTCATGCAATGGGGTGGCAAGACCATCGCCGTAGACCCGGTTGGTGATGTGGAGGCCTTCGCGGATTTTCCGAAGCCGGACCTCATTCTCATCACTGATATCCACGGCGACCATCTGTCGAGCGATGTGGTTGCGGCGTTGGCGACTGCCACGACGACAATCATCGCACCGGCTGCGGCGGCCGAGAAATTGCCAACGGGTGACGGGGCAGCGGTGAAAGTGCTCGCCAACGGTGCCTCCACCACCTGGCAGGGTGCGACGGTCGAAGCAATCCCAATGTACAACCTCGATCCGAAGAAACAAAAGTTCCATCCCAAGGGGCGGGGCAACGGCTACCTCATAACCCTTGGCGGCAAACGGGTCTACATTGCCGGCGATACCGAGGACATCCCGGAGATGCGGGCTCTCCAGAATATCGACGCTGCTTTCGTGTGCATGAACCTGCCCTATACCATGGACGTGGCTGCTGCTGCAGACGCCGTCCTGGAGTTTCAGCCAAAGGTCGTCTTTCCCTACCACTACCGCGGCACCGACGGTATGAGCGATCTTGGCGAGTTTCGCGCGCTGGTGGCATCCAACCCCGCCATCGATGTGCGGGTGCTGGCGTGGTACTGATAATTTCTTAAGCTTTTCACTCGAGAACTTTTGAGGTAGGATACGCATCCGGCGGCCGTTGCCACGGCCATCGGCAGTGTGACCCCATCGTCTAGCCCGGTCTAGGACACCGGTTTTTCATGCCGGCAACACGGGTTCAAATCCCGTTGGGGTCACCACTTTTTATTTCGGCCAAAGGCCGAATTAATAAGTGCCCCGGCGTAGCCAAAGGCGAAGCCGGGTCATCTAACCACCCGCACAACATTCAGGTCGAGCGTCCCGCAGAATGAGAAACCACACGGGCGGGGCATGCCCCGCCCCTACCGCCACCATCTCGTTATATGCCGACCTAACCGACGAATTTATAGCCCAACCGGTGGACCGTGATGATGTGATGCGGATCCGACGGGTCGTCCTCGATCTTTTTGCGCAGTTTGGCGACGTGGGTATCGACGGTGCGGGTAAAGGGGATGGTGTCGTAGCCCCAGACGGCGTCGAGGAGTTCCTCGCGCGATACCACCTCGCCGCGGTGTTCGAGGAAATAACTCAAGAGCCGGAACTCGCGGGGGGTCAGATCAAGGGGCGTCTCGCCCTTGGCCGCTTCATGGTGGTCGAAATTTACCGTGACATCGCCGAATTTTTGGACCGCCTGCTGGAAGCTACCACCGGGACGGGCGCGGCGCAGAACTGCTTCCACGCGGGCCGTGAGCTCCATAAAACTGAAAGGCTTGGTGACGTAATCGTCGGCACCAAGTTTGAGGCCGAGCACCTTGTCGATCTCCTGACC
>JASJGQ010000309.1:0-3469 GCA_033791425.1 Acidobacteriota bacterium
CCCATCCCCAGTTCGGCGCGGCAAGCGTCCAGGACCTGGTCGTGGATGGCGCCGTTGGTGCAGACGATGCCGCGGCTGTTGCCGAGCAGACGCCCCTGTGAGAAGTCGAGGGGTTGGCCGTCGAGGTCGGTGACCCGGCCGCCGGCCTCGGTCACGACGATCGAGCCCGCAGCGTGATCCCAGACCTTCTCCCGATAGGATGTGTCGCGTGGAAGTCGGAGGTAGATCGAGGCCTCACCACGGGCGACCACCGCATACTTGCATTGGCTGTCGATTCTGTAGGGCGCGGCCGTGATCCCGAGTCTGCCCGCGATCCCGGCCTGGACCGAGTGGGCGGCGTGAGCGGCCACCACCGATTCACAGACAACCGCCTGTGCCGGGTTGGTGACGCCGTCCACATGGACTCTGCGTTCGCTCTCGTTGTTCATTGGGTGTGCCGAGGCACCCTCGCCAAGAACCGCCGAAAAGAGGGACCCGCGCGTTTCAGACGCCGGGTCCGGTAGATTTGGGCAACCGAGTGCGCCGACGACGACCCGGCCCGAGTCAACCAGCGCCAGCGCAACCGCGTACTGTTCGCCGCGCAAGAAGCCCTTGGTGCCGTCGATGGGATCGAGGACCCAGTATCGTTGGTCGCTGCCTCCGTGACCGCCTCGGTCGAGGTCCGAGATCATTTCTTCGAGCGTGATTTCAGGAAAATGTAATCGTGCCTGGTCGAGGACGCTCTGCTCCATGGCGTGTGCGTCGGTGAGCGCCGCCGAGTCCTCCTCGGCGAGGAGAGCGTCACCGGGAAACGCTTCACTGAGTCGGCGGCTGACCACGACCTGGGCCGCGAGGTCGGCGAGGGTGACGGGCGAACGGTCGCCCTTTGTCAGAGCGTCAGCGGCGGCCACGATCTCGTCCTGCACCCGGCTGGTCAGAGTGCACACCTCGGCGACAATCGTTCTTGCAGTTTCGAGCTCGACTTCGTACATAGGCCTCCCGACGGGAAAGTGTAGCAGCCACTCGCAAGCCGGATGCAGGATCAATGCTGTCCAAAACAGATCTCACAGTGAGTTTGCCCTACTCAAGACAAGCGATTTACAGCCTTTTTCAGGGCCGGTTGCGGTCGAGGTCCTCAAATCCGATCAATCGACCACCTACCCACGAGTCGGCAATCCGAACAAGCCCCGTAGGGGCGAAAGGAAATAGCCTGGGGCGTGAGCCCCAGGACCATGGCCAGATAAATAGTTCAAGCCCCGGAGGGGCGACAGGTGCGGCCCAAAGCGCCATTCATGGACGTCGAGCGCAATCATCTGTCGCCGCTCCGCGGCTTTCCTTTTTGAGAAATTGTGTTGGACAAGAGTGATTCAGGATTCAGGATGCAGGATGTAGCGCGGGAGTCGAGTGCGGAAAGGCTCGGGCCGGTGGATGTGCCGGGCCTCGCACGCAACATCTCGTTGCCAGCATCCTGTATCGTGGCCGACGGTGGAAGTTTCCTCATCTGAGACGCAGGACCAGGTATTCGACTGGCGCATCTACGCCGATGCGACCTGTGCCGGGCTTTCGGTGCTCATCCCTTTGCCCCTGGTTGACGTCGTCTTCGAGACCATTTTCCGGCGACGGATCCCGGGGACCATCTCCAGGGCGCGGCGAAAACAGGTTGAGCCGGACACCCGGAGGTGGCTTGGCCGCGGGCTCGACAGCACTCTGTCGCTTGAGGGCTGTTTCAAGCTCTTTTTCACGGCTATCCGGTATCTGCTGCGCAGAATCTGGCGCAAGATCGTCTATGTCTTCACGATCAAGGATGCGGCAACCACTCTCAGCGAATACTGGCACCGGGCGTACCTGATCGACCACATGGTTCGTGCGGGCCACCTCGATGAAAGGGTTGACACAGACCTCGCGGTGCAGGTTTTCAGCACGACGTTGCGCGAGGCCGATCTCAGCCCGTTGATGGGTCTCGCGCGGCAGACGGTGGCCAATGCCCACCACGTACTGAGGATCCTGGTCCGGGCGAGACGCCTGGGAGCTGCCGAGGTCGCGAGGTCGCTCGGAGACGTTCTGGCCTCGCACTGGAAGGGCGCGGAGGCCTCGCTGGTAGGTGTCGGAGAGGACTACAACCGCCGCTATCTCCTCGAGCTCGAGGCCCGCGCCGCGGCCGATCAGCCTTCCCCGTAGCCGCCAAATCTGAATCTGGGTGCCTGCACCACGACGCTGACCTCGGTCCATTGTTGTGCAGGCCGGCCTGTCACGGCGCAGCCGAAGGCGAAGCCGGATCCCGCCTGCACAAAACCACCAGGATTCCAATTGTCGGTTACCATGGCGATCCGATGAGACGACGAGCAATCCCCGGGCTGGGTCTTTCGGCCCTCGTGCTGGCGGCGCTGGCCTGTGGTCGTACGGCAACCGAGGTCCGGTTTGTCGATCTCGTCGCCGGGCAGCAGCTGAGTGTCGACGGCCACCGCTTGCGTCCGGACGAGATCGTTGCGGTCGACGAGACCTGGGTCTCGGTGACGATCCAACCCGGAGACGAGATCCTGGCGGAGGTCGATCTGCTCGGCGATCCGATGTTGAGGCTGGCGGGCTGTCTCGAGTGTACCGAGGCCTTCGATAGCGGAGTCGCGGGAACCTTCGAGGGGTTCATTCGAGCCGCTGGGGGCCGCGAGATCGTTCTCGAGATCGAAATTGATGCGGCTGACGGGTGGTGGTATCGGGAGATCGACCTCGAGGCCTTGTCGGACACCCGGGTCGAGCTTGCAGTCCGCGCAGATATTCCACCCGGCTGCGTCCTCCGGTTGCGAGAGGCGACCGTTCGGCACCAGCGGACGATCCCGAACCTCGAGCGCGGGGAAAAGACTCAAATGCTCCTGATCTCGGTGGACACGTTGCGTTCCGACGGAGGGGGTTTGTCCGGCGAGCTGGGTGCCACGCCTTCCCTCGACCGTCTGGCAACCGAGGCCGAGCGGTGGACGACGGTTTACGCTGCGGCCAGTTGGACAAAACCGTCGCATGCCTCATTGCTGACCGGTTACTATCCGGAGACCCACCGGGCCGTTCTTCTCAACCAGGGGATGGACGCCGCCGTGCCGACCCTGGCTGAGCGCTTCAAGTCGGCCGGTTTTGCGACCGCGGCGCTGGTTTTCGACTGCACCTGGTTGAGCCCGAGGTGGGGCTTCGGCAAGGGTTTTGACAGCTACCGGGTGACGCAGTTCCGTGCCGGACGACAGGCACGAGAAGCCGCTGGGTGGGTCCTCGACCACAGAGAAGAGGATTTCTTCTTCTTCCTCCACACCTTCGAGCCCCACTCGGACTTCTCCGTTCTACCCTACGAAGCGCCGGGGCTGAGCCGCCAGACGATAGCGGCGGAGTACGATGTTCGAGGGTTCGGGTGTCGCAAGGGCCTGTGTGCGGCCAGGTTCGTCAACGCCCTGTCCAATCACAAGATACCGGAGCGACCGAAAGACGCGATGATCCTTCGCGACTCATACTC
>JASJGQ010000310.1:0-11561 GCA_033791425.1 Acidobacteriota bacterium
TGCGCAGCCTTGACCCGGCCTCGTCGATCAGGTCGATGGCCTTGTCGGGCAGACAGCGGGCGGTGATGTAGCGGTTGGAAAGCGACGCGGCGGCGACCAGGGCGGTGTCGGCGACGCGCACGCCGTGGTGGACCTCGTACTTCTCCTTGAGGCCACGCAGAATGGCGACCGTCTCCTCGACGGAGGGCTCCTCGAGCAGGACCGGTTGGAACCGGCGCTCCAGTGCAGCGTCCTTTTCAATGTATTTGCGGTACTCGGTGAGGGTGGTGGCGCCGATTGCGCGCAGCTCGCCCCTCGCCAGGGCCGGTTTCAAAATATTCGCCGCGTCCATGGCGCCTTCGGCCGCACCGGCGCCGACCAGGGTGTGAAGCTCGTCGATGAAGAGAATGACTTCGCCGTCCGAGTCGACGACCTCCTTGACCACCGCCTTGAGACGGTCTTCGAACTCGCCGCGGTACTTGGCGCCCGCGATCAGCGCACCCATATCGAGTGACACGATGCGGCGGTTTTTGAGGATCTCGGGCACGTCGCCGGAAGCGATGCGCTGGGCAAGGCCCTCGGCGACCGCGGTTTTGCCGACGCCGGGCTCACCGATGAGGACCGGGTTGTTCTTGGTGCGCCGGGTCAATACCTGCATGACGCGGCGGATCTCCTCATCGCGGCCGATCACAGGGTCGACCTTGCCGGCGCGGGCAAGCTCGGTGAGATCGCGGCCGTAATTGGTGAGGGCCTCGTACTTGTCCTCGGGGTTGGCGTCGGTGACGCGGTGCGAGCCGCGCAGCTCCTGGATCGCCGCGAGCAAGCTGTCCTTGGTCACGCCGTGGATGGCGAGTGCGCGTGCGGCTGCCGAATCCGGCACCGCCACGATGGCCATCAGCAGGTGTTCCACGGAGACGTACTGGTCCTGGAACTGGGGCGCGATCTTTGCTGCCTGCTCGAGCACCTTGCGCAGGGTGCGCGAGGCTTGCGGCTCGGCGCCGCCGTCTGCTGATGGCAGGCGATCGAGCGCCTCCTTGAGTTCGGTCTCGAGTTGACCCGCCGGAACGCCGACCTTGGCCAGAAAACGCGGCGCGATGCCGTTTTCCTGCTGCATCAGGGCCAGCAACAGGTGGGTGGGTGTGGTTTCGGGGTTGCCGCGGGCAGCCGCGGTCTTCATGGCCTCCTGGAGTGCTTCCGAGGCCTTGACTGTGTACTGCGTTTGCCCATTCATGGGTTGGTTTCCTCCTTGAATCGGTCTGAGGGCCGTGTGTAGAATATAATATCTTAGTGAAGGTTTGTCAAGTCTGTTGATAAGAAACTTGATAAACTTGTTATTAGATTATATATGAAAAGGGGAGATGGCGTGGCTGTCGGGTCGGAGCCATTGCTTCCGATCGGACGCTGGGGAACAACCCTGCCCCCGGGGTTGTTCGCACAACAGGTACAATGGCCTCCCAAGAGATGGATCGGGGGATATTTCTACATCAATGGGTGAACAGGACGTTCGCGAACAGTCACAAGCCGAAGAGATCCGGGTCTTTCTCCGCCACCTCCTGAAGGACGTTCAGGCCTTTGAGAAGATGCTCGAGGAGGAACGGTTCGAGACCGGGGTGCGTCGTATCGGGGCCGAACAGGAGCTGTTCCTGGTCGATTCCTACTGGCGTCCCGCACCGATCGCCACCGAGGTGATCGAAGCCGCCAACGATTCCCATTTCACAACCGAGCTGGCTCGTTTCAACCTCGAGTTCAACCTCGATCCTCACGTCTTCGGCGGCAGCTGTCTCCGGGACATGGAATGGCAGCTCGGCGAGCTCCTCGGCAAGGCGCGTGCTGCGGCCAGGAGCTGTGGCGGCGACGTGATCATGACCGGCATCTTGCCGACCCTCAAAAAGACCGATCTCGAGCTCGTCAACATGACCCCGAACCCGCGGTATTTCGCCCTCAACGATGCCATGAACAGGCTCAAGGGAGGCGCCTACGAGTTCTATCTCCAGGGCAAAGACGAGCTCCACCTGCACCACGACTCGATCCTCGTCGAGGCTGCCAATACCAGTTTCCAGATTCACTTTCAGGTCTCGCCAAACGAGTTCGCACGTCTCTACAACGCCGCCCAGGCGGTGGCGGGGCCATTGCTCGCGGCGGCCGTCAATTCACCGATGCTTTTCGGCAAGAGGTTGTGGTCCGAGACTCGTATCGGTCTCTTCCAGCAGTCGATCGACACCCGCCGCACGACGCCCCACCTGCGGGAGCAGGCGCCACGGGTGACCTTCGGCCGCCAGTGGGTGAAATCGTCGGCCCTCGAGATCTTCCAGGAAGACATCGCGCGCTTCAGGGCGCTGCTCTCGGCCGACATGGATGACGACCCCTTCGAGGAGCTCGAGCACGGGCGGGCACCGAGCCTCAAGGCTCTGCGGTTGCACAACAGCACCGTTTATCGTTGGAATCGGGTTTGTTACGGCATCAGTGACGGTTTGCCCCACTTGAGGATCGAAAACCGCATCCTACCGGCGGGACCGACGCCGCGCGACGAGATGGCCAACGCCGCCTTCTGGTTCGGTCTCATCAGCGGTGTTCTCGAACGCTATGGCGACATCGCCGAGCACATGAATTTCGACGACGCACGCTCGAACTTTCTCGCCGCCGCACGCCACGGCCTGGACGCCCAGCATCGTTGGACAAGCGCCTCGCCGGTGCCGGCTGACCGCCTGATCCTCGACGAGATGTTGCCGCTGGCGCGGGAAGGGCTCGAGGTCCCGGGTCTCGATCAGGAGAACATCGACCTCTATCTCGGCATCATCGAGGAACGGGTGCGTTCGCGGCAGACCGGCGCGCAGTGGCAGCTCGATTCGCTTGCCGGAATGACCGATGAGGGACCGATCTCGGAACGCCTTTCGGCCATCACCGCAGCCATCGGAGCGCGTCAGAAGGACGGTGAGCCGGTCCACACCTGGAAGCTCGCGGAACTGTCGGAGGGTGGCGGCTGGAAGCAGAGTTATGCCACTGTCGAGCACTGCATGGACACCGATATCGTCACGGTCAACGAACAGGAACCGGTCGATCTCGTGGCCCAGCTCATGGTGTGGAACAACATCCGCCACGTCATGGTGGAGGATGATGACAACCGTCTGGTTGGTTTGGTGTCCCAGCGCAAGCTCCTGGGCCTCGTTGGCAATTATCATCCGGAAAAGACGGAGACGCCGCTGCCGGTGAGCGAAATCATGCAGCGCGATCCGGTCACGGTGACGCCGGAAACCTCGACCCTCGAGGCCATCGGATTGATGCGCGAAAACGGTTGGGCCTGCATGCCGGTGGTCAAGGACGACCACCTCGTCGGCGTGCTCACCGAAAGCCGCCTGATGGTGATCGCAGGCCAGTTGCTGGAAGAGAAGCTCAGGGAGTAAATTCGGAATTCGGAATTCGGAATTCGGAATTTCCATCACAACGCCCCACTGACTGGAAACGCCCGAGTGCTGACTGGAAAGACCGCGTGCGGCGGAGGTGCCATTTTCAACATTGTTGGACACCCGAACACTCACGTAGGTTGGATGATTCGGGCCAACAATGTTGAGGGTGGCTCCTCTCGGGAAGCGAGTCCGCAAAGTCATGGCCCACCAACGCCTCTGAGTGCCCCGAAACAGCAGACCGCAAGGCTTCAGCGAAGGTGACTCGTTCGGCACGCGGGACGCGTGCCCTGCAAACGCTCCGACGATGTGGGGTTTGTGGGGCAGCCGTCCCGGCTGCCTCGTGGGCGGACCGCCCCCAGGGTAACCAAGCTGTGTGCAACTCCAAGTAGTTAATTGCCTTCTGAAGGGCAATTCCGAATTCCGAATTCCGAATTCCACATTTGCCACGCGCCTGCGAGGCGCTTGGATGGGCTACTATCTTCGGGAGCAATCCAGGGGGAGGGTTTCATGGCGGAGAAGAAGTTCGTTCCCTACGTTCCGTCCGAAACGTCGATGCCGGAGCTGACGTTCAAGGCTCTGTTCCTCGGCGTGATCATGGCGATCGTTCTCGGTGCCGCCAACGCCTACCTCGGAATGAAGGTCGGTCTCACCGTGGCAGCCACGTTCCCGGCGGCCGTGGTCGCGATGGCGGTGCTGCGGGTCTTTCGGGGCAATATCCTCGAGGAGAACCTGGCACGGACAACGGCCTCGGTTGGCGAATCACTGGTGGCCGGCGCCATTTTCACCATCCCCGCGTTTCTGATTTCCGGCGCTTGGACTGAGTTCAATCTCCGCGACTCCATGCTCATCATGGGCATCGGGGGCGTGCTCGGCGTGCTCTTTGTCATCATCCTGCGGCGCCCGTTGGTGGTGGAGGCGGACCTCCCGTTCCCCGAGAGTGTGGCCGCGGCGGAGATCGTCAAGGCGGGCCAAAAGGGCCAGACCGGGGCGGGTCTGGTCTTCGGCGCCATGGGTATCGCCGCGGTTTGGGAGTTCATCAAGAACGACGCCGGGGTCCAGCTGATCCAGGACAAGGCGTCGCACTTCGTCCAGTTCGGCCGTTCCGCCATCGACATCCTGGGCCGCAAGATCGAGTACACCGGCGGCATGTTGCTGTCGACGCCGGAGGCCTCGCCGATGGTGATGGGAGTCGGCTTTATCGTCGGCCTCAAGATCTCGGCGGTGCTCTTCTGCGGCGCGGTCATTGGGTGGCTGGTGCTGGTGCCGTTGGCGATCTTTCTCAACCCCGAGCTGGCGTCGATCGGCGCCGAAAATGGATTTACCGCCCTGGCGATGGATGTGTGGTTCCGTCAGATCCGGCCCCTCGCAGTCGGCACGATGATTGTGTCCGCCTTTTACACGCTCTACACTTTGCGTGGAGCCCTTATCAACGGCATGCAGAAGGCCATCGTGGCCCTCAAGGCAGGGCCGGCCGCCGACACCGAACGCACCGAGCAGGACCTCCCCCTCAAATGGGTGCTGGCGGCGATCGGCGTCATGGCGATCCCCATGTTCTTTCTCTACCGCTACTTTTCGGCATCGACCATGCCGGCGCTCTTGCTGACGGTGGTGATGCTGGTGCTCGGCATCCTGTTTGCCGCGGTGGCGGGCTATCTGGTCGGCCTCGTCGGCAACTCCAACAACCCGATCTCGGGTCTCACCCTGTCGGCCCTGGTCATCTCGGCGCTGCTCATGGTGTTGATGGGCGTCACCGGGGTGCACGGCGTGGCGGCGGTCCTCGGGGTCGCGGGTGTAGTGTGCTGCGCCGCGGGGGTGGCGGGCGACATGGTGCAGGACTTCAAGGTCGGCCACATCCTGGGCGGCACGCCGTGGCGGATGCAGGTCGGCGAGATCATCGGCGTCATCGCTGCCGCCGTTGCCCTGCCGGTCCTCCTCATGGTGCTCAACCAGGCCTACACCATCGGTTCGGCAGAGCTGCCAGCACCGCAGGCCGGTCTGATGGCGCTGATGGCCCAGGGCATCGTCGGCGGCGACATGGCATGGCCGCTGGTCATCGCCGGTATGTTGTTCGGTGTTGCGCTGATCCTCATCAAGGCGCCGGCGCCGATGTTGATCGCGGTCGGAATGTATCTGCCGTTTTCGACCACCTCCGCGGTTTTTGCGGGCGGTGTCATCCGGGCCATCCTCGACTGGTTCCTGAAGAAGAAGGAGGCCACAGACGATGAGAAAAAGCGGGCCGAGAATTCCGGCATTCTGGTGTCGTCGGGTTTGATCGCCGGCCAGTCGCTGATGGCGGTCCTGCTCGCATTCGTCGTGCTGTTTGAACAGGCCAAGCTCGGTATGCCCGAGACCGAGCATCTGTTGCCCAGCCTCAGACAGAGCTTTTTGGGAGGGCTGCTGGTCTACCCATTGCTGCTCGGGCTTCTGGTATGGCTGCCACTGAGCCGGATGCGTGCGGGCTCGGCGAGCGGCGAGTAAGGCGGCATGGGCAGACCCAGCGTCGACCAGGTCGTGGACCTCCTCGAACTCGAGCCGGTCCGCTGCGTGCCGTGGCAAGAGAACGTCGACGGGAACGTGATCATCGATCGGCCGCAGCCGCCGCTCGATGGTCTGCGCGGTCTCATCGAACGCGCCAACTGGCTGGTCACCCCGCGCAGGATTCGGCTCGATGACCTCGGAAGCTTTGCCTGGCGGCGGCTCGACGGGGTCACCAAGGTGAGGACTCTGGCGGGGGTCATGCACGAGACCTTCCCCGACAGCCGCCACCAGATCGAAGAACGGCTCGGGGTCTATCTGCGGGCGATGCGGCGGTTGAGGGTGATCGACTTTCCGCACATGGAGGACCCGCGTTAGCCCGGCCTCTTCCGAGTGTCACGCTGTGATATCTTTCGCCCTGCCATGAGTTTGCAGGCAATGAATGACGCGATCACGGTCGACCGGGTTCACAAGTGGTACCGGGTCTACGCGGCGCCCAGCGAGCGCATCAAGCGCTTTTTCGGTCGCCCGAGCCGCCACCTCGATTTTCGTGCGCTCGAGGATGTGACTTTCAGCGTCGACCCGGGGGCCGCGGTCGGGATCATCGGCGAAAACGGCGCCGGCAAATCGACCCTGTTGAAGATCATCGCCGGCACCACCACTCCAACCGCGGGGTCGGTGGATGTTCGTGGCGTTGTCGCCGCGATCTTGGAGCTCGGCGCGGCCTTCCACCCCGAATTCTCCGGCCGTGAGAACGCGGTCCTGTATGGCGCCCTCATGGGGCTGAGCAAGGACGACATGGAGGCCCGGCTCGACGACATCTTCGACTTCGCCGAACTCGGCGAATTCATCGAACACCCGGTCAAGAGCTATTCCACCGGGATGGCCATGCGGCTCGCCTTTGCGGTGGCGACGCACGTCGACCCCGATGTGCTCGTGGTGGACGAGGCCCTGGCGGTGGGCGACGGCTATTTCCAGAAAAAATGCGTCGATCGGATCCGCGAGATCCGCGACCGCGGCACCACCATCCTTTTTTGTTCCCACTCGATGTATTACGTGTCGCTGTTTTGCAAGCGCGCTCTGTGGCTGCGAGCCGGCAACATCGAGATGGACGGCCCGGCGCAGGAGGTGGTCAACGCGTATGAGGAGTTCCTGATCACGCGTGAAAAACGCCGTCTCGACCAGAAGGCCGAGGGCGGGGACGAAGAGCCCGCCGGCACCCCGGGGCAGCAGGCGAGGATCCGCAGCCTTCGTGTATGTGACGCCGATGGCAACCCGACGGAGACCTACACGCCCGGCATGGAGTTGGTGGTGGAGATGGAGTGGGAGGCGGTGGACCCCGAGGGCGAGTTCCACATCGGGATGTCGCTCGATCGTGGTGACGGCACCCGGGTGGTGGCGGTGGCGACCTTTGTCGACGGCCTTCCGACCCGTTCAGGCGCCGGTGTGCGCCGAGACCTGGTGCGCATCGACGGTCTGCCGTTGGCCAAGGGCAACTACTCGGTGACCGGCTACATCTTCGATCCCACTGCCCTCCACATCTGGGACCAGGCGGTCATCACCGACTGTCTTCGCCCACGTGATGAGGGCTGGTCGTTGTCGCTGCTCAAGATCGACCACCGCTGGGAACTTGATGGGGGAGAGCGCGGGTGAGCCTCGATGGCGCCGAGATCCGTGTCTTTCACGCCGGCGACGAAAAGGAAATCATCGACGGGCTCAGCTCTTCGCTTGGCCGAGGCGTGTCTCTGGAGGACTGGAGCTGGTCGTACCCGACCCTCGATGGGGGTCGCCCGGTTGTCGTCGCCGTCGCGAACGGCAGCGTCCTTGCGCACGTCGGTGGCGTGATATCGGAGTTTCAACTTAATGGTCGGACGGTGCGGGCGCTGGCGGTGACCGACGAATATGTCCTGCCGACAGTTGGAGGGGCCGGGGAGCGGAGGCGGCTTCTGGTGGATCTGCTGGAGACGCTGGTGGCCGAGTTTGGTGGAGGCGATCGCCCGCATCTGATCTATCGATTAGCGGGCGAGGGTGAGGCCAGCGGAGATTCCGGCCCGAATGGAGGGGCGAGGGTCGAACTGCCGCCGGTCGATGTCTTGTCTCGCCGTAAGGCCGTGCGTTCTCCCGTCCGTCGTCTTGCCTTCCGCGCCGAACCGGCACGCGACTGGGAGCCGCGGCTCGACGATCTCTGGCGGCGCGTCCGCCCTTCCTACCCCTTTGCAGCCGTGCGCAATGCCGAGACGGCACTCCACCGGCACGCCGGTCACCCGACGGTGCAGCGCCATCGATTTCTCGTATTTTCGAGGTTCTTCAGCCGTGCCGTGGCCTTTGCGGTCTTTGAAACCAATGCCAGCCGCTGCCGGTGGGTGGACCTTTTGTGGGATCACGGCGAGCCCGGCGCGCTCGATCTCTTGTGCCACCTGTCACGCCGACTTGCGAGCCAGTTCGGGGCGATGGACGAGAGAATCGTCCTGGGTGGCGATGCCGCCGCGCGCGCGCGCCTCGAACGGCTGGGATTCCGGCCCGAGGGCGTGCTCGAGGACCTCAGCTTCAGAGTTTTTTCGCTGCCGCCTGGCACAAGGGTCGGGGATCTCGCATCGCGGTGCTACGTCACGCAGACCGATCTCGATCCCCTGCGAAGGATAGGGTAGGGCGGCCGTGGCGGTGCTGCTGTGGACGCTGGTCCCGCTTGTCGTCCTCCACGGCTGGATGTGGCGGCAATCGCGCGGGCTCCTGCGGTTTCAGCTGGCGTTGGACATCGTACTCGGAGTGGTTGCCGGTCCCGCCCTCCTGGTGGGTGGAGACCTCAACCCGGTGCGGTGTTTGGAGCGCAACCAACCATTCACTGAAATCGAGTGGTCCGAGATCACCGAATTCCAACCGACCCAGTCGGATCTGGTGTTGCAGTTTCATCCGTGGTGGGACGTGACCCGTCAACAGCTGCTGGCCGGACGACTGCCCTTGATCGCTGACACCATCGGTGGCGGGCTCCCGTTGCTGGCCAACGGCCAGACCGGTCTGTGGGCGCCGGTCATGCTGCCGGTCTGGGCCCTCGGCCCCGAGCGCGGCACAACGGTGATGGCCCTGTGGAAGATCGAACTTGCCGGTCTCGGCGCCTTTCTCTTTCTGTTGCGGGCCTGGCGCCTGCGCTGGATGGCGGCGGCTGTCGGCGGCGTCGCATACGCCGGAGGTGCCTACCAATTGGCATGGCTCCTGGTGCCCTTGAGTTGGGTCACGGCGGCCGTGCCGTGGCTGTGGTGGCTGACCGTAGCCGCGCTGCGGCGGCGTGCGGGCTGGCGAGGCGTGACCGGTCTGGGGTTGGCGTGCGGTTGGTTGTTGGGTTGCGGTTTGCACCCGGAGACCGCTGCGATCGTGATCGGTTCGGCCTTTCTCAGCGGACTCGTGCTCCACCGCCGCCGGTGGCTGCGGGTAGCTGCAGCGGCAGCGGTCATGGTGCCGGTGGCCCTGGTCCTGTCGTGGCCGACGATTGGCTACATCGGCGCCTCGTCGCGGCTCGAGGTGGCGCGCGACCAAAGCCCCAATAGACAACCGGTCCCAGAGGGCTGGCGTGGCCTTGCGGCGCGGCAGATGCTGCTTCCGATGGTCAACGGGCACCCCGGCCGCGGCGACTGGCGGGCTCCTTTCCCCTACGCCCCGGCGGCCACCGGCGTCGGCGGTTTCGCCCTGGCGCTGCTGGCGGCGGGATCGGTGCGTCGTCGCTTCCGAGGGCTTTTGTGGGCCGCACTGGCATGCCTTGGCGTGGCGGCGGTTCTTTATTTCCGGCTGCCGCCCCTCGACTGGTTGTTGGTGAGGCTGCCGCCTCTGGACCGTATGACTCTGCCCCGTTTCGCGGCCCTCGTGCCCTGGGGTCTCGCGGTGTGCGCGGCGCTCTCGATGGACGGAGCGCTCAATGGGCGTCTTCGCAACGCCGCCTGGCGCTGGTCTCCGGCGATGATGTTGGCCGGGGCTGCGGTCGTTTTCAAGCCCTGGCAGTTGGCGCCGGTTGACCTCCTGCTCGTGATCGTGACGGTGGTCTCTGCCGCCGCGACGGCGTTGCTGATCCGTCGGCCGACGGTGGTGGTTTTGCTCGTGGCGGTCGAGCTCGCATGCTATGCGGTGGGTATCAACCCGGTGGCCGCCGCTCAAGACCACCTCCCGCGCCCGAAAGTTGTCGAGCGCCTGATCGAGCTGCAAGCGGCGGAGGGTGGCCGCGTCATGGGCATCGACGGCGTACTGCCCTCAAACCTGGCCGGCCGCTACGGGCTTACCGATCTTCGCGCCTACGACCCGCTGCGTCCGCGGCCGTTCGCCGGCCTCTTCGGCGTGCTCGGCCAGGCAGACCCGGTGCTCGGTGGGCCGGTGCATCGCGCGCCGCCAAAGCTTGCCGGCGCATGGTCGGTGCGTTTTCTGATCTCGGGGTCGTCCCGTGCGGTTGATGGGTGGGATCTGGTGTGGCGCGGCGACGGCGGTGCGCTGTGGCGAAACCCGGCGTGGCTGCCCGAGGTGCGGGTGGTCGGTCGGACGGTGGTCGGCGGTTGGGAACTTCTGGTGTCGGAGTCGATCGACTTCTCGACGTCGGCGGTCGTGCCTGAAGGGACGCCTCCCGTAGGCGCCGACCGGGTCGAAGTCCAGGTCGAGCTCGTAGAAGGGCCGCGGATCAACGTGACCACAGATTGTGACGGCCCGTGCCTGCTGGTCTCAGCTCGGCCATGGGCCCCGGGGTGGATCGCGACGGTGGATGGTGAGCAACAGCCCATCGTCTTTGCAAACCTCGCCGGCCTCGGTGTCGTGGTGCCCCCGGGCCGGCACCGGGTCCAGCTTGATTACAACCCGTGGCGGTGGGGGAGTGGGGTGTCCTGATGGTCGTGGATAGTCCGTCTGTTGGCGTGTGCGATCTCTCTGTCGTGGTTCCGATCTACAACGAGATCGGCAGCGTCGACCCGCTCGTCGAGCGGGTGCGGGGCGCTCTCGAACCGATGGGCCTCTCGTGGGAGCTGCTGGCGGTGGACGACGGCTCGACCGACGGCACCGGCGAGCGGCTTGACGAGCTTGCTGCGGCGGATGAGCGCATCAAGGTCTTGCACTTTGTCGCCAATTGCGGCCAGTCGGCCGGTCTCGACGCCGGCTTCAAACACGCCGGAGGCCGCTTGATCGCTTTGCTCGACGCCGACCTCCAGACCTACCCCGAGGACCTGCCCAAGCTGATCGAGGTGCTCGAGAGTGAGCAGGTGGACGCGGTGGTGGGAATCCGCGCCGAGCGCCACGACACCGGGTGGAAGAGGTTCAGCTCGCTTTTTGCCAACGGCGTCCGCAACCGTTTGACCCGCGAGGATATTCAGGACACGGGCTGCCCGATCAAAGTTTTCCGGGCCGAGGCCATCCGGCAGGTCAAGATACTGACCGGGATGCACCGCTTCCTACCGACCCTGCTGCGGATGGAGGGCTTTACCGTTGTCCAGGTGCCGGTCCGGCACGCCGAGCGGGTGGCCGGTACCAGTAAGTACGGCACCTGGGACCGCGCGTTCTCGGGTCTCCGCGACGCCCTGGGTGTGCGTTGGATGCAGGACCGGCGTATGAAGTGGAAGGTTCGGTAGGGACTGTCTGGTGTGGACAGCACCCGCCCACCGCGGGCCAGGGGCCCGCGGCTACGGTCACTCAGGTCAGGTCCTAGGAATGCGAGCCTTCCGAGGACCTGCCGTTCGTGCC
>JASJGQ010000311.1:0-5510 GCA_033791425.1 Acidobacteriota bacterium
ATGGTCGGAGTAGAGTTGACGGTCAGGGAGACCGTTTGGTCGGCGAGCCCGTCAAAGGCAGCGTAGGGAACCATCGCGGTGTCAATCGGCACACCGTTGACGGCCAGCACATAGTCGCCCTCGCTGATTTCGACACCCGGCTCGGCCAGAGGCGATCGGACATCGGCGGCGTCCCATGGCCCGCCGCGGACAATATGGTTGATCCGGTAGGCACCGTCTTCGAGCGTCCAATCGACGCCGAGCAGCCCCACAGGCCGTCGCGGTGCCTGCTCGGTGTCGCCGCCGCTCACATAGGTGTGGGAGGCATTCACTTCGGCGATGAGTTCGCCGATGATGACGTTGACGTCCCACCTCGCAATGGCGTCGTCGAGGAGCGCACCGTACTGCCCGCGAAGTTCGTCCCAGTCGAGCCCATGGAGGCTCGCGTCGTAGAAGTAATCGCGGTAGGTTCGCCACACCTCGGTGAAGAGCTGCTGCCATTCGGCCCGGGGGTCGAGTGTCATCTCGAGGTTTGAGGTGTCCACCTTGGTGTTTTTGTCACCAGAATCGCCGATCTTCTGTCCGGGCTTGATATCGACGATGGCGAGAGTGCTTCGCTGCGCGACCAGCATTTTCTTCCCATCGGCGGAGATCTCGAAGCCCGTCGCGTTGTCGAGGATGGTCTCCTCTTCGCGCTCCTCGAGATCGTAGAAGACGATCGGTCGGTTTTCGTCGGCAGAACCTGAACGGGGCATGTGGTGGAAGATCACCTTGCCCGAGACTGCCGCCAGGTTGCCGAAGTTCCCGGCTTCGGGTGGCAGCACTACGACCCGATCCTCGAAGCCCTCGAGGTCGATCATCACCGGTTCGGGTTTTTTCTCGTCGTTGGTCTTCTCCGGCTCGTCATCGTTTTTCTTGCTCTTTTTACCCTTTTTGCCCGTGTCCTTCGTATCGTCGGAACCGTCGACTTCGGCATCGGCGGCCTTGTCCTCGCCGACCTTCTCTTCGTCGTTGCGGGGAGCGAGGGGTGAGGGAACGTCGGCGCGAAGGGAAGCTGCAACGAGAGTGGTGGCGTAGGGATAGACCCAGGTGGCATCCATGTCCGAGTAGATGGGTTCGAGGGTCCGGTTCGTGTAGTAGTAGAGGTATTCTCCGTCGGGATCGAAGACGGGCCCAAAGTCGCTGTAGTAGCCCGATGTCAGCTGGTGGCGCACGCCTTCGTTTGTGTCAAACAGGAAGATCGCCTCATTTCCGGACTCGAGGCCTCGCGAATACGTGATCCAACGGCTGTCGGCTGACCAGCTGACCTCGAAACCGGAGAGGTTCGGGTGCAGCATCCACAGACCTTTGTCCACGGTCGTCAGGGCCCGTGACTCGAGGTCGAGAATCTGAATCGTCTGCGTTTGGTCGATAAAGGCGATCTTGCTGCTGTCGGGTGACCAGTAGGGTTGGTAACGGAAACCCGGGCCGAGGTCGGTGAGCTTGGTGGCCTCGCCACCGCCCGCGGGCATCAGGTAGAGCTCGTACTCCCCGCTGGCGTCGGACCAGTACGCGATGCTCTTGCCGTCGGGAGACCACGCGGGAGTGCGTTCGGCCGCGCCGGAGGTTCGACTCAGATTCTGGACGACGCCGTGTTTGGCCGGAACACTGAAGAGCTCGCCCCGCGCTTGCACGACCACCCGCTTGCCGCTGGGTGAGATGCCTGCGCCCTGGAAAAGATCCGAGACGTTCACGAGGCGTGGACGAAGGCTCGCGAGATCGGTGACGATCTCCACATCGACTTCCGCATATTCTTCGTCGTCGAGTCCCATGAGGTAGAGCCGGCCGCCTGCCTGGAAGACCATGTCGGAGGGGCCGATGGCCGGGAACGTAATGTCGAAATCTGAAAAGGTCGTGACCTGCCTGAGATCTCCTGTCGTGGGGTTGACGGCCCAAATGTTGGAACGCATGGAGGGCCCGCGGTCCGACAGGAAGTAGAGCGTGTCACCGTGCCACATTGGGTAGGCGTCGTTGGCGTCACTGTTGCTGAGATTCTGTGACTCGAGGGTCTGAAGATCGAAGAGCCATACCTCGGGAGCGGCACCGCCCCGGTACCTCTTCCAGGTCCGGAACCCTCGGTCCTTCGGGGAATAGGCGATGAGATTGCCTTCGGGGGCAAGGGCGCCGAACTCACCGTACGGCATCGGAAGCCGATCCGGGAGACCACCTTCAACGGCAACTGTCCACAGCTGGTTGAAGCGGGGCAGGCCGCTAGTCCGCTGCGATGCAAAGAGCAACCGGTCTCCATCCGGACTCCAATCGACGAGGCGGTCGGTGCCGGGGTAATGGGTCACGCGGTTGGGCGTGCCGCCCATTGTTGGAATCACGTACACGTCCGTGTTGCCGTCGTAGTTCGCGCTGAAGGCGATCTGAGTACCGTCCGGAGAGAACTTCGGAAACTGTTCCTCACCTGCAGGGGAGCTGAGACGGTAGGCGGTGCCGCCGCCCTTGGCCACCAACCAGATGTCACCGGCGTAGACAAATGCGATGTGGGTTTCGGACACATCTGGATGGCGCAGCATGCGGGCATCCACCTCGGCCGAAGCGCTGGCGGCGGTCAGACACAGACACAGTACGATCAGGGCAAGCTTGACGCGCATTGATCCCCCTCCTCTAAGAGAAAGCACTTTCACGGGCACCCCAGGATACGTGATCTCGGGGAGATGGGTTTGAACCGCGTGTTCAACCGTGTCACGACCGGCGAGCCACTCTTCTCCGACCCTGAGAATCGGTGACGTCGGATGAAGTTTCCCAAGTTTCTAAGGCCGGAAAAAGAGAAGCGAGACCGATACGCCGACAGGGGTTTTCAGAAGGTGAAGTGGTTCCGGATTCCTCGCAGTTCCTCGCCTATCGTGGTCGACGGGAGCGCCACATGGTCGTGGATTCGGCCTGGGACCCTGACCCGGATCCGGCGCATAGGCATGTCCAGGCTCACGGCGAGTCGTTCGAGACCCGGGTAAAGCGCCTCGACGTGGTCAGCAACCTCCGTGATTGAGAGATTGTGCTCGACGGCGTTGTAGGTGCCCGCTGGGACGTTCTTCGTAAAAAGTTGAACGAGGAGATCGCAGATCGTGTCGATATGGATGAAGGCACGGTGTTGACCGCCGTCACCGTCGATGACGATGCGGCCCTTGAAGTTGGCGTCAAACATGAATCGGTTGATCACCGCGTCGAACCGCATCGTCGGGCTGAAGCCGAAGACATTCCCGGATCGGATGACGTGAAGCTTGCACCGATCCTCGAGACGGCTGAGCTGTTGCTCGCCGCGGAGCTTGGAGACCCCGTAGAACGTTTTGGGATCAACGCCGTTTTGCTCATCGACGATCTCATCTGTACTGCCGTAAACCGAGATGCTGCTCAGATAAATAACGTGGCTCACCTCGCTGTGTTCGATCGCCTGAGCGAGCTGTGCCGTGCCCCAGTGGTTGACCTGGTCGAAGGCGTGGGCCTCGTGATCAGAAAACGGAGTGGTGACCTTGGCAGCAAGATGGATGACCGCTTCCACTCCCCGCAGGCTCTTTTCCAATTTGCGGCCGTCAAGGATTTCGCCCTGGATGAAGCGGACCGCCTTCTGCGGAAATTTCATGTTGGAGTAGAAGAACGCGTAGTTACGCCGGGAAAGATTGTCGTAGACGAGGATCTCAGACTCCGGAAGCGCCGCTTCGAGCAGCCTTCGGACCAGCGTATAGCCCACATATCCCGCGCCGCCCGTCACCAGGATCTTCATTTGATGGATTTCCTTTCGATCAACTCCGTGTGAAGACCGCACTCGGTCTTGTTCAATCCTACCCAGCGACCCTCCCGTGCATCCTCTTGGTTGAGAGTCGTCAGTGTGCGGGTGCATGGCCTACAACCGACGCTGGGGTATCCCTTATCTTCGAGCGGATGTCGAGGAAGATCGTGCCTCTCGATGTATTTCCAGACCATCTTACTGCTCCATTCGAGCATGGGATGGAATCGTACGGTTCCGTGGGGGCCCTTCTCCTCGAGTGCGAGCGTGTTCCGGTGAGCGTTTTGATCGCGCCGCAACCCGCTGATCCAGACATCCTTCTCGCGGAGGATCCCATCCATCGGAAGGGTCTTGTTCAGGTAACAGCAGTGATCGGGATCGGACGCAAAAAAGAGCCTTCCCCCCGGATCGAGTTGGTCGCTTTTCGAAACCGGCGAACGTATGTCGATGACGTTAAGTCCGAGTTGGATGGCAACCTGTCTGCGATACACGAGGGTCTCTGGAAAGTGGTAGCCCGTGTCCAGAAAATAGACTGGGATCGTCGGGTCGATTCGGGCGAGCTGGTGCAACAACGGAATGCTGTGGGACTGGAAGGACGACGAAGAGAAGAGGCGCAACTCCCGGTCCCGGTAGTCGTGGATCCGATCGCGGAAGGCTTCAAACGCCTGCTCAATACTCATGGGCGGGTCGATAATTCTCTTCAATCTCCAGGATATTTCTGACGCCAAACTAGCAGACGGCTTCCTGCCTGTCAATCAACTAGCTGCCGTAACTATCTATCAGTCAATGTGTTGCGAGAACGCGGTGATGGTTCGTAGACCGGTCCCCGAGGCGAAACCAAAGACAAGAAAAGCCGCCCGAAGGGGCGGCGCAACTTCCTGAAGTCTGGCACCGACCTAGATTATACGTATTGTCGTCCATTGACTTACTAAGCCAATGGCTTATAATTTCATCATGAAGTTCGAGTGGGATGCCGCAAAGGATCGAGCGAACAAGAATAGACACGGCATCACATTTGACGAGGCGGCGACGTTGTTCACCAGCGGCGTCGATTTTCTTGAAATCTACGATTCGGAGCACAGCCAGGATGAAGATCGGTTCATTGCGGTCGGTCCGATTCGCCGTGGTGTCATCGTGGTCGTATTCACAGAACACGACGAAGACACTCTGCGGGTCATCAGCGCGCGGCTTGCCACGACGTCGGAAATCCGTTTTTGGAAGCGGTATTTGGGAGAAAAGGGATGACTGAAGAAATTCGTGAGCTGACTGAAACAGATTTCAATCGGGCGATTCCGCACAAGCTGCGCGAGCGCATCATTCGTGGCGAGCTTCACGGAGGAGACGATGTCGTCGCGCTGCGGCGCTTTCTGGGAATGACCCAGCAGTCGTTTGCGGAAGCGCTCGGCATCAGCATCCACACGCTGCGGAATTGGGAGCAGGGGAGAAGGCACCCGGAAGGTCCGGCCCTCGCTTTGCTCAGGATTGCCGCGCGACATCCGCGCGTGCTCAGGGAAAACCTCGCGGCGACCGCCTAGGCTTCGCATGCCTGGATGGAATACGATCAACTTCCTAAAGCTTGGCAGCGATACGCCATCCCGACAGGTTAACGCCTACATAGGCGGAGAATAACCGAATGTATGAACCTGGCACCTTTTTGGCACCTTTTCTGCGGGACAGCGGCGCAATGTGAACGCGGACGGGTCGCAGAGCGAGCCGGCCTGCGAGAACGCGGCGATGGTTCGTAGACCGATCCCCGAGGCGA
>JASJGQ010000312.1:0-10254 GCA_033791425.1 Acidobacteriota bacterium
CACGGCCTTTGACCCGGGGGTCTTCAAGGTCGGCAAACGGCTTGCCATGAAGGTCTTCAACGCCAGCCGGTTCGTGCTCATGCAGCTCGATCGCGAGGACGCCGCGGAGCCGGTGACGGGAGACATTACCGAGCCCCTCGATCTGGCCCTGGTCGCGCGGCTGCGCGACGTGATCACGACTGCGTCGCGGGCGTTCGAGGCCTTCGACTACACGGCCGCTTTGAAGGTGATCGAAGAGAGCTTCTGGCAGTTCTGCGACCACTACCTGGAGTTGGTGAAGCTGCGGTCGTACTCCGAAGACGACACGCCGGCCAGGCGGTCGGCGTTGGCGACGCTCGGTCTCGGCCTCAACACCTACCTCAGGCTGTTGGCGCCTTTCCTGCCCTTTGTGACCGATGAAGCGTGGTCGTGGAAATTCGCCGGCGCGGGCCGTCTGCAAAGCGTCCACACCGCGCCGTGGCCGACCGAGGCTGAGTTCGAGGCCATCGCAAAACCGGTGGCCGAAGGCGGTTTTGAAGCGGCAGTGGACGTCATGACGGCGATCCGGGGGGCCAAAACAGTAGCTCAGAAGAGCCTCAGATGGCCGGTTGCCGGCCTCGAGATCACTGGTTCCGAAGCCGCACGGGCAGCGCTGGCACCGATGATGGATGACATCCTCCGCGCCGGCAACGTGGTCGAGGGCGGTTTGACCGTTTCCAGTGGCGCAGCCCCTGAGGGAGCGACATTCGAGATATCTGTCACCCTCGCCGACACCAACGATTGAGTTCTCAGTTTTGAGTTGAGCCTCTCGCAAAAAACTTCTGAGACCCATCCAGGATGGATTCCGCCCGAGCGCTTTCGAATCCTGCGAACGGCGCAGTGTTGAATTCCCATCGGCCCTCCCCATTGGGACTGGGCTGATTGACGAGAACTCAAAACTCAAAACTAATAACTAAAAACTCCTATGGTTCTGGAATCAGCGCCGTTGGCGCCGGCATGATGTTCCAGGTGAAGCCGGACAGTCCTTCGGGGTGGGTGTAGAGCAGTTCCCTTTGCGGCACCCCGTCCACCCACACATACCGGTTGACCTCACCCTCGTCGTCGTTGGCGACATAAAGTTCATCGATGCCGTCGCCGTCGAGGTCGGTGAGGATGGCTGCGTGTTCGAAGCCCCCCGAGTTGCGGTCGATCGACTCGATGGACCATTCGGCGCGCGGGTCGGGACCGGGGCGGAGCAACCACAGACCGCTCTTGTTGGCGGCCGCCACCATTTCCTTGATGCCGTCACCGTCAATGTCGCCGGCGGTCAGGAAACGGGTCAGGTTGTCGTCGAGACTGGCAATGAACAGACCGGCTGTGGGTTCGGTGTCTGTGTCGAAACGCAGGATCTCGACACGCCCCCCGGCCACCGCCTCGACCGACACGTAAAGCTCGTCGGTGCCGTCCCCGTCAAGGTCGTCGACCAGGATCTCCTTGGCGTGGCGATCACCGAGATCCGCGACCACAGTTCTGGGCTCGTCGGCGCCCGGAACGTAACGAGTGACAAATCCCGGTTGCGGGGTGCCGTCGAGCTTGTTGGGCAGACTTGGCGTGGCATAGACCTCGAGCTGTCCGTCACCATCCAGATCGCCGATCTCCACCTCGTGGACAAAGGTGTTTTCGTCAGCGTCGAGCTCCTCGGCGGTAAAGCCGCCGGCGCCATCGCCGTAAAGAACTGCGACCACGCCCTGGTCGTGGGTCGCGACCGCAATGTCCGTGAAGCCGTCATCGTTGATGTCGGCGACCTCGAGGTCGCGCATGCGGCTGAATCTGCCGCCGAAGTCCCTCTCCCAGAGCGTCGAGCTCGAACCGTCGACGTTCCACAGTTTGACCATGGCCTTTGAACCGCCGGCGGTGAGGATGGCCTTGTCGCCGGTTGCGGGGTCGAAAACCATCGCTTTGTGGAACACATTGCTGTCGGGATCTTCAATAAACCGGTAGTTCCACGACGTGCCGTCGTTGGTGAGAATGCCGAGCTGTGCCGGCTGCGGCACCGGGCCTGACGTCCCGTTCTCGAGAACCGCCAGCGCGAGCAGCAGGCCGTTGGGAAGGGGTTCCACAACCGGCGCCTTGGCGCAGCTTGCAAGGGTGATGATCATGGGAAGCGCGAGCACGAGAGCAAAAAGTCGACGCATGTTCTTCTCCGGTATGTTTTTCGGAATTTCCGCACGGTGTGCGGGCCGGCGGTATCCTACCGCATCTCGATCTCAAAATTCGGCATTTCCATCGCACTCATATCCGCGCGCCTGCTGCCACAATCCACACATGCTAGACTCCCCATCTCCCGGGAGGGTGTTGCAGAGATGAAACAGCGAGCCTTTCGAAACGCGGTGACCACGGCGGTGATCGCCATCGTTCCACTTCTCATTCTGGTCTCCTGCGGTGGGAGCGGCGGAGAGCAGCAGACCGTGAAGACCGAGGCCGTACCGGTGATTGTTGTCGCCATCGACGGCCTTCGGGCGGACGCCCTCGGGTGCTACGGCGCCGCGGCTGCGACACCCGCGTTCGATGCCCTGGCGGCGGAGTCGGTCCTCTTCGAGTGGGCCTTTGCCCAGGCTCCACAGATTCAGCCGTCATTGGCGACCCTGTTCAGCGGCATGTACCCGACCAGTAACGGGCTTCGAGCGCCGGGCGACTACATGGTGGACGAGTCGTCGACCCTGGCTGAAATCTTCGGCGCTGCGGGATATACGACCTCTGCCTTTATCGAAGGCGGCCCCAGCGACAGCGATTACGGCCTCGCCCAGGGATTCAACTCCTATCAGACGTTCTCGACCCCGGGGGCGGCGGCCGCCGACTGGATGGCCGCGCACACCGACGAGAACTTCCTGGTGGTCATCGGAGGGTGGTCGCGGGTGGCCCTCGATCAGGTCAGGCGGTTACTCGAAGGCAGCGGTCAACCTGAAGGCATGAGCGACCGGGTCCAGGAGGTCTTGGCCTCGAGGGCGACCGGACGTCCCGCAGATTTCGACGAAAAGGATCTCGAATGGGTGCGAGCGTGGTATGCGGCCAGGATACAGGTGGTCGATTCGCTCATCGGCGGTTTCATGCAGGAGGTGCGCGAGCTCGGTCTCGACCGGAAGGCCATCATCGTGGTGCTCGGGAGCAACGGCTTTGCACTCCAGGAACATGGGGATCTCTTCGGCGAGTCGCTGTACCCGGCCGTCACCCGCGTGCCATTGATGATTCGTCTTCCCGGTGGAACAAACGACCAGCGTATCTCCAAGGTCGTTGAGGTCGTGGATCTGATGCCGACCATTCTCGAACTCATTGGTCAACCGGTGCCGGAGGGCGTCCAGGGCGCCAGCCTGCTGCCGATCCTTGACGGCGCGGGCCAGCCGCCCTATGTGGCCTTTGCCGAGTCGCCGCAGAGTGGAGGCCAGCGATTTGTCGCTTTTGGGGGCATGGCCATGGTGAGCGGCGTGTCGGGCAGCGACGGTGAGTTGTTCGACCTCGGACTCGACCCGACAGGGACTCAGAACCTGGCCGCCGGCCAGGGCGAAAAGCTGGAGGTCATGGTCCGGCACCTGCAGGCGTGGGAGAAGATGGTCGCGGTCGCGTCCCTCGACCCCCAACTGAGAGCTGAAGAGGAACTGGACGAAGACACTTTGAAGCAGCTGAAGAGCCTCGGATATATCCAGTAAAATTTTGAATTGTGAATTCTGATTTTTGAATTGACGACAATTGTGAGAAGTGCGTCCTCTCAAGCCCCAGGCCCCAAGCCTTAAGGAACGGCGAGCCACCTCTCGCCGTTCCACTTCGCTCCCACCGCCTGATCCCGAGTCGGTATCCGGACAGTGATGCCGCGTGAGGACAATCGATCGAGGACCTCCTGGTGAGGGTGGCCATGGGTATTGCCGGGCGCCGCTGGGATAAGAGCGATGGCCGGGACGGCGGCATCCAGTAAAAAGGACGAGCTGCCGCCGCGGCTGCCATGGTGGGGGATGACGAGCACATCGCAATTGAGCCGTGACGAGAGACCGAGACGGCGTTCGGTGGTCCTCCCGATGTCGGACGTGACGACCGCTGATCCAGGGCCGAGTTCGATGCGGACCACGAGGGACCGCTCATTCTCCTGCCGGGGCGGACGGCGAGCTGGTGGCCACAGCACCTCGAGCCGCAGCGCGTCTGTCGAGAGAGCCGAACCGCGGGCCACCGGAACCACCCGGGTCCCGGCGGATCGGGCGGCGCGCAACAGCGGCACGCTCTCCACCGCGGCGACCATCCAGCCTGGGACAACCAGACTCTCGACCTTGAGTGTTCGGAGGACGTCGACGGCGCCGCCGATGTGGTCTTCGTCGGTGTGTGAGGCCATTAGCACCTGCAGGCGACGGTGGCCGGCGTCTGCCAAAAGGACAGCCGCCTGCCGCCGATAACGACCGGCGTCGGCGAGAACGACATCACGGCCGGACGCCGCCACCACCGCCGCGCCATCGGAAACCGCCAACACCGTGACCTGCGGCGTGACCGCTGCCGCGCCTGAGACAAGGCGGAGATTGAGAAGGAACAGAAGTCCAACCCAAGCCGCCGCTGCCCGTCGAGCAAGGCGCCCGTTCTGAAGTGCCAGCCATCCGGTGACCGCCAGCACTAACACCGCTCCTGAGGGCATGCTGGGTGCAATCATCTCGGCCGCTCGTGCAGGCCCGCCGACGACCCCGAGGAGAACCGTCAGATAGTGAAGGACGGTCAGCACCAGGGCCGCTCCCCCCGCCCAGAGTGGGGCGAGGACGGCGGCGAGAACCGCCACCAGCACGGTCGGCGCAAGCAATGGCAACGCCAGAAAATTGGCAATCATTGCGCCGGGAATGAGGCTTCGGAAGTGCCATGCGATGAGGGGGGCGGCGGCAATCTGCGCCACCAAAGGCAACGCCACCGCGCCCCTCAACCACAGTGGTCCGCGGAGGGCTGACGTGACCGGGGGGACCCAGCGAATGAGAGCGGCGGTGATCACGACCGTCAGCTGGAAGCCGGCCTCAGCGATCATCCCCGGATCCGCGATGAGCAGGGCGAGCGCTGCCAGCAGCACTGCTGCCATCGGCAGTACCGCCCGGCCGAGAAACCGCGCGCCGAGATATATGACGCCCATGAGAGCGGCCCGAACTGCCGATGGCGATCCGCCGGCGAGGACAGCGTAGGCCGGAATCAGCACCAACGCGATGAGGCGTGCCATCCGCGGTCCGGCACCCAGCAGTGCTGCCAGCAGCCATACCGTGCCACCGACGATCCCGACGTGGAGCCCACTGACTGCGAGGAGGTGGGAAAAGCCGGAGCGCCGCCACCGGTCCCGCCGGGCCTCGGGGACCAGATCTCGCCGTCCCAGGGCCAGGGCCGCGGCCAGTTCGGCGGAGCGGATCCTGGTCACGTCGGTGTCCGCGGCGGTTATCAGGGCGTGGGCCATCCTGTCACGAATTCGAGGCAGCAGCCGGAGCTGGTCGGTTGATTTCAGAAGGCGGGCGGAAGACACCACCAGGATTGCCCGCCCGAATTCTCCTGCCGGACGCGCGAGGATGCCAGCGACGGCACCTGGACCCGGGAGCCCGTCATGTTGATTTGCGCCGCGGACTTCGATTCGGATTCTCCGCGGGGTGCGGATCGGGAGTTCCTGGTTCTCGGCATCGAGGACGCTGACCCGCGATCGCTGCCCCCATCTCGAATCGGTCCAACCCTCGGTGACGACAATTCGGGCCCGAACCATGGAACCGGGATATGAAACCAGATTCTGCCAACTCATGCGGTCGGCCGCAACACCGAGCCCTCTGCCGCCGACCAACGCCAGGCCCGCCGCAATCCACAACAGGGAACTGAAGGAGCCAACCTTTCGAGACATGCGAAAAAGCGCAGCCGCCAGGGCCGACACGCCGAGGAGCATCAAGGCTGGTTGGGCCCAGGTTGGCCCGGGCGCGGTAACCCACCACGTGGCCGTGGCGCCGATGACAGCTCCTCCGAACATGGACCACAAGGGTCGCAGGGCCCGGCCCTGCATACCTTCATCCGTCACGTTCGCTCCAACATGGAGAGGATCTCGACGTGGTGGGTTGACGGAAAGAGGTCGAAGAGCTCGAGGGTCCGGACCTGGTAGCCGTTTGCGACGAGAAGACCTGCGTCTCGCGCCCAGGTCGCGGGATCGCACCCGAGCATCAGCACACGGCGGGGCTGCCAACGGACCAGGAACTCTCGCAACGGCTTTGTCATGCCTGTGCGAGGCGGGTCAGTGATGACCAACGCGTCCTCGGGCAGGTCCGAATCGAAACTGACAAAGTTCTCTGCGGTGCTGCCGACGGCGACCGTTGCGGTTGGACGATTGAGTGCGGCCGCTCGAGCTGCAACCCTGTGCGGTTCCACCAGGAACGCTTCCCGGTCGACGTTTGAAAGGGCCGCGGCGGCGAGAAAGCCAACCCCGGCGTGGAGATCGTAGAGCGGTTCCTGACCGCTGCCGGCAAGCTCGGAAATGCGTCGAAAGAGGCTTTCGATAAGGTGTCGATTTCCCTGGAAGAATGCCCCGACGGGCACCCTCAGCGGTATCGGAAGATCGATCGTCACTGCAGTCGCGCCCCAGCCGTCGCGAACCTCTCCGGCTCGATCGAGACTGTGAAAACCGGAGACTCCGTTGCCAAGTTCGTCACGCGCCGGAATCCATGAGGCAGCGATCCGCCTCGGCCCGCCCTTGGTCGACCGAAGACCCGCTACCGCGTCCCCGGCGCGCGAGCCCTGCAGCCACTCCACGTCAATTCGCTGCGGACACCGCCGTGCCAGGGCCTCGGCGAGAGCCGGGAGGACGGCCATGAGTTCGGGGGAGAGAATGCGGCATGAGGAAATGGGCGTGACGGTGCGCGATCTGACTTCGTAGAAGCCGAGCCGCCGGGTGGCGGGGTCCCAGTGCAGGCGTGCGCGCATACGGTAGGCGAGAGGTGAGGAGACGACCGGAGCCTGCGCCAGCATGGCCGCAAGGACCGGCGCCCCGCGGGCCGCGTCCGAAGCCGCCAGCGCTTTGAACCGAGTGCTTGCGTCGGGTTTGATGTGGGGCCAGTCACAGCCTCCACAACTGTCGGCGTGGGGGCACGGTTCGCTATCTCGAGCGTCATGAGGTGACTCGAGGACCTCGAGTGTGTCGGCCTCGATGATGCCCGCGCGGCGTCGGGTTGGTTGTGCCGAAACGAGCTCGTCCGGAAGGGCTCCCGACACCATCCAGGTCTTACCATCGTGGTGCGCCAGAGCTCGGCCGCCCCCGATCAGTTTCTCGGCACGGAGCGCCACAGGTCGGTCTGTTCCATCGCTCGGGTGGTCGCGGTCGGCGGTCACGACTCGATCTCCAAACGGGGTAACTGAATCAGGTCTCGGAGCAGGCGGTCGCGCAACGCACGAAAGGTCCGTTCGCGGGCCTCTGGGGTCGCCGCCGCCCTTTCGGCATCGGCGCGTGCACGGGCCTCGAGCTGGAGCCGATCTTCATCCTCGAGCGCGTCGAAGCAGTCGACGAGAAGTGAGGTTTCCAGTGCGTACAGGTGCTCTTCGACAAAATGGCTGTCGACACCGGCTGCTTCGCCAACTTCGCAGCTGATCCGATCCATCACGGCGGCGACACGCGGCCTCTTCGCTCTGATCCGGTTTGCGCTCGAACGAAGCGTCTCGGCCAGACCCCGGACCGATTCTGGTGTGATCGTTGGGGCGTCGCCGGATGCCTCCGTTGAACCGATCCGCATTTCGGCAACCCGTTTGGCGTGGGCCTCAACTGCGTGCCGGCAGTAGGAGAGACTGACGACTGGTTCCGCGTCCCCCCGTTCGCGCCGTCGGGCAAAGACCTCCGCCACGCCGGTTCGGACTGCCGTCAACGGGATCTGTTCCCTCCACCACGAACGGAGCAGTTGGAAATCCTTTGGTGAGAGGACGTGCGGGACTCCGCGAAAGGTCGAAAAGAGGTCTTCGACCGCTCTGTAGAAGCCGAGTTCGGGGGCGTCGTCCGGGGCCATGGCGTGAGTGTACCGCGCCGCCCTCCATTTCGACCCGCGCCGGGCACCCGATTGTAGCGATTCCAAACCGGGCGCAAAAGATGGGCCGGGGGTATCGAATCGCGGAGTTCCTCGAGGAAAGGGAGAGACGAATATCGAGTCCTGAGGGCTCGAAATAGGTACAATGCAAAGGTTGAGATGCGTTTCATAACTCGTCGAACACTCGTTTTCTGGGCGTTGCTTCCCGCCGTCACGGCTGGCGCAGGCTCCTGGGCTTCGCTTCCCGACGCGGTGGCACAGCTGCAGGTGGATCCGCGGAACCCATCTGCGTCCGAGGTTGTGCGGCAGACCGGGGCCTCCATTCGTATCGAGGCTGAAGCGGGGCGTTTGAGCGCGGTTGCAACGCTCATGGAGGTCTACTCCAGCCTGGTGACGCGGCTTCCAGACGGTGAGATCCGGATGCGGAGAGTCGAAACCGAGGTCTCGGCTGCACTGGTGTCATACGGTCTCGCCAACCGAGCCGAGGATTTTGAAACTGCAGCTACCGCCTGGACGATGGCCGCGACCTACGATCCTTCGGGTCAGGGTATGGCGCTGATCCGCGGGGTTCTTCTGCCGCCTGCCGACCCTGAGGATGGTGCCTCCTGGCGGTCCCCCCTCGACGGGGCGGAACTCGTCTATCTCCCACCGGCTCGGACACGGGTGGGGTGTTCCGATTCAGATCGCAGGTGCCGACGGAACGAAGTGTATTTTCGATGGTTTGAGATGCCGGGGTACTGGGTTGAAAAGCACGAGGTCAGCAACGCCCGGTACCGGAAATGCGTTCAGGCTGGAGAATGCACGCTACCGCTCGATGACGTTCGTTACAACGATCGCCGTCGCGACCAGGACCCCGTGGTGGGAGTGACCTGGTATCAGACTCGCACCTATGCCACCTGGGCGGGCAGGCGTCTTCCTTCAGAAGCAGAGTGGGAAAGAGCCGCCAGGGCAGGCGACCAGCGCTGGCGATTCCCCTGGGGCAATCGTCGGCGGACAGAATTTACGAATGTCTGGACGGAAATGTCGGGGAGCGCAACCGGAACAACACCCGTGGGTTCATACCCGGCAACCGGACCGGACCTTTTTGATCTTGGGGGGAATGTCTGGGAGTGGTGTGCGGATCGTTATCAGGCCGGATTGAAGAACCTCCCCGACGATGGCACTCCGTTGCGGACGGGTATAGGCCGGACAGTGCGCGGCGGGTCGTGGCGGCGGAGCATGGACCTCGCCAGGGTGTCGTCGAGAAGTTGGTTCGATGAATGGTATCGGGCCGACGATCTCGGATTCAGGTGTGTCATGCCGCGATCCGGGGAGGTCACGGACGCGGTCGTGCTGGCGACCGCGAATCGGACATTTGCCCTCAGGATTCGCCTCGGGCATGACCTGGCCGGTGCGGCGCTTTCCGTTGAGGATCGTCGCTATCTCGACCGGCGAGCTATCACCTGGCTGCTCCTGGAAGAACGGGTGGGTTTTGCATTGCAGGTGGCAGTTTCGTTGTTGCAGCGTGATCCGGAGGATTCGGTGGCGCTGGACGTGCTCAATGGAATTGACGACGAATTCAGGCAAGCTGCCCTGCAGGGTGATCTCGACCAGTTGGAAGAGATGAGCAGCGTCCTCACTCTGGCGGCGGCAGGCAACTCGAGATTTGAACGGCGACGCCGTGAGCTCGAGCCCCAGGTGGTGTCAGCGTTGCGGGCGTGCGGGGAGGCGGCGTCCCGCGCGGGCCAGAGAGACCTGGCTATGAGGTGTTTTGAAAAGGGCCTCGAGATCTCGATCAACGACACCACTTTGCTTCGCGGTATCAAAGGGGTGACGCCCAGCGCAGGAGAGTCCATCAAGGGTGAAAGAGACGGCAGAGAGATGGTGTGGATTCCCTCGGGCACCTTTCGTTTTGGCGCCAGCGAGGGCGATAGCCAGGCGGATCTCGATGAGTTCCCGGCAGGTGATTTTCTGGTCCAGGGTTTTTGGATCGATCGTTACGAGGTTACGAATGACGATTACCGCCGCTGCGTGGAAGCCGAGGCGTGTACGCCGCCCAGCCAGACGGATGCCTACGACGATCCTAATCGCGCCGCCAACCCGGTTCTGTGGGTCGATTGGTTTCAAGCTCGTCAGTATGCGCGGTGGGCCGGCAAGAGATTGCCCACCGAGGTCGAGTGGGAGTATGCCGCTCGTGGTCAGGATGGGCGGCGCTACCCCTGGGGCGACGAGCCGCCGGACCCGCAACGGGCCAACTTTCACCTGAGTGAACTCG
>JASJGQ010000313.1:0-4611 GCA_033791425.1 Acidobacteriota bacterium
ACAACTCCAAGGTGGTGTATCCCGATCCGTCGACGAGCCAGCGAGCGGGTCCGAAACTCGCGACGGCAAATTCCCGGTCCTCGAATATTCGTTCGAGTGTTAACCGTGACGGGTCGGCAGGTGTGTCGGCTGCACCTGCAAAAGTCGCCATGAACAGGAGGCACATCGTCGACCGGACGAGAGACCTCGAAAAGATGGGAAAAGGACGTGTTGAATGTTGCATCGGCCCCCCGCGGCGATCATCGCATGGATTGCCTGAGGGATGGGCGGAAGAACAAAGATCGTTTCCCGGTTGGTCTGAGTACATCACGGGAGGATATTCTGATGAAAATTCGATTTTTGGTTGTAGCTTTGCTCACGGGCGGCGTCTATACGTCAGCAATTGCGCAGACCGACTTCAGTCAGATGGAGATCAAGACGACCGAGGTGGCCCCTGGCGTCTACATGCTTGAAGGCGCGGGTGGGAATATCGGAGTGTCGGCGGGAGAGGATGGGATCTTCCTGATCGACGACCAGTTTGCGCCGTTGACTGAGAAGATCGTGGCGGCTGTGAAGACGGTCGACGACGGGCCGATTCGGTTCGTGCTCAACACCCATTGGCACGGCGACCACACCGGGGGGAACGAAAACCTCGGCCGGAACGGTGCGCTCGTCGTCGCCCACGAGAATGCGCGCCGGCAGATGACCGTCGGTCAGTTTCTTGAACTCTGGGATCGAAAGGTCGAACCGTCGTCCGAAGCCTCGTTACCGGTGGTCACCTTCTCCGACGAGATCACCTTCCACCTCAACGGCGACGTGGTCCGAGCCTTCCACGTCGAACGTGCCCACACGGACGGCGACTCGATGGTCCATTTTGAAAAAGCCAACGTGCTGCACATGGGGGACGTGTTCTTTAACGGTGGTTTCCCGTTGATCGATGTCTACTCGGGTGGTTCGCTGTCCGGTGTTTTGGCTGCCTGCCAGCTTGCTCTTGAACTGGTGGACGAGGACACCCGGATCATCCCTGGCCACGGCGCGCTGGGGACGCGGGCAGATCTCATCGCCTATCGCAACATGCTGCAGCAGGCCCACGATGCAGTGGCGCCGCTAGTTCGGCAGGGCAAGAGCCTCGAAGAAATTCAGACCATCGACCCGTTGGAACCGTTGGCCGAAGAATGGGGTGGTCTCTTTATGAATCCGGAGGAGTTCCTCGAACTCGTGGTCACGGGTATGCAGCCCTGATCCGCAGATCTCGCCGTCTTCGTCACGAGACCCGGTGAGATGTGTAGGTTGACCGCAGCGGCCCGCCCCGGCGGGACCATGACGACGAGGCGGAGTGGGTTTTTTTGAGGCCCGGGGCGGGCTACAATCCTTTTGCAACTCGAATTGCAGCCGGGTCGACGTCTGTGACGATTATTTCAAGGGGGAAGGAACGGTAGATGACCGAATCTGACGAACGGAGAGACCTCGGACGCGTGCCGATCTTCAGGTACGTCAAGTTGGTGACGACCGACAGCAGCGGTCATGAAAAGATCCTGCCGATGATCCTTCGCGACCGCAGCTCGACAGGAGTCGGCGCGATGTATATCGGTAAGGAGGTCCTCAATCCTGCCGGTGAGTACCTTCTCCGCGATGCCGAGGGCGGGGAACAGAAGGTCAAGCTGATGTGGACCAGGAGGGTGGCCGATTTCGTCCAGATGGTGGGATTGGCGATCGTACACAGCTGACTCGGTCGCGCTCCTGACACGGCGGAGAAACGCCATCCTCCCGGGTGGCGATTGACCGCCGCATTTCAACCATCCGGAGGGGGATGATGACCGATTGTCGCAACCGTTCAGTAGTTGCTGTCGTGGTGTTTCTCGTCATGTTGTTGGGGCTCGCCGATGGCGTTTTGGCCGGCGACAAGGCCTTGACCTTTGAAGAGCTGATGAAGTTCCAACAGATCCGGGGCGCGGTGATTTCAGCCGACGGCGGGTGGATCGCCTCCTCCCTGGTTCCCGATCGCGGCGATGGCGTCCTGGTCATTCGGTCGACGACGACTGGCACCGAACACCGGATCGAACGTGGCGCCGACCCCGTGATTTCGAACGACGGTCGGTGGGTCGCGGCGGCGATCACCCCCACCCTCGAGGAACGCGAAAAGGCCGGGGCGAAGAAGAGCGACAAGGACGAGGACAAACCGAAGAAGGGTCTTTCGCTTTTTGACCTTGTGAACGCTGTGGAGGAACGTATCGACGGTGTCGATGCCTTCGCCTTCTCCGAAGACGGCCGCTGGCTGGCCTACAAGCTTTCAGAAGAAAAGGAAGAGCCCTCCGAGGATGTTCAAAAGGAGGAGCCTCCGCAGGAGGAAGCGAAGGAAGAGAAGAAAGAGAAACTCGGCACCACCCTCAAAGTGCGCAGACTCGCCGGCGACGAGGAATCCACAGTAGAGCATGTGTCGGAGTTTGTTTTCGCCGAGCAGGCGCCGATGCTGGCGTATGCCGTTTCGGCCCCGGAGGGCGAGGGCAACGGTGTCTCCGTGCGCGATCTGAGCATCCAGTCGACGCAAGCTGAGCCGCTCCTTGAGGTGACATCGGGCCGGTACACGCACCTCACCTGGGCGCGTGAGGCGGACTTCCTCGCCTTTGTGGCCGCGGTCCTCGATGACGAAGGCGAACCCGGCGATGCCGAGGTCTGGGTGTGGACCGGAACCGGTGAGGCGAAAATATTGGCGTCGAGAAAGGACGCCCCCGAAGGCTTGACTGTTCCGTCGAAAAACGAGCTCACATGGAGTCGCGATGGCGCCCGTCTCTTCTTTGGTTTCAAGACGATCGACGCTGATGAAGGAAAAACTCCTGAACCCGAAACCGGCGGCGAGGAGCCGAACTTCGATCCCTACGATCTCGAGTCGGTGCTCGCCAAAACTGAAGTCGATGTGTGGCACTGGAATGATCCCCGGATCATCCCCAATCAGAAGGAGCGCTGGAAGGAGCACGAAAAGGACCGCGTCTATCTTGCGGTGGTGCACCTGGAATCAGGCAAGATCGTGCCGTTGGCCGACCCCGATATGCCCGAGATCGTGCCGGCCGACAACCCGCGGGTCGTGCTCGGCCCCACCGACGTGCCGTACCTCAAACAGGCAACCTGGGACGGTGTGTACGGCGACCTGTATGTGGTGGACCTGGCGACCGGAGAGCGAACGCTCGTCGCCAAACGGCTGGCCGGAGGCAGACGTTCGGGTGTTTCACTGTCACCAAACGGTGCCGCGGTCCTCTTGTACCGTGACGGCAACTGGCACATGTACGATGTCGCGAAGTCTACGACGCGCGATCTCACCGCCGGGCTCGGTGTCCCCTTTGCCAACGAGGATCACGACTACCCCCGCCCGGCGCCGGGCTATGGCCACGCCGAGTGGTTGGCCGATTCGAGCGCGGTGCTGATCTACGACAAGTACGATATCTGGCAGGTCTTTGTCGACGGCCGCCCGCCGGTCGTCATCACCGGAGGTGAGGGCCGCAAGACGACGACCGTGTTCCGGGTGGTCGATCTCGACCCCGAGGAAGACGTTCTGCCGACCGATCAGGAACTGCTGCTCGAGGCCTATCACGATCTCGAAAAGCACGACGCCTTCTACGCTGGCGCCCTGGGCGGCGGCACGCTGCGCCGGTTGTACGGAGACGGACAGCACCGCCTCGCAGTTGTGGCCAAGGCCGAGAAGGCCGAGCGCGTGCTCTTTACGAGTGAGCGCTACGAAGTTTTTCCGGACCTCTGGGTCACCACATCAGCGTTTGAGAACGCAAAACGACTGACCGACGCCAACCCCCAGATCGCCGACTACGCGTGGGGCGCGGCCGAGCTCGTCGAGTGGTCGAGCGTTGACGGCGTGCCTCTCCAGGGCGTGCTCATCAAACCGGGCAACTATCAGCCCGGTACAAAGTACCCGGTTCTCGTCTACTACTACCGCTTTTCATCGCAGCGGCTCAACCTGTTCAACGAACCCGTGGTCAACCACAGACCGAGCTTTCCGGTCTATGCCTCCAACGGCTATGCTGTCTTTCTCCCCGACATCCGGTTCGAGATCGGCCGGCCGGGCTTTTCCGCCACCAAGTGCCTGGTGCCCGGGGTCCAGAAACTGGTGGACATGGGCGTGGCCGACCCCGGCGCCATCGGCCTCCACGGACACTCGTGGAGCGGCTACCAGACCGCCTTCGTCATCACCCAGACCGACATCTTCGCCGCGGCGGCGGCCGGCGCACCGGTCTCCAACATGACGTCGGCCTATTCGGGGATCCGCTGGGGCACCGGGCTCGCGCGGCAGTTTCAGTATGAGCAGTCGCAGAGCCGTATTGGCGGCAGCCTGTGGGAGTACCCTGAGCGCTACATCGAAAACTCTCCGGTGTTTTTTGCCGACCGCATCAACACCCCGCTCCTGATCGAGTTTGGCGACGAGGACGAGGCGGTGCCGTGGTACCAGGGCATCGAGCTCTACCTGGCCTGCCGGCGGCTGGAGAAGAACTGCATCATGCTCCAATACCGCGGCGAGCCCCACCACCTCAAGCAGTACCCCAACAAGCTCGACTACTCGATCAAGATGAAGGAGTTCTTCGACCACTGGCTCAAGGGCGCGCCCGCGCCGGAGTGGATGACCGAGGG
>JASJGQ010000314.1:0-3234 GCA_033791425.1 Acidobacteriota bacterium
GATCATTCTAAAATGGCGATATGTTGATGTTTTACTCAGGAACCGATTGAGCCACCGTCCACCGAGGTCGAGCATGACCGCGGTTCGTCTTGATTGCGTCTCGCCCGATCGTTCCCCGGAGGAGCTGGGTGTGCTGCGGTCGAAACTGGCGGTCACCGCAACCCGCCTCCGTCGGACCTCGGAGCACTTTGCATTGCTGGCGGGTGAGACCAGATTGAAGATCATCCACCTTCTCGGCGAATCTGGCGAGCTGTGCGTGTGCGACCTGGCGACGATCCTCGAGATGACTCCTGCAGCCGTATCGCAACATCTCAGTCGACTTCGGTCTGGACGCATCGTCGGCTCGCGTCGCGATGGCATGACAATATATTATCGGTTGACCGAGATCGTCGACCCGAAGTTTCTGGCGTCGATCCTTCGCGACTGGCCGATTCGAGAGGAGTAGAACATGCGGAATCATTTCTCCACTGTGGCATTGGTCGTCCTTTGTGTCGGTGTCGCACTGAGCCTGTCGGCGGGCGGGCGCCCCGACACGGTCCGCACCGTGTTCACCATCGAGGGCATGCATTGTGACGGATGTTCGTCCGCCATCACCGCATCTCTCGAAAAGACGGATGGTGTGGTCGAGGCCTCGGCCGACCACGAAAATGGATCGGCGGATGTTGTCTACCATCCCCGAACGGTCGAGGCGGACAGCCTCAAGGCGGAGATCGAAAAGCTCGGCTACACCGTGACGGGAATGAGCACTGAGGCGCTCGAGAGCTGAATTTCGGATATCGGATTTCGGATTTCGGATTTTTCTCTCACCCCTCCGCAGGGGGCGGCGTGCGGTGGAGGTGCCATTTGCAATATTGTTGGACACACGGCCATTGCTGCAGGATGGACGGTTCGGGCGAACAATGTTGCGGGTGGCTCCTCTCGGGGAACGCGGGCTGATACGTGTTCCTCACGGCGGAAATACCACCTTTTCAGCCCTTCACCTTGAGATACGCCACCGTGGCTCCCCAACCGCCCCGTTCTGGCGGTGCGTCGTGGAAACCCGAAACCAGGGCATGCCGAGCGAGCAGCTTCTGCACCCGGTCGCGCTGCACCCCGATGCCCCGTCCGTGGATCAATCGAACTTCACGAAAGCCCTTTTCAACTGCCGATTCGAGGTAGGCATCGACGACATCCGGTATGTCGCGTGGCGGAAACGGGTGAAGGTCGATGCTGTCCTCGATTGGAAGCTCGAACGGTTGGTCGGAATCGATGACCTCATCGACATCCGGTTCGTCTTCGTCGACCTTTGATTCATCTCCGGGGGCCAGGCCAAAAGACGTGGCCGTCAGGGCGACGGCAGTCATGACGGTCAGAATCGCGCCAAAGACACCGAGGCCGATCCAGGCCTTTGGTCCGATCATGCGCGAAAGAGGCCACGTCGCGAGAGCGGCAACCCCGAACACCGCCACCTTCGTCACCACATACGCCAGTCGGACCTTCGGATCCGTCAACATTGAGGGCCTCTCACCGTCTCTCGAACCAGTACCGTCACCGAAAGTGGGTGAACGGCATTCCCAATTCCTAATTCCTCATTCCTAACTCATCACGGATTCAACCGGTTGATCAGCCGCGGATACGGGATCGCCTCTCTGAGGTGCGAGATCCCGCAGATCCACGCCACGCAGCGCTCGATGCCCATGCCGAAACCGGCGTGGGGGAACGAACCGTACCGCCGCACATCGAGGTACCACTCGAAGGCCTCGCGCGGGAGGTCGTGGGCGGCGATCTGGCGCTCGAGATGCTCCAGCGAGTCGGAGCGCTCCGAGCCGCCGATGATCTCGCCATAGCCCTCGGGGGCAAGCACGTCCACCGCCAGTGCCCGGGTCGGGTCGGTGGGATCGGGCTGCATGTAGAAGGCCTTGATGGCCGCCGGGTAGCGCGTGACGGCCAGTGGACGGTCATACAACTCGGTCAGCATGGTTTCGTCGTCGCCGCCGAGATCGTCACCGAATTGGATGTCCGACCCCAGCTCCTGCAACTTGGCGACCGCGTCCCCGTAGTCGAGTCGGGGGAAGCCGCCGGCCGCCGTCGGCTCGAGCTTTGAAACATCGCGTTCGAGCCGTTCGAGATCATCTTTACAGTGATCGAGCACCCGTGCGACGACGTTCGAGAGAAACTCTTCGCACAGATCGAGCAGCCCGTCGAATCGCAGCCACGCCACCTCGGGCTCGACCATCCAGAACTCGGTCAGGTGGCGCCGGGTCTTTGATTTCTCGGCGCGAAAGGTGGGGCCGAAACAGTAGACCTTGCCGAGGGCGGCGGCCGCCGGTTCGAGGTAGAGCTGGCCGGACTGCGAGAGGAAGGCGGTCTCGCCGAAGTAATCGGTTTCGAAGAGAGTCGATGTGCCTTCGCACGCCGCGGGCGTGAGAATCGGGGAGTCGATGAGGGTGTAGCCGCGGCTCTGGAAGAAATCGCGGATCGCGAACTCGACCTCCGACCGCACCCGCATGATGGCGTGCTGTCGTTTCGACCGCAGCCACAGGTGGCGGTGGTTGAGGAGGAAGTCCGGTCCGTGGTCCTTCTTGCCGATTGGGAACTCCGGAGCGAGTTGCACGATCTCGATCCCACTGACCTTGAGCTCGAACCCGCCCGGTGCGCGGCCGTCGACCGCCACCCTGCCGGTGATGCGGATCGACGTCTCCTGGGTGAGCTCGACGGCCTTGTCCCACACTTCTTCTTCCACCTCAGGTCTGAAGACCACGCACTGGAGGTAGCCGAAACCGTCGCGCAGGATGATGAAACGCAGTTTGCCCTTTTTGCGCCAGTTGTAGACCCACCCGTTGAGGGTTACCTCCTGATCGGCGTATTGAGCGAGTTCGGCAATCGTTATGACGGGGCGCGACATGGTCCCTCCCTTTGAGAGCGGGATTGTACACGAGGGCAGGGGGCAGAGGAGCAGAGGAGCAGGGGAGACTCCCTCGTTATCACGTTTGGATACAAAAGCATGTCATTTCGACCGAGCGTAAGTCACGGCGAAGTCCGGAGGACGAAGCCGGCCGCGAGTGGAGAAATCTCTACGGGCTCCCTTTCTCCCTTTCTCCCCTGCCCCTTGACCCGCCCCCGAAGGTGGACCCTGTTCCCGTGATGCGTCACAATGCCCCCTTGGCAACCGAGGAGGCGTTATGGAAGTCCGGCCCGACAAAAAAGAGTTCGATCGGCTGGCCCGCGACTACGACGTGGTCCCGGTGGTGCTCG
>JASJGQ010000315.1:0-45516 GCA_033791425.1 Acidobacteriota bacterium
CGAAGAAGACGCAAAACGAGATATTCACCTGTGACTGGTTTTCAGAGGTGTGATCTTCCGATCTCCCGACTCGATTTCGAGGTAAACCCGCTGTACGCATTCTCGACCTAAAATTGTACACGACCGCGGCATGAAGTCATCACCCTGATGACTCTCCTCAAAGAGTTCATCAACCGCGAGCTCGAAACGTTGATCAAAAACAACCTCCGGTTCCGACCCATCGGACGAATCGAACAACTCGATTCGTCGGTTCGCAAGGAACTGCAGCGCGCCGTCGACGCCACGGCCCATTGCACCGGCACGCTGATCCAGATCGCTCTCAATTACTCCGGACGCCAGGAACTGACCGATTTGGTGCGCGGAGCTGTTGCCGAGGCCAATGCCGGGACGCTGGCTGCCGACGCTGTTGATGAGGACTGGGTCGAGAACCACCTGTCAACCCGTGGTACGCCAGCTCTCGATCTTCTGATCCGCACCTCCGGTGAGCAGCGGGTGTCCAACTTCCTGCTGTGGCAGATCGCCTACTCCGAAATCTATTTCTGCCCGACCCTGTGGCCGGACTTCTCGAACACCGACCTTTTTGAGGCGCTGCTCGCCTACCAACAACGCGAGCGGCGCTTTGGTGGTCTCGCTCCCGAGGGCGGCGTCTTTTCGCGGCCTCGAAAAACGCGGGTCTGATCGATGGCAAAGAGACAACGCGAACTCGTCGCAGTTGCGGCCATTCCCCTGCTTGCGGGCGCGATCATCTGGCTCCCCGCATGGGTCTTTCTCGTCATTCTCGGCGCGGGTGTCACGGTCGCCTGCGACGAGCTTCTGAACATGGCTCGCGGCGCTGGGTTTGCGGTCGGACGCTGGCTTCCCCTCGCCCTGGTCGCGGCTGTAATGGTTCTCTCCTGGTTGTACGGAACCACCGGGCTTGCCGGCGCAGTGATCGCGGTCCTGATCGTACTGCCGACGGCTCGACTGGCCGACCCGCGGGCCCCCGACGGCGGTCTGGGCGGAATTGCTGCAGAGTCGTTTTCAATTCTCTACCTTGGCGTCACCACCGCCTGCTTCGGCTGGCTGAGATTGTGGCCGGGAGATCCCACCGGCAGCAAGGTGATGCTCTTTTATCTGGCGTGTATCTGGGTTGGTGACTCAGGCGCCTACTACGTCGGGAAGAACTTCGGCAAACACAAGATGTCGCCACGCATCAGCCCCAACAAGACTCTCGAGGGCCTTGCCGGAGGCGTGCTCACGACCTTTTTGGCGGCCGCAGCAATGGCCTGGGTACTCGGCCTCGATTATGCGCCAATTCACATCGCCGCTGTTGCGGCGATCCTTGCGGTGACAGCTCCTCTCGGCGATCTGGTGGAGTCGCTGTTCAAGCGCGACAGCGGCGTCAAGGATTCGTCCACGCTGTTGCCGGGCCACGGTGGTTTTCTCGATCGCACAGACAGCCTGATCTACCCTGCGCCCTTTGTGCTTGCCTATCTGGTGGTCGTCGGCCTGGTGTGATGAAACGCATCGCGGTTCTCGGTTCAACGGGGTCCATCGGCCGCGCCACCCTGGCCGTGGTCGAGACCTTTGCCGAACATTTTGACGTAGTCGCCCTTGCCGCCGGCGGCAACCTCTCCTGCCTTCGCGATCAGGTTCAAAAACATCGACCCGAAGTCGTCAGCGTGGCTCGCGAGAAGGACGCGCGGATCCTGGCTTCTGAATTCAAGAGCTTGAGGGTCCTCTCGGGCGCAGACGGTCTCGAGGCCCTTGCGGGCCAGTGCGATGCGGAGATGGTCGTGGTGGCTGTGGTCGGCGCCCTTGGGCTTGGCCCGACCCTGGCAGCCATTGGAGCCGGAAAAGATATCGCGCTTGCCAACAAAGAGACCCTGGTCGTGGCTGGAGACCTCATCATGGATGCCGTCGGCACCGCCGGGGTCCACCTCCTCCCCGTGGACAGCGAGCACAGCGCCATTCACCGGATTCTGCGGGGCGCGACGGCTGACAACGTCTCGCGGCTGCTCCTCACAGCATCCGGAGGGCCATTTCGGACGTGGTCCCTGGAGGCTATGGGCGCCGCGACGGTGGACGACGCACTCGACCATCCAACCTGGCGGATGGGCGCTAAGATCACCATCGACTCCGCCACCATGATGAACAAGGGCTTCGAAATCATCGAGGCCCACCACCTTTTCGATGTGCCAGAAAAAAAGATCGAGGTCGTGATCCACCCCCAGAGCCTGGTCCACGCGATGGTGGAGTCGGTGGACCATTCGATCTCGGCAGAGCTATCGACCAACGACATGCGGCTTCCGATTGCCTACGCCCTGGCCTGGCCGGAACGTTTGGCGGACCCGGTGCCTCCGCTGGATTTCACCAGAATGCCTGCTCTGACGTTTGAAGAACCCGATCACTCCAGATTTCCCGCTCTCGATCTCGCGCGGGCCGCCCTGCGCGCCGGAGGTGAGATGCCGGCCGTCCTCAACGCCGCGAATGAAGTGGCGGTGGCCGCCTTTTTGGACGGAAGGTGCTCCTTCCCCACGGTGGCTGCCACCGTCGCCTCGACCCTCGACAACTGGGCCGCTCGCAATCGCCCGTTGCTGGATTTCGAACAGGCTCTTGCCACCGATGATGAAGCCCGAAGGCTGGCTGCGGCAAATATAATGAAATACGGCGCGCCCGTTCCCGGTTCGGAGATACGATGCTGATTAGTATTCTCGCGTTTGTTTTTGTCATTGGTGTCTTGATCACCATCCACGAGTTCGGCCATTTTGCCGTGGCCCGGCTGCTCGGGGCACCTGTCGAGGTGTTCTCGATCGGCTTTGGAAAGCGGATCTGGGGCTTCGAGCGTGGCGGCACCGACTATCGGTTGTCGCTGGTTCCCCTCGGCGGCTACGTGAGGATCATCGGGCTGGGTCCGGACGAGACCGATGTTGTCTCCGGGGATGCGCAGGAGGTCGAGCTTCTGCCTCGTTGGAGACGAGCACTCATTCTGCTTGCCGGCCCGGTGACCAATATCCTGGCGGCGGTGGTCTTTGTCACCCTCGCGCTGACGATGGGGGTGGAGACGCCTCTCTATCTCGAGCAGCCTCCGGTGGTCGGATGGGTCGGACCGGGTTCTCCGGCTGAGGCCGCAAATATCCAACCCGGTGACACGGTCCAGGCGGTCAGCGGAGAACCGATGGAGATGTGGCGTGATCTCGAGGTTGCACTGCTCACCTCGGGGAAGGGACCGGTCGAGCTGACGGTGGAGCGCAACGGCCGGGTCCGGATGATCACGGTCACCCTCGACAGCGAGAGTCTTTACGGTTTCGGAGTGTCCGGCATCGAACCCCGTCTCGAAGCCGTGGTTCAACCCGCGCCGGGCGTCTCGCCCGCCGCACAAGCTGGCATCGAAAGCGGAGACCTCATCGTCGCCGTCAACGGCGAAACCGTGGACCAGTACTACGATCTGCCACGGCTCATCGTGCCCCTGCCAGCGACCGAGATCACACTGGACGTCCTTCGCGGCGGTCAACCCATGCAATTCACCCTGGTAACTCGTGACGAGGGAGGACAGGGAAAGATCGGTGTCGGTCCGGTTCTGCCGACGGTTGTCCAGAAACTGGCCCTCCTGCCCGCCCTCGGTACCGCTGCCCAGGAGTGCGAGCGCATGACCTATCAGACGTTTCGCGTGATCGGTAGGTTGTTTACGGGCAAGGAGTCATTGCGACAGGTTTCGGGCCCGGTCGGCATTGCCCAGATCTCCGGCCAGGCAGCGCGCAGCGGCATTCAATCTCTGATCATGCTGCTCGGCATCATTTCCCTACAGCTCGGGATCTTCAATCTGCTGCCGATACCGATCCTGGACGGCGGGCACCTCGTCATCATCGCTTTCGAGAGCATCACACGTCGAGACCTGCCGATGAAGTTGAAGGAGCGCGTCCTCGAGGTAGGTTTCTACCTCCTCATCCTGCTCATGGTTGTCGTGCTCTTCAATGACATCGTTCGCCTGTTGCCCGAAGGCGTGCGCCAGTTTTTCTACCGGGGCTGAGCCGCACCCGGTCGTGCTAAGGTTTGCGCCGATGGCTCGTCGTCTTTTGGCCGCTTCGGTTTTCACGCTCTGCGCAGGGGTGGTGTTCTGGTTTGCGCTGGTCCACACCGTCCACCGGGGCACGCTTGCGGTGCCCGATCTTGGCTCCAACAGCCTCGAGGAAGCGCGGCAGCAGGCGCACGACCTCGGTCTCGAACTGCTGGTCGAGGAACCGGGTGTGTTCTCGGTATCCGTCGAAGCCGGCGCCGTCGCGCATCAGGACCCGCCGCCGGGATTTCACGTCAAAGCGGGGTCGAAGGTCAGCGTGCGCATCAGCCTCGGCGGTGAACAGGTCGCGGTTCCGGATGTCCGGGGAAGTTCGCTCAGCACTGCCGAGAGGGAGGTCGAACAAGCGGGCCTCGAAACCGGTCTTCGCGCCAGGGTCAGCCAGCAGGGAGCCGCCGATCGCGTCATCGCCTCCGGCCCGCCGGTAGGTCACCCAATCCCTCCCGGCGCTGCAGTTGATCTCCTGGTCAACACCTCACCTGCGACCCGGCAGTGGGTGATGCCCTCGGTGGTGTCGCGAAGTCTTGATGAGGTTCAGAGATTCTGCCGAGCCAATCGGCTCCGGATCGGCCAGGCGCGCGAAGTGAACTACCCCGGTTTCCCAACCGGTATCGTTCTCCGCCAACACCCACCCGCCGGTTCACCGGTCACCCTGTCAGACGTCGTGACGGTGTGGGTCAGCCGATGACTATCCGTCTCGCACCTTCGTTGCTTTCGGCGGATTTCTCCCGTCTCGCGGACGAAATTGAAGATGTCGCGCAGGCAGGGGCTGATTCCCTGCACCTCGACCTCATGGACGGCCATTTTGTTCCGAACCTCACATTCGGTCCTCTGGTCGTGGCTTCGCTGGCCGGGAAGTGTCCGATACCTCTCGACGCCCACCTGATGGTGACCGACCCAGATGCCCTATTCAACGATCTGGCAGCAGCCCATGTGGCTCGAATCGCGGTCCACGTGGAAGCGTGTACCCATCTCCAACGGACCCTCCAGACCATTCGTGACGCAGGCCTGGAGTCTGGCGTTGCCATCAACCCGGCAACTCCGCTCGGGGTCCTCGAAGAGGTTTTTGACTGGGTTGATTTCGTGCTGATCATGTCCGTCAATCCGGGGTTCGGTGGCCAGAAGTTTCTTCCCCAGAGTGTCGACAAGATCCGCCGGTTGCGCGCCATGGCGGGTGACCGCACCCTCGACATATCTGTCGATGGAGGGGTCGATCTTTCTAATGCCGGATTGCTCGCGGCCGCCGGGGCAACGACCCTGATCGCCGGCTCAGCAGTGTTCGGATTCGATGACCGCGCCGCGGCCCTCGCCCGGCTTCGGGCTGCTGCGGCCGACGGAGGCCCTCGATGACCTACAGGAAACTAATGACGTTCTTCCTGCTCCCGCTGGTACTTGTGGCCGGCGGTTGCAAGAGCAGCAAGGATGAGAGCGACCTTCTCGACAGGTTGGCGAACCTCGATAAAGAGACTATTTACGATCAGGCCGAACAGTTGTACTCGGAAAAGGATTATCAAAAGGCGCGAGATCTCTTCAGCTTTGTCTACGACACGTTTCCGAACGATCCCCTGGGACACAAGGCCGCGCTGCGGGTTGCCGATACATACGCCGTAAAGATCGATGTGACGAGCCTCACAGAAGCCCGCCTTCGGTATCGTGATTTTGCCAACCGTTACCCGAACGATCCTGACCGGGATTATGCCCTCTTGATGGTGGGGCAAACCTACTCGGCTCGGAAACTCCGACCGGACCGCGATTTGAGTGATATTCAGGAGGCTCTTGCGGCATACCAGCAGCTGATCAACCTCTATCCGAACTCGCAGCACATTTCCGATGCAGAGGAGAGAGTTCATGATTTGAGGGAGTTACTGGCCGATCACGAGTGGCTTGTCGCTAAATTTTATCGTAGGAATAAGTACTACCTTGGAGCAATGTGGCGGCTCGAATATATCCACGAAAACTATCCGAATTTCTCCGAGATCGCCACTGTAGACGCACAAATCGGCGAACTCAAAACTCTCCTCGATGAACGCGAAGCTGCGTGGAAAAAACAGCTGGAAGCATTGAAAAAAGAGTCCGAGGATTGACGGATCGGCAGCCCCTGGGTTAACCTCGAGTAGAGGTTTATTCACCGGGGAGAGGGCTTATGAGCGCCAAAATTCGGATCGCCATCATCGCCGTATTCCTGCCCATGGCGATCGCGGCACAGACGGTTGCACCACCACCGCAGCCGCTCCATTTAGTGAACGACCACTGGACCCCGTACGACCCGCCCACGGATATCCCTGCAGACGCGATGGTGCACGTCATCGTCAAGGGTGACACCCTCTGGGACCTGGCGGCGCATTACCTCGGGGATCCTTTCCTTTGGCCTCAGATTTGGGAGCGCAATCCCTACATCAGGGACTCTCACTGGATCTACCCCGGCGATCCGCTGATCATCGATCTCGCGGTCCAGGAAGCGCCGGCTGGAGAATACGAGATCCCGGTTGATGAATCGGTGACCTCGGACTACCTGGACGAAGGTTCCGGTGTCGAGCAGGAGATGCCCTATGCCCTGGGCAGGTCGGCCGACGTTTATTGCTTCGCCGAGCTCGTCCAGGACGAGAGCATCTTTCCTTTCACGATCGCCTCGGCCGAGCAGATTGAGTTTCAGGACGCGTTCAGCGAGGGCAATGTCGTCTACATCGACGGCGGGGTTGAACAGGGTGTCCAGGCCGGAGACCGGTTCTTCATCCTCCACCGCCTTCGTCCTCTCAGGCACCCGGTGTCGAACACCCGCCTCGGGGTCGTCTACCACCAGGTCGGCCAGCTCAAGGTTCTTTGCGCGCAGGAGAACACTTCAATCGCAGAAATCTACTATGCCTGCGACCCGATCGTTATCGGTGACGTCTTGCAGCCGTTCAAACCGATCCCGGTGCCGCTGGTGATCAGCCCCGACCCCACCGACCGCTGCGATGTGCCCAACGGAAAACCGCTGGGTTACATCACCTACGACCGCGACGACCAGGTCGATATCGGCACCTACTGGTTGGTGTTCCTCGATCTCGGGGCGGCCGACGGTATCTACCCGGGGACCTTCACCAGCGTATACCGCGACAATCCCGTCAAGGGCATGCCGAGGTTGGTGATGGGAGAAGTCGGCGTCCTCCGGGTCTTCGAACACTACTCCACTGCGATCGTCACACGTGCGTGGGCCCCGCTCGAGGTCGGGGATCGGGTCGAAGTCAAATAGGATTTCAGCCACAAATACAAGCTGAAAGGGCCCCGTTCGCGGGGCCCTTTGTTATGCTTCCTTCATGCTTCCCGAGTGGGTGTTCGACGAACACGACCGTGCCTTCATGACCGAGGCCCTCGGTGAGGCCGAGGCCGCCGGTCGCCGCGGCGAGATCCCGGTGGGGGCAGTTGTGGCCCGTGGCTGCGAAGTGATCTCACGGGCCGGGAATCGCCGGATGGAGCTCCACGACCCCGCGGCCCACGCCGAGCTTCTGGCTCTGGCCGAGGCCGGTCGCGTTGTCGGAGACTGGCGGCTCGAAGACTGCACGCTCTACGTCACGCTCGAGCCCTGCCCGATGTGCGCTGCTGCCTGCCGTCAGGCGCGACTCGGCCTCGTGGTATGGGGGGCACCCGACCCCCAGGCCGGCGCCTGCGGGTCGGTGATGAATCTCGCTGAAGATCCCCGTCTCGGTCGACCACTGACGCAACGGGGCGGGCTCGACGCTGAGGCCTCACGCCGGCTCCTTCGCGGGTTCTTTGCCAAACAGCGCCATTCATCGTAGAATGCGACGCCCGAATGCGGAGAGGTGCCGGAGTGGTCGATCGGGGCGGTCTCGAAAACCGCTGACCTTTCACGAGGTCCAAGGGTTCGAATCCCTTCCTCTCCGCCATCACATTGACAGAGTTTTTTGGAGAGGTGTCCGAGTGGCCGAAGGAGCACGCTTGGAAAGCGTGTGTGGGGGTCACTCCACCGCGGGTTCGAATCCCGCCCTCTCCGCCAATTGAATTGGACCGAGCCCGGCATGGAGTCCGGGCCCTGTGCATCGTCGTCCTCCGAACCGTGTCAGGCCCGGAAGGGAGCAGCACTCAGGGGGAACACGGCGAGTGCCGCAGGTTGCCTGGGCTCCATGGCGGGCTCGGAGTCTTTCCGCCTCCGAAGGGCTCTCTCCCACTTCCGCCTCGGGTCAGCGCGCTATGTGAACGCCTCGGGAAAGTGCCGAAGGATAGCCGCCGCGGCCTCGGATGCCCCATCCGCTCCACAAGGGGGCCTCCGCTGAGCACCAAGAAGCTGCAGCACCGAAGGCTGCCACTGGCCGGCCTCGAATACGCCTTTTTCGAGCACAATTGATGTCAGGTTTTGATTGACGAATCGTGCCAGAACCGGCGATTCCGGGAAACGTGGTCGTTCCACATAGGCCAGTGCCGCTCCCGCCCGACAGACCTCGGCAACCGTGCTGTAGCCGAGCTTTCCGACCACCACATCAGCAGCACCCACCAGATCAGGATGGAAGTACGAGCTGTGGAAAGGCAGCAACAGCAATCGACCTCTCCGTCTCTCGATCTCGGCGCCCCCGGGCACCACGATCCAGGGACTGTCACCACCGACCAGGTCGTCGAGTGGAGGGTAGTCCCAACACAACCCACCCATGCTCGCCAGCACCATCGGATCACCGTCGGGGATTTTGAGGCGACCGCGAATCTCGGCACGCGACTTTCGTGGCGCCCTCGCCACCGGCGCCACCCGGACTGCTCCCACCAGTGGCTGACACACCGGGCTTGTCTGAATTCGGAGATCGGCGGTCGCGAAGACGGTGGAGAGTTCGTTGCCGAAGGGGCCGAGTTCTGCCGAGTCTTCGATGTGGTTGTAGATCCAATCCCATGTGAAATTTTCGATCAGCACCGACGGCAGCCCGGCGCTTCGTGCGACACGAAGACCGAGCGGCGAGATATCGGCAAACACCATGGCGCAATCCAACTGCCCGAGATGGCGTGCCAGCTTCTCGATCTCCTTCGAGTCGCGCCATGGAGCCGCCGCAAGTTCTCGTGCCGTGGCCTCGATGTCTTCCTCCAGAGGCGAAAGCTGAACCAGACCGATGTCGGCGCGGCAGGGGTGATACTCAAAACAACCCGGTATCGACTCGGCAAAGAACCACTCCGGAACGGTCGTAAAGATGTGGAATCGAAGAGATGGCAGCCTGTGTACAAGGGCCTCGATAACGGCGCAGGCCCGGGCCGCGTGCCCAAATCCGTGCGGGCTCACAAAATAGGCGGCCGTCTTCATGGCGTGCGAGTGTACCCGGTAGAAGCCCTCCGCGCGCAGGCGTGGAGCCCGATTTCGAAGCCAACCCTGTGATACGATGCGTGCGTGAAACGCATCGTCGCAGCCTGGATGGCAGTCATGTTCATCGCGGCCGGTGTTGCCGCCCAGAGCGCCTCCAGCAGGGCGTGGCAGCAGCGGTTGCAGGTTTCGATTCCGCTTCCGGTGCCGATGGTGGAACTCGAGCCGATCAACCCGTTTGCGGTCGAGGTCGATCAGGTCGCGGAGGTCTCACAGTCGACCCCGCCACGAAAGGTCGACGTTCGAGGCACGGCGCGGGTCGCAGCCTACGTCGACACCAAAGGCGAGTGCCTCGGCGCGGTACCTCTGGAGCTCCCGTTTCCGGGTCTCACCTCATCCATGAACCTCGACCTGAAGGGTTCGCGATTCGAGCCCGCGATGGCCGGATCGGCGCCTCAGGCCTCTTGGGCGGTCCTCGAGATCGTCATGGAAGGCCGGGTCAAAGAGGCTCAAATCATCGATCATGGGCTCCAGCCCCCGAACCCGGAATCGCCGCCGGTTCCGAGTGTTCAAGCGGAAATGGTGCCCCCGGGCAGTCTGCGCAACCTCAAGGCCACGCCGCAAGATCAGCTCAGTCGCCTGGCGGCTCCGCGCCGCGTCAAGGTCAGCGCTCCGGCACGCGACGATGAGGTCCAGATCCGCGCCCTGGTGCACATTGGTGAGGACGGTCGCTGCGATCGCTACGTGCCACTCGAGCTGTACGACGGTCTCAACCCATGGTTTTCGGCGTATCTGGCGACCTGGAGGGCCCAGCCCGGGACTCGTGGAGGGCAGCCGGTGGCGTCGTGGGTCATTTACACGGCACGGGTTCGCATGAAACTGTCGGGGCTCAATTCGGCCAACTCACGCATCGTCAGCGACCGCCAGTACGTGCCGAACCCGCAATAGATTCGGAGGCACCCTAGCCCTTTGACGATCGCCGAAGGATCTTGCGGCGGTTTCCCTGGCGCACGGTCACTCGTTCCGAATCCAGCCACTCGAGAGCCGGGATCGCGAGTTTGCGGGTGAGGCCGAAGCGATCCTTGAAATCGCCGACCGCAAAATCGTCCACCCCCCACTCCCGAACGCCACGCGCGACATCGTCCAAAACGGCGCGGTGGATCAGGTATTTCCCCTCGAGACGAACCAGTCGATGGCGCTGCAGGAGAAACTTGCAGATCCCTTCTACCGAGGCCGGGCGCGCCGACAGACGTACCGCTGCCTCCCGTGGCGACGGCGCCTCGAAACCGGTCTCGCGATAAAGGGCCTCAACCCTCCTCGAGAGCTCTTCTCCGCTGGCGGTCATGTGGCTGTCAGTTCCCGGTGGCACCACTCGGCCTTCAGCGAGCTCGATCACACCGCGCCCCCGCAGTTCCTCGAGATAAATATCAGCCAGGATACGGGCCCGGCGAGGCAGCAAGGCCCCGACAAAATCACGCGCGGGAATCCCGGCAGAGACCTCCTCATCAGCGAGCCGCTGCTCGAGGGCCGCAGCCGCATCGGTCGCCAGCTCCTCCAATCGTGCAGCGGCGACAAATCTCACCGGTTGCGACGGCAGTCCCCTGATCGATCCCTCCGTGAGCAACTTTCCGAGCGGCGCTTCCACCGCAGATTCGAACACGCCGAGCCGGCCCGCAATTTTCGGCAACGGCAACCCAACCAGACCTTCGGCATCAACCCAGCTCAGGAGAAGTCGAGGCCATTCGCTGCGCTGGACACCCGGCAACTCATCGAGAGCAGCCGAATCCCGCCGGCGCCAGCGTCGGAGGTGCGCGTCCAGGACCTGCCCGCCGGCAAATGTATTGACCGGTGACGGTCGCCGCAAGACCACTCTGTCACCTGGAAAAAGCAACATCGGCTCGCGAAGAAGCAATTGCGCCACCGCCCGGTTGCCCGGTTCGAGCGGGCGCCGAGCCAGTCGATCGACCCGCCCAGAGACTCGCGCCGCGAGGGCGTGGACCTCGACCTCATCACCCTCATCCAGCGGACCCGGCGCCGTGGCGAGGAGCTCGAGTTGGATAGTGGCGAGTCGGGTCTCGACCCACGGCCCGGGGGACAGGATCTGTTGCCCGCGTTCGAGGCTGGCCTTGGAGATACCCGCGAGGTTGATCGCGACCCGCTCTCCGGCCTCGACCCGCCGCCGTTCCTCGCCGTGCACGTGGAGCCGTCGCGCCCTGGCAGTCAAATCGGCTGGGATGATCGAGACCTCGCCACCGACTTCCAAAGCGCCCCACAACGAGGTTCCGGTGACTACGGTGCCTGCACCCGTGAGACTGAAAACTCGGTCAACCGGTTCCCGGAAGGGCCGCCCCTCGATCTGGTGCGGGCGCACCGTACGGGCCTGTTCCACCAACACCCGTCGCAGCTCGTCGAGCCCGGCGCCGGTCTGGGCCGACACCGCCACCACCGGCACGTCGGCAAAGGCGGTCCCCGTCAGCAGCTCTCTGATCTCCTCAACCACCAACTCGACGAGTTCCGGATCGACGAGATCGACTTTGGACATCGCCACCGCTCCGCCCGGAACCCCCATCAGACGAAGCACTTCGAGGTGCTCGCGTGTCTGCGGCATCACACCCTCGTCCGCTGCGATTACGAGCAACGCGAGATCGATCCCGGCCGCTCCTGCAATCATGGTGTGGACCAGCCGTTCGTGCCCCGGCACGTCGACGAAGTGGAGCCGAACGTCCTCGTCGGCGAGCTGCGCAAAACCGAGCTCGATGGTGATGCCGCGTTCTCGTTCTTCGGGCAGACGATCACAATCGGTGCCCGTGAGGGCCTTCACCAGGGTCGTCTTGCCATGGTCGATATGTCCCGCAGTTCCCCATACGACGTGCCGCATCGCTTCATGGTACACGTTTGGTCAAGGCCGTCTCGACGGTTTGGTCCCTGCGGCCGGAGTCTGTATCCTCGCCGGGTGACCGACCCGGGAATAGAGACCGAGCTCAAGATCCCCGTCGCCGACCTGGCGATGATTCGATCTCGTCTCGCTGTTCTCGACGCGCGGTTGATTTCCGAAAGCAAACGCGAGGTCAACCTGCTGCTCGATACCAGGGATCACGAATTGTCCGGTCGCGGTTGCGTGCTCAGACTTCGAAAGTATGGCGACCTTCGCATCCTGACCTTCAAGGGCCCCGCCTCCTACGATGGTCCCATCAAGGTCCGACCCGAGCATGAAGTTCTGATCGAGGACCTGGAGAAGATGCAGACTGTGCTTGAAGCACTGGGTTTTGTCGGCGTCGCACGCTACGAAAAAGACCGCGAGACGTGGCGGGCCGGGCCCGTGGAGATCGTCCTCGACCACACACCCATGGGCGATTTTGTCGAGGTGGAAGGTCCGTCCGAGCTGCTCGAGTCGGTCACGCGGTCGCTTGGACTCGATCCGCATCACGCAGTCCGCGGCTCCTATATGAGCCTGTGGACCGAGTTTCGGGCCTGCAACTCGGAGATGAAGCTGCCCCCGGACATGGTTTTCGGGGTATGAATTGCTTCGCAGCGGCGATGGTGCTTGCCGCAGGTCGTGGCGAGCGGATGCGGCCCCTTTCCAATGTTCTGCCAAAACCGGCACTGCCTCTGGCCGACGGCCCGGTTGTGTCGTCGGCGCTGCGACTCGCGGCGCGAACAGGTTCGGCTCGAATCGTGGTCAACACCTGGCATCTCGGAGACCTGATGGCAACTGCGGTCGCCGAAGCCTCGACCGCCGGCATGAGGGTCGCCCTGTCTCCAGAAACGTCGCTGATGGGAACTGCTGGCGGTCTCGCCCTCGCTCGCGACCGGGGGCTGCTCGGGACCGAGGGACCGGTCCTGGTGATCAACGGGGACGGCCTCTCGGATCTCGACATTGACCCCCTCTTCGAGCACCACTTAGCCCGCGGCGATGGGGTGACGTTGGGACTCCAGCCACACCCCGACCCAACACGGTGGTCGCGGGTTCTGATCGACGTTCAGGGTACGGTCACTGCCATCCGCCCTCCCGGAGATGTCAGGCCGGGTGAGGTTTCCTGTTTGTATCCGGGTGTGATGGCGGTGTCGCGCGAAAGTCTGAATGGACTCCCGTCAACCGCCGGGGAGATCCCAGACCGTCTGTGGTACCCGGCCCTCGCCGCAGGGAGGCTGGGTGGCGCGATGATTTCGGGAAAATGGCGAGAGGTCGGTACGGCAAACGATTACCTGACCGTGGTCCTGGACCAACTTCGAGGGGAGAGCCTCATCCATCCCACGGCGGTCGTCGCTCCGACCGCCGTCATCGACGGCTCCTTGATTGGGCGTCACGCCAGAGTCAGTGACCGGAGTGTCGTCCTCGGCTCGGTGATCGCCGACTGGGCATCCGTCGCGGCCGGCAGCCGGGTCGCTCATTCAGTACTGCTGGGCCGTACTGAAAGTGCAGCCAGTGAACGACTCGAAAGTGAATTTCGAGTAGGGCCGGTCGGAGACGGGTAACGGTCGAACCCGCACTCACAGCGCGCTCTTGCGCCACTGGGACCACCCAGACCGCCATACCAGCGAAATTACCCGCCCGGTTCCTCCGTAGACCCGCACGACTCGCATGCGCGCATGATGATCCGTGAGATACACTGAACTCGGCGTCGCGTGCCCCTGTGGTGTAAAGGTGATGATGTCGCCGCGGCCCGCCCGCACCGGATCCAAAAGATCACCTCGGAGTCGACCACGCCCGGAAGGATCGGGAACAAACTCTCCCTGGAGGATGCCGAGGCCGGCCGCCCTCGGAGCGAACTCGAGCACCTCCGACACGATCGGATCTGTAAAGCTCTCGAGGTCGCGCCGCAGGATTCCATCCCCATCACCATCTGCGGCGATATAGCACCGCCACGACCCGTTCCCGCGCCTTTCGAACACCAACCCGGTTGAACGTTGGTTCATGATTGCGTAGGCGCGACAACGAAACATGAGCCCCTGTAAACGCCCCGAAGCCCCGAACAGGGCCGCGGCCCTGTTCGCCTCACCGAGATTCGGCACGGCCACCACGGCGATGATCGCGATCACCACCAGCAGGGCCGCTACCTCTGACAACGAGACTCCACGCTGTCCAGCCCGCATCGCCACCGTGTTTCTCACGACAACTCCTTTCAAAAACGCGGCCCCGAAGGGCCGCATCCCGTCCACGCTGTAGAGGGTCATCGGCGACGGATCGGGCCCACCCCGGTCCTGCGTCGATGACGGTTGATCGTCAGCTCCCGGTTTCGCTCCCCGATTTCTTCGGGCGCGGCAGGCGGACCTTCTCTGTCATGGTCGTGGCACCGCTCGTCGCCAGGTACGGCTCCAGTCGCTCGAGCGAGCTGTCGCCGATACCCTTGACCGCGACGATCTCATCGATCGTCCTGAAGGGCCCGTTGGCCTGGCGGTAGCCGATGATCCGACCCGCGAGGGCCGGTCCGACCTGGGGCAGCAGCTGCAATTGCTCGGCAGCCGCCGTGTTGATATTGACGACGCCGGCGTTCTGTCCGGTGTCGGCTGCGCCGGCGGATGACGCCGCGAAGCAGGCGAGAAAAATCAGCACCAATATGGATCGTTGCCTCATATCAAACTCCTCGTGTGGTTGGTTGATGATCGGGGCTGACGCCGCGGTTCAGACTTCATCCATGGCGGGCTCCTTTCGTTCACATCACGATGGAGCAGAACTCATGCCATTTTTGAAAAATTGTTAAGATGTTCAAAATAAATGTTTTAAGCTGTGATCTCAAGTTTCTGAAAAATCCAAACTGACAAGAAAACTTGTCAGGTCTGGCAAAGGATGAGTCCCCACGCATGTAAGAAAATTTTGTCAGTGTCAGCCTGCTATACTCCCTCGATGACCCTCGATCGAAATGGATGCCGATCGACAAACGCCGCCGGCTGGAGAACCTTCAATGACGCGTGAACTCGTCCTCGCCGTGTCAGGAGGATCGGGCTCGGTCCTGGCGGCGCGCTTCGCCGTCGCGGCCCTGGAATCGGGAGCGGTCGATACCTTGCACGTGGTGTTGACCGCGGCCGCCGGCAAGGTCCTCCACCACGAATTAGGCCCATCATGGGCCACCGCCCGCGGATTCGCCGAACAGCTCCCCCTGGACGACGATGTTCGCGCCCGGATTCAGACCTATTCGGACAACGAATTGACGGCACCGGTGGCATCGGGCTCGCACCGTCTCTCGGGAGTGGTCGTCCTGCCCTGTTCAGCGGGAATGGCCGGCGCACTGGCCAACGGTATTTCGCGCGGGCTCGTGCAGCGCGTCGCGGATGTGGCCATCAAACAAAGGTGGCCGTTGCTGCTCGGGATCCGAGAGACCCCGATGTCGCCGATTCTGCTCGACAACCTCCTGCGCCTGGCACGGGTCGGCGCTCATATCGTGCCGCCGTTGCCGGCCTTCTACCTGAACCCGGATGAGCCCTCAGCGATGTCGGTCTTTATCGATCACTACTGCGTTCGCCTCCTCGATCTGCTCGGAATCGAAACCGAGGGCTCGGGACTTCGATGGAAGGGCTGAGCAGTCCCGTCGTCCGCATGGCACGCGATATCCGGGAAACCGGCGAGATGATCGCGTTCAAACATTCGATCTTCGCCCTCCCCTTTGCCGTCATTTCTCTCATCACTGCGACCGCACCGTCCTGGCCGACGCCGGCGATCTGGTTCTGGGTCACAGTTGCAATGGTGTCGGCGCGCACCGCGGCCATGGCATTCAATCGTCTCGCAGATCAGGCAGTTGACGTGAAGAACCCCCGAACCTCCGGCCGCGCCTTGCCCTCGGGCCGGCTCGATCGGCGCTTTGCGTGGTTCGTGACAGGACTTTCGGCGATGGTTTTCCTCGCCGCCGCAGCCGCCCTCAACCCCCTCTGTCTGGCGCTGGCTCCGCTCACGCTCGCGGTCCTCCTCGGCTACTCCTTTACCAAACGGTTTACCAGCGCATCACATCTGTGGCTCGGTTTCGCCCTCGGTTTGGCACCGATCGGCGCATGGATCGCCGCCACCGGCCGGATCGCCTGGCCGCCAGTCGTCCTCGCCGCATCGGTGTGTCTGTGGGTGGCGGGCTTCGATATCATCTACTCACTCCAGGACGAGGCTTTCGACCGCGAGCAAGGACTCCACTCCCTGCCGGAACATGTCGGCGGGCGCGCGGCGCTGGTTGCCGCGCGAGTCACCCACGTGCTGGCATTCGCCGGCTTTGTCGTGTTTGCCGTGGCGGCCGGCGGCGGTCCGTGGCGGCTCGGGGCGGTCTGCATCGCCGGTGCTTTGCTGGCGTGGCAGCACCGTCTGATTTCAGCCGACGACCTCACGTCGGTCGATGCCGCCTTTTTCTCCGCCAACGGCGCACTCGCGGTCTTGATGGGCGCCCTCTTCGTCATCGCCAGGATTGCCGGACCATGACAGAGGTGACGGCGGCGGCGGCACAAGCTACTATCTCTATCGCATGAGCGGACCGAAAATACCCTTCCGACACATCGCCGTTGAGGGCCCAATCGGGGTTGGAAAGACGTCCCTCGTACAATTATTGGCCGATCGATTCGAAGGCGTGATGGTGCTCGAGGACATCACCAACCCGTTTCTGCCATCGTTTTACGAGGGCCGCGAGGGCGCCGCCTTCCAGGTTCAGATCTACTTTTTGCTGTCGCGTTTTCAACAGCAGCGCGAGATCGCTCAGATGAACCTCTTTCAAAGGCTTGTTCTGGCCGATTACACCTTTCCAAAGGACCGGATCTTCGCCTACCTCAACCTCGACGACACCGATCTCCGCGTCTACGAGAAGCTCTACCCGGTCCTCGATCACGAGGTTCCCAAGCCGGACCTCGTGATTTACATGCAGGCCTCCGTCGATGTCCTTCTGGAGCGCATCAGTAAACGGGCCCGCGACTTCGAGAGCAACATCGATCCCGGATACCTGGAACGACTCAGCGAGGCCTACTCTTACTATTTCTTCCACTATCGGGAGACGCCGCTGCTGGTGGTCAACACGGACGAAATCGACTTCGTCAACAGACCCGCGGACTTCAATGCTTTTGTCGAACAGATCATGCGCAGCCGTCGCGGGACCCAGGTCTACGTTCCGGTCAGCGACTGAGCCGCAGCCGATCAGGTAACTGTTATAGTCCCCGCCGGAGGATCAGCCATGCTCGCCCGCGATCTCTTTCGCTCTCGCCCCGAACTCGTCCGCGACATGCTCGCGGCCCGTCATACCGAAGCGCCGCTCGACCGGTTGCTGGAGGTGGATACGGCGTGGCGGAAAATCCTGGTTGAGGTCGAGGACCTCAAGGCACGCCGCAATGCGGGGTCCAAGGAGATCGGCGATCTGTATCGGCAGGGACACAAGGATGACGCCGAGCAACGCAAGGCGGCGATGGCCGTGATCGGCGACGAGATCAAGGACCTTGAAACCAGGGCCAGAGATCTCGAAACTGAGCTTTCGACCCTCGAACTCACGATCCCGAATATCTTCGATCGAGAGGTCCCCATCGGCGCCGATGAGTCGGCCAACCGCGAACTGCGGACCTGGGGCAAGCGCCCCGACTTCCAATTCGAACCCAAGGCCCACTGGGACCTCGGCCCAGATCTCGGGATCGTCGATTTCGAGCGCGCCGCCAAGGTTGCGGCGAGCCGGTTTGCGGTGCTTCGCGGACACGGCGCGGCACTCGAACGGGCCTTGATCTCCTTCATGCTCGACCTCCACACGCAGCACCACGGATATACCGAGGTCATCCCCCCGTATCTCGTCAACACCGCGTCCCTGTACGGAACGGGCCAGCTGCCGAAGTTCGCCGACGACCTTTTTCGCGTCGAGGGGGTGGATCTCGACCTGGCGCCGACCGCCGAGGTGCCTGTCACCAATATCCACCGCGACGAAACCCTCGACGAAGAAGATTTACCTCTTCGATACTGCGCCTTCACCCCGTGTTTTCGAGCCGAGGCCGGCTCGCACGGGCGCGACGTGCGGGGACTCATCCGCCAGCACCAGTTCCACAAGGTCGAACTGGTCCAGTTGGTCCAGCCGGATCGTTCGGCCGACCAACTCGAGGAGTTGACCGGTCACGCGGAGGCGGTCCTTCAAGGACTCGGTCTCCACTATCGGGTGGTCAGCCTGGCGAGCGGCGATCTCGGTTTCTCCGCCGCCCGAACCTACGATATCGAGGTCTGGTTGCCGGCCATGGACGCCTACCGGGAGATCTCATCGTGTAGCAGTTTTACCGATTTTCAGGCGCGCCGTGCCCGGCTTCGCTTCCGTCCCGCAGGCGGTGGTAAGGCACAACTGCTCCACACCATCAATGGTTCAGCGCTGGCCATCGGCCGCACCATGGTCGCGGTGCTCGAAAACTACCAGCAAGCCGACGGCTCGGTCGTGATCCCGGAGGTGCTCCGGCCCTACATGCACGGCCTCGCGGTCATCGAACAAGTTCGATGACCAGTTTTGAGTTCTTAGTGTTGAGTTTTTAGTTTCTGCGTCCCACTTCGGCGCGGCCGTCCCTTACCGGAAAACTCAAAACTAAAAACTATCCTGGTGGCGGCAGCTCGAGCTGATCGGCGATGGTCGCCATGGCATCGCGGACAAAGGCAATGTGTTCGCCGAGATCGACGCCGAGCTCTTCAGCCCCGGTGCGAACATCCTCTCGGTTGACACCGCGGGCAAAGGCCTTGTCCTTGAGCTTCTTCTTGACCGATTTCACCTTGACCTCAGCGATCGCCTTATCAGGCCGTACGAGCGCACAAGCGGTGAGGAATCCCGAGAGCTCATCGACGGCAAAGAGCGTCTTTTTGACCCGGGTGTCGCGCGGCACGCCCATATAGTCGGCGTGTGAAGCGGCAATCTGAATCCACTCTTCAGGCCAGCCCCGATCCCGAAGGATCCGGGTCCCGACATGGAGGTGGCTGTCCTCGGTGGGATTCTGCTGATAGTCGAAGTCATGGATCAGGCCGATGATGCCCCACGTTTCCTCATCCTCGGCATAATGCCGGGCGTACGCGCGCATTGCCGCCTCGACTCCCAACGCGTGCTTGCGCAGGCTCGGGTTGTCAGTGAACTCAGTCAACAGCGCCCAGGCGTCGTCGCGGGTCGGTGTGTCGCTCATATCCCCTCCGGAGGGGGGAGTATACCCTCCGATCCTCAAGGAGGATCCCCGGCGACACGGCCGATTTGGCCGGAGACGGCCGCGAGCGTTAGAAGATGACGGAATGAATTCGAAAAATATATCAAACCGCAGTAAATATCTTGACTTCACCTTAAACTAGGCACAGAATTTGCCAAACGAAACTCTCGGAGGCCACAAAATGCCGGAAACAGCCAAGTCCATTCTCGCTCAGGCAGGCGAGGAAAACGTTCATTTTCTCCGTCTTCAATTCACCGACATCGACGGCATCATCAAGAACGTCGAGGTGCCAGCGAGCCAATTCGAGAAGGCGCTCGACGGCCAGATCATGTTCGACGGATCGTCCATCGAGGGGTTCACCCGCATCGAGGAATCGGACATGCTGTTGGTGCCCGATATGGAAACCTTCCAGATCTTTCCGTGGGAGGCGACGCAGGGCAAGGTGGCGCGGCTGATCTGCGACATCGCGACCCCTGACGGCAACACCTTTGCAGGCTGCCCCCGCAGCGCTCTCAAAAAAGTCGTGGCCAAGGCAAAAGACATGGGATTCGAGATGATGGCCGGCCCCGAGGCCGAGTTCTTTCTATTCCAGCGTGACACCAACGGCCTGCCGGTTCCTGCCACCCACGACACCGGCGGCTACTTCGATCTCAGCCCCATGGATCTCGGTGAAGAGGCACGACGCGACATCACCCTCGTCCTCGAGGCGATGGGTCTCGAGGTGGAGGCGGCGCATCACGAGGTGGCGCCCGGCCAGCACGAGATCGATTTCAAGTACGGCGAAGCCGTGGCCACTGCGGACGCAGTGGTGACCTTCCGCTTCGTGGTCAAAAAGGTCGCGCTGATGCACGGCCTCCACGCGACCTTCATGCCCAAGCCCCTCGCCGGGGTCAATGGATCCGGGATGCATGTTCATCAATCGCTGTTCACGAGCGACGGCGAGAATTCGTTCTATGACCCGGACGGTCCGTCGCAGCTGTCCGCGGTCGGTCGGTACTACATCGCCGGTCTGCTTGACCACGCCCGTGCCTACGTCGCCCTCACCAACCCGTTGGTCAATTCCTACAAAAGGCTCGTGCCCGGCTACGAGGCGCCAGTCAACGTGGCGTGGTCGGAAAAGAACCGTTCGCCCATGATCCGCGTGCCGGCACGTCGAGGCGTCGGAACCCGCTGCGAGGTTCGGATCCCTGACCCGTCGTGCAACCCCTACCTCGCCTTTGCGGCCATGTTGGCCTCCGGCCTCGACGGCATCGAACGCGCGCTCGACTGCGGCGAGCCGGTCAACCGCAACATCTGGGAGATGAGTCAACGCGAGAAAAAGCGCCTCAAAATTCACGAACTGCCCGCCAGTCTCGACGAGGCGCTGGACTTCCTGGAGAAGGACAAACTGCTGCGCGAGGCCCTCGGCGACCACATCTTCGACCATTTCATTTTCAACAAACGAACCGAGTGGGCCGACTACATCAAAGAAATCCACCACTGGGAGCTCGAGCGGTACCTCGGCAGGTACTGATCAGCAGAGTCGCACCCCAGCCGAAGCAACGCCCCACCCATTCGGTGGGGCGTTTTCTCAAGCACAAAAACATTGTGTAAAAATTCACGAGAAGCTAAAGTAGACACTGTCCACCCCGGCGAAGATCGAGGCCCGCCGGGTTTGGGGGAGGGGTTGCCGATGCCGATCATCTCCATTTCACAGGGCAGCTACAGCGGCTCCCAGGAGCTCGCCGAAGCCCTTCACAAGCGACTCGGCTACAAGGTCGTTCGGCTTGTGGACGCGCTCGAAGGCGCCAAACGGTACGGGATCTCCGAAGACGACATGTACCGTGGCCTCGACATGCCCGCCAACTTTTTCGAACGATTCAGCCGGCGCAAGGAACGGTACATCCTCGCCATGCAGGCAACCCTCGGCGAGTTGATGGCGGACGGCGACGGCATCTATTGCGGTCTCGCCGGTCAGTTCATCTTTCAGGGCTTGTGCGGGGTATTCAAGGTACGCCTCGTGGCGCCGATGGACTACCGCATTACGGCAACGATTTCAAATATGCGGGTGTCGCATGACGAGGCGGTCCGTTATATCCGTCACGCGGACGAACGACGGTCAAAATGGGGCCGGCAGATGTTCGGCGTTGATCTCAACAGCCCTGATCTCTACGACCTCGTGGTCAATCTCGAGCACATGAGCCTCGACATCGCAGCCGACATGATCACCGGGACCATCGAGCGCACCGATTTTCCCGACGACTGCAAACGCCAGTTCCAGGACTTCGCACACGAAAAACGGGTTCGTGCCGCCCTAAGGTTCAACTCTCCCTATATCGCTGACGGCATCGAGATCTCTGCCAAGGATGGTGTCGTCACCCTCTCCGGGGGACGGGCCTTTGAGGACTCGCGGACCGAGATCGTCGACTTCGTGAGCCGGGTCAAAGGGGTGGCAAAGGTCGTCACTTCGACGGGTGAAGTGGTGTCGGTCGACTCCACGTTGGACCTCGACAGCGGTTTCTCGACGCGGGACACCACCGCCCGCGACGTCATGTTGCCGCCCGACAGCTACCCGCACTGTCGTTTGTCGTGCACCATTCGCGAAGCGGTTGTCGCTCTCAGCGCCTCAGCGGTCAAGCTCGAGGATGGCTACATGATGGTGCCGCGGTACGTCCTCGTGCTCGACGACGATGGGGAGGAGATCCGCGGGATCGTCAGCCGTCGCGAGCTTCTGAAGGGCCTGATTCCGCACTTCCAGGAGGACAGAGAAACGGCGGACCATATCCGCAAGCTGGTCCCCTTCGGCGGCCAGACGCCGAGTGATCTCTTGATTCGCTGGACCTCGCTCTTCACACCCGCTGCCCTCGAAGCGTCGACCCACAGCATCGCCTCCATCACGGTTCCGATCCGGGGCACGGTCCAGGTCAGCGACTCGCTGTCGACAGTGATTTCGACCATGCTCCAGCACGGTGTCGACCTGGTGCCGGTCCTCGATGGGCAAAAGGTTGCCGGTGTCGTGCTGATGACCAACATCTTCGACATCGTGGCGCAGTTCATCATGGAGCACGGAGGTGCCGATCTCAGGAGGCCACGCTGATGGCCGAGATCGAAAGCACCCCGAAAAAGCGTCGGTACTTCATTCTTCGGCGAAAACGACGATACGACATCGATTGGCGGCGGGTGTTCTTCCTGTCCCTCGGTGTGGTTCTGTTCTTCGCCGTTTATCTATCGCCGCCCTGGCCGGCCGCCATCGACCCCATGGGCGACGCTTTCGAGCTTTCCGCACAGGGCAAGGCAGCGCTGGGTCTGTTCCTGCTGGCCGCGGTGTGGTGGGTGTTCGAGGTCGTGCCGATCGGCGTCACCTCAATCACCATCGGGGTCGTCCAGGCGCTCTTTCTGATCCGCCCCGACATCATGCTGGTCAGCGGTGCTGCACCGATCGGCGGTGCGGAGCTCGCATTCAAAGAATTCATGCACCCCTCGGTGTGGTTTATCTTCGGCTCGATCGTCATCGGCATGGTCTTCACCAAGACCGGGCTCACCAAGAGGTTGGCCTACAAGATGCTGGTTCTGGTGGGCGAAAAGACCAGCCACATCTATCTCGGCTGTTTCATCATGACCGCGGCCCTGACGCTGGTCATGGCCCACACCGCGGTCGCTGCGACCGTGTTTCCCCTTTTGATCGCTATCTACCGTCTGTACGACGAAGGGGATGAACCGACCCGTTTTGGCAAAGGGCTCTTTATGGGCATGGCCTATGTGGCCGGGGCAGGCAGCATCATCACCCTGCTCGGAGCCGCACGCGGTGCGGTGGCCCTCGGTTTCTACAAGGAAATCACCGGACAGGATGTCACGTTCTTTGGTCTGACCTGGTACATGTTTCCCGTCGGTTGGACGATGGTCTTCGTGCTGTGGGCCTTTTTCATGGTGTACTACAAGCCAGAACGCGCGACCATTCCGGGGTTGAGACAACGAGCTCGGGACCTCTACAGCCACCTCGGTCCGATCTCTGCCAAGGAGATCCAGGCAGCAGTCATCGTCATAGCGGCGGTTTCCATCATGAGCCTACGGTCGTTCATCCCGGCCCTCAAGAACGTCGACAAGAGCGGCGTCATTTTGCTCGCCACCGTCTTGTTCTTCGTCCTCAAAATCCTCGATATTGGCGACCTCGAGGATGTTCCCTGGAACATCATCCTCCTCTTCGGCGGCGCCATGAGTCTCGGCTACTGCCTGGTTCTGACCGGTGCCGCGGATTGGCTCGCCATCAACACGGTCTCGACCCTCAAGACCGCACCCGCGATGGTCTTCATCATCGGCATGGCCTTCTTTGTCATGATCATGACCAACCTGATCATGAACGTCGCCGCTATCGCCATCTGTCTCCCGGTGGCCCTCAAGGTCGCCCCCTATCTCGGGGTCGGCGGCGAGGTCATCCTGTTCAGCGCTTTGGTGGTTGCCGGCATGCCCTTCCTGCTGCTGGTGGGAGCGGCGCCCAATGCCATCGCGTATGAAAGCAAACAGTTCACCTCAGGCGAGTTCTTCAAGGCCGGCATCCCCGCCAGTCTGCTGCTGATGGCGGTGGTCGCGATCTTCGTCATCTTCATCTGGCCGATCATGGGCATGGAGGTCCTCATCCCGACGCCGTAGGCACGCCGCGACTTAACCGAACAGGAGCAAAGGATGCCGACTGATAAACTGCTTTCCGGCCACCGTCGATTCAGAGAGAAATTTGCGTCGAAGCACGAGGTGTTCGTGAGACTCGCCGAGGAGGGTCAGCAACCCAAGGTGCTGTGGATCGGGTGCTCGGATTCGCGCGTGGTCCCAGAGTTGATCACCGGCGCCGATCCGGGTGAGCTCTTCAACGTTCGCAACATTGCCAATATCGTCCCGCCCGCGCCCACGATTGCGTGCGCCACCGGTGCCGCCATCGAGTACGCTGTCCTCCACCTCGAAGTCAGCCACATCGTCATCTGCGGCCACACCGAGTGCGGCGGGATCAAGGCCCTCGAGTCGCCGCCGTCGGCCGTCACCGAACCTCACATCGCATCCTGGCTGGAGCTTGCTCAGCCGGCAAGGGAGCGGGTCCTGGCCAGGGACGTGGCGACCGATCTGATCTACCTCGAGACCATCAAGACCAACGTGCTGCTCCAGTGCGAGAATCTCAGGTCCTACGCTTGTGTGGCTGAGCGCGAGGCAACCGATGCCCTGTCGGTCCACGCCTGGCTGTACGACCTGCACACAGGTTCCATTCTGGCCTTCGATGAAGCATCAACGGAGTGGAAGACCGTCGCTGAACAGGCTCTATGAACCAGACACCTCTCTCCGCAACGCGCGCTACCATGGCAGGCACATGTCATTGGATGGGGGAAACACAATGACTTCGACGAAGGGCCAAGATCGACCGCCTGCGCCCCGGGTGCAGATTCACACTGCGGTATTGATGCTTGCCCTCCTCATCATCGCCCCGCTGATCATCACCGGGGTGGTCAATCTCCACCAATTTCGAACCGCTTACAAAAACAAGGTCGCAGACGAGCTCTCGGTCATGATCGAGCGGCACAGTGTGAACGTCGATTCGTTCCTCAGCGACCGTCTCTCAGACACCCGGGTCATTGCCCGCGAGCATCCTATCGAGCGTCTGCGCGAACCTGAATTCCTACGTCGGGTGCTCAACCTCATGCGCGAGGAGTACGACGGCGCCTTTGTCGATCTCGGGCTGGTGGATTCCGAAGGCGTCCAGGTGGCATACGCAGGACCGTTCAACCTGCAGATGGCCGACTACTTTGACACCGCCTGGTTTCAGGACGTCTCGGAGAATGAGAGCATCATCAGCGATGTCTTCTCCGGGTTGCGCGGTTCGCCCCACTTCATTGTCGCCACCCGGCGATCGGTCGGCGACACGAGCTTCGTGGTCAAAGCCACGATCGATTTCGAGGCGTTCAACGCCTTGGTCGGAAACCTTCGGATCGGCAGCACCGGCTTTGCCTTCATCATCAATCGCAAGGGCGAGTTCCAGACGAGCCCGCATTTCGAGGTGGCGCTCCATCAGCCGCCCTACTCGGATCTCCTGGATGGTCGTATTCGATCAGATCGGATCTCGGTGTTGGCGGGGGAGGATGTTCTCGGGCGCAGGGCGATCTTCACCATCGCACCCCTCAAACAGGGGGATTGGTTCCTCTGCTACCAGCAGGAGACCTCCGACGCGTTTGCCGAATTGCGGCAGGTTCAGAATTTCGCCATCACGGTATCGATCGTTGTTTCCCTGGTTGCTGTCTTTCTGAGTTTTCTGATCTCCCGCAATCTCGCGCAGCGCCTGGCCCTGGCCCACCACGAGCGAACCGTCATGACCCACCAGGTCATCGAAGCCGGTAGGTTGGCGTCGATTGGTGAGCTCGCCGCGGGAATCGCTCACGAGATCAACAACCCCGTGGCCATCATGGTTCAAGAGGCCGGCTGGATCGATGATTTGCTCGGTGAAGGCGACCCCTGCACAGGAGAGAACCTCGAGGAAATCACTCGTGCGGTCAGCCAGATCCGCACCCAGGGTGATCGCTGCAAAGAGATCACCTACAAGCTTCTGAGTTTTGCCCGCAAGACCGACCCCACGGTCAAAGAAGTCCACCTCAACGAAGTTGTCGACGAGGTCATCGGACTCACGTCTCAGAAGACCCGTTACGCCAACGTCCACATCGAAACCAATATGAGTGCCGACATCCCGGTCATTTACGCTTCGGCCTCGGAGATCCAACAGGTTCTCCTCAATCTGGTGAACAACGCGATCGATGCCATCGGACAACCGGGCGGGACCGTGACGGTTTCCACGCGATCGGCAGGAGATGAGGTTGTTCTCGAGGTGCAGGACACCGGCAAAGGCATTCCCGAGGCCAATCTGGAACGAATCTTCGATCCGTTCTTCACCACCAAACCGGTGGGCCAGGGGACCGGTCTCGGGCTTTCGATCTGCTATGGAATCATCGAAAAATTGGGCGGACGAATCACGGTTGAGAGCGAAATCGAAAAAGGCACCACTTTCACCGTGTTCTTCCCGACAGAGGCTCCCGAGCAGGTCGGGGATGGCGCATCGGATCTCAAGGGAGACACATCATGATTGAGGCATCGGTATTACTGGTTGACGACGAGGTCCCGTTTGTCGAAACACTCGTCAAGCGCCTCTCCAAGAGGGATCTACGAGTCGAGGCTGCATTCAGCGGTCAGGAGGCGCTGGACACGCTTGCCGCCAGCGGTCCGGCAAAGACCGATGTCGTCATTCTCGACGTCAAGATGCCGGGAATGGACGGTCTCGAGGCACTGTCGCGGATCAAAGAAGAGCACCCGATGATCGAGGTGATCATGCTCACCGGTCACGCCACTGTCGAATCGGCTATCGAAGGCATGAAACGCGGGGCCTACGACTATCTGATGAAACCGTGCGAGATCGATGTCCTGGTGGAAAAGGTGAGTCAGGCGGCCGCAAAAAAACGGGAGCATGAATCGAAGATCTTGGAGGCTCGGGCCAGGATGATTTCACTCCGCAGGGGTGACTGAAAGAAATGCCATGGTAAAAGACACCGATGGGATCAGGTTACTGCTGGTCGACGACGAAGTGGGCTACATCGAGGTACTGTCGAAACGACTCACTCGCCGTGGCTTCCAGGTCACGACCGCATCAAGTGGCGCTGAAGCGATCCGCGCCGCACGCAGATGGGATTTCGACATCGCAGTCGTCGATCTGAAGATGGAGGACATGGACGGCATCGAGGTGCTCAAGGTGCTCAAGAGGATGGTTCCGGCCCTTCATGTGATCATATTAACGGGTCATGGATCGGAGCGAGCGGCACGGGATGGCATCGCCCAGGGCGCCTTCGATTATCTGATCAAACCTATCGGTCTCGACCCGCTGATCGCCAGGATTCGTGCCGCGATGAGTTCGGAGACCGGTTGAATTGTGCCCGGACTTTGGCCGATCACCCGATGAGTGCCGGAGGCTGACGCCTGTGTGTCGTCATCAATTCGAAGGAGGGAAGTCGTGAAGTTCTTCAAGGCATTGGGAGAATTTATGATGGTTGCGACCCGCGCCCACGCGGAGTGGGAAATCGAGACGTCGAACAGGATCCTGCACGACCCCAAAAGACTCCTGATTCTGATCCTGTTGATGGTACCGATATTCGTCTTTGGACCGGCGGTGGCCGCCCAGATGATGGATCAGGCCGCGGCCGCCGGTGATGCGCTACCCGACATCCTCGGGGGGAAAAAGGCCTACAGCCCGGCTTTCTACTCGACCGGGATTTTCATCGCATCGATTTTCATCGGCCTGTGCGCGGGTCTGATCACCGGCTGCATCGGGGCGGGTGGCGGCTTCATCATCGCACCAGCGCTCATGTCGGCCGGCATCAAGGGGATTCTGGCGGTTGGAACCGACCTCTTTCATATTTTCGCCAAGGCGATCATGGGCAGCGTGATCCACCGGAAGTTGGGCAACGTGTCGGTCCCGCTCGCCTTCACTTTTCTCATCGGGGCAATCGGTGGCGCCACACTCGGTGGCGTGATCAACCGGGTGCTCTACGAGATCAACCCGGTCCTGTCCGACGCATTTATCACCACCATCTATTCGATCATGCTCGGCGGACTCGGCGCCTACGCCATGATCGACTACCTCAAGGCGCGCAAAAGCGCCGGTCCGGATAACGACGCCCACGGCGGCCGCGCGGAGGGCGCCGACCTCGGCAACCTGCCAAAGAAGCTGCAGGCGATCAAGGCCCCGCCGATGATCACGTTCGACCAGAACTTGGTGCCGGGAGGGCGCCAGATCTCGGCCTGGTTCCTGATCGCGAGCGGATTCCTGGTCGGCTTTGCCGCAGCCATCATGGGCGTCGGTGGCGGTTTTCTGACCTTTCCGATCTTCGTCTACACCCTCGGTGTCTCATCCATGACCACCGTCGGGACGGACATCTTCCAGATCGTCTTCACGGCCGGTTATGCCGCGATCTCCCAGTACGCGATCTACGGCTTCATCTTCTACACCCTCGCGATGGGCATGCTGATCGGATCGCTCTTTGGCGTCCAGGTGGGCGCCATGGTCACCAAGGTCGTCGATGGCATTACCATCCGAGGTTTCTACGCGATGGCGGTGCTGGCCGGCTTTATCAACCGGATCTTCGCCCTTCCCGGCAAGCTCTCCGATCTCGAAGTGATTTCACTGTCTCCCGGTGTGATCAGCGTACTCGATGGGATCGGGATCTGGGCCTTCTTCCTGGTCATCGGGGGATTTGCGGTGTGGGTTCTCTATACGTTTTTCAGCAGCCTCGGCAAGCTCCGCGGGACGGAGGTGGCGTCATGAAAAGGATCAAGAAGAAGGAACTCGGCATCGGCATCTTCCTTCTGGCAACCTTCTCCGCCGTCATGATCGCTATCTTCATGCCGCTGATCGACGGGGAAAATATCCTCAACTACCTGGACAATCTCTACAACTCAATCTCCAAAGGCTCGGCCTACTACATTCCAAAGGTGGAGCACCTGGTCGAGGACCATGGCAGCGAGGTGGTCACGCTCAACCTCAAGATGGAGACCGCGGAAGCCGCAGCGACCGCCGAGCATCTCTTCGCCCGTTCCGGGGCCACGACGTTAATCGATGATGGTGCGACCCTGATGGTCAACGGTGACCTCGAGGCCATATTCAAAACATGCCTGGAAGATTCGGAATCGGCCTACCACAACCGAACGGATGAGCTTGTTGCCCGATACGGCATGGAGGCACGGCCCGCCCTCCATTCATGGTGGCAAGCTCTCAAGGCGATGGAGAAAGACCTCAACCGGCAGAAGCTCTTTAACGCAGCCCAACTCACGCACACAGTTCAGGCCAAGACCGTGGAGTGCGCCTACAACTACTACGGTATCGAGGCCCAGGAGATCAAGAACCGCTGGGGAACCGTTCTCTTTTCGCTGGTTTTCTACGTGATCTATACGATCTGGTACGGCTACGGGATCATGTACATATTCGAAGGACTGGGGTTCGAGCTGGCGGCCCACTGACAGGGCGCGACCGGCGCCGGCATCCGCGATAAGATACACCCGACGCGCAGGCGCCCGGCCGGCGCGTCGGTCACGGAGGATGTCATGGCCATCGCGGTACTCCTGGTCGACGATGAAGAGACCTTCGTCGAGACCCTGGCGAAGCGACTCACGCTGCGCCGATTCAACGTCTACACCGCCACCCGGGCTCCGCGGGTCTTCGAAACCCTCGACGAAAACCTCATCGACGTGGTCGTGCTCGATGTCCGGATGCCCGACCTCGACGGGATCGAGGCAACCCAGAAGATCAAAACCTCCCACCCGCTTGTCGAGGTCATTCTGCTCACCGGCCACGCCAGCATGGAGGCCTCGCTCGAGGGGTTGAAGATGGGGGCCTTCGACTACCTCATCAAACCGGTCAACATCGACGAGTTGGTGTACAAGATCGAGGACGCTCACCGCAAGAAGGTGCTCCAGGAGGAGAAGATCCGAAGGCTGAGAGATCAAACCGATGAGACGGCCGACGAGGCGGGTTCCGGCGCCAGCGATTGATATGCATGATCCCTCGTGGTGGAGACGCCTGATCGACCGCCTCCGCGGACCCTCTGGAGAAGTTCCCGACCCGGAGGCGGCGCGCGAACTCTTTCAACGCCGGTACCATGCGCTGCGCCTGCTGCTCGCCGCCAACACCCGGGCTCTCAAATCGATGGCGACGATGGAACAGGCTGTCCTGAGCAATCGAATCTTCCCGATGGCTTTCGTGCGAACCCACTGCACGGCAGTCGGGGTCAACGTCTTCAAGATGGTCCGCAACCTCGACACTCTCGCGCCCGAGAAATACTCGCTCCTCTTCGAGCGCCTGCAGGCGATTCAAAGGGAGATCGACCACGAGATCGCCGCACTGCCCCGCCCTCCGGACACGCCCTTTGTCCTGCCGATGTCGGGAATCAGCCACCAACACCTCGATGTCGCCGGTTCCAAGATGGCCACCCTCGGTGAGATCGGCAATGATGTCGGTCTGACCGTGCCGCCGGGCTTTGTCATCACGACCTCCGCGTACGAGAGCCTGATCGCGGCCAACGACCTCCAACCCGAGATCGACCGCCTCCTCCAGACCCACCAAAGGGAGAGAATCGACGAACTCTTCGTGCTCAGCTCCATGCTCCAGCAACTCATCCTGTCGGCCGAGGTCCCGACCGACATCGCCGATGCGATCGACGACGCCGCCGCCGAGATCGGCGATCCCGCCGCGGACACGACCTTTGCCCTTCGATCCAGCGCCCTCGGCGAGGACTCGGCAGACGTGTCCTTTGCCGGCCAGTACGAATCGTTGCTCAACGTCCGCCGAACCAACCTGGTGGCCAGCTATCTCGAGGTGGTGGCCAGCAAGTACACGCCCCAGGCCATGCAGTACCGCCTGCAACGTGGCCTCCGCGACGACGATGTGGCCATGAGCGTGGGTTGTCTGTGGATGGTCGACGCGCGCTCCGGGGGCGTCGCCTATACGGGAAACCCGGGCGACCGGGAGGATGACAGCGTCTTTATCAGTTCGGCCTGGGGGTTGCCGAAGGCCATCGTCGACGGTCGGTTCGCCTCCGACCTCATCATTGTCGACCGCGCCGAACCGCCCCGAATCACCTCGCGCGAGATCGGCGACAAAAAAACGAAGTTCATTCTCCACCATCGCGAAGGCGTGCGGCGGTCCGATGTCGAAGAGGATCTGCAGCGGCAATCCTCTCTCACCGATACCGAAGCGCTGGCGATCGCCGAAATGGCCGTCCGGCTGGAGGGCCACTTCGGAACCCCGGTGGACATCGAGTGGGCGACCACGAACGACGATCGGATTGTGGTCCTCCAATGCCGGCCGTTCAGTCAGTCGATGAGGGGCTTGGACCACGAGCTGCCGGCGGACACCCCCGCGCCGCTGGTCCGCGCAGGTGTCGGCGCCAGCCCCGGGGCTGCGGCCGGCGTCGTCCGAAGGGTCGGGCGTGACGCCGATGCCCTGTCATTCCCGGACGGCGCCATCCTCGTCTTGTCTCAACCACTCCCTCGGTGGGCCGCCCTTCTGGACAGGACCGCTGCGGTCGTGGCCGAGGAGGGAGGTGTTGCCGGTCATCTGGCAACCGTGGCCCGCGAGCTCGCGGTGCCTGCCCTGTTCGGTGCCGGTTCCCTCGACGCCCTGGAGGACGGCATCGAGGTCACGGTCGACGCATCCGGCCGGGCGGTCTACCCCGGCCGCATCGAGGCCCTCCTTTCGGTTCCAGGGGTGACACCGGATTCGATTCCCGACAATCCGATTCGCAAGACCTTGCGGCGCGTGCTGACTCACATCTCGCCCCTCAATCTGATCGATCCGGACGGCATCGACTTCAAGCCCGCCAACTGCCGGACGCTGCACGACATCACGCGCTTCTGCCACGAGCAGGCGGTGCGCGAGATCTTCGCCTTCGGTTCCGATGCCTCCTTCCCGGAATACGCGAGCAAACAGCTCCACCACAATGTGCCGATGCAGTGGTGGGTTCTGGATCTGGGAAACGGATTGAAGGACACCGTCACCGGCAAGTACGTCCACCTGGAAGACATCGCGTGCAAACCGATGCTCGCCCTGTGGGACGGCATGATCGCGGTGCCGTGGGACGGGCCGCCGGCGGTCAGCGGGCGCGGCCTCGCCTCGGTTCTGTTTCAAGCGACCGCCAACCCGGCGCTCTCCAGCCCATTCAAGAAACCGTATGCGGACAAGAACTACTTCATCATCTCCAAACACTTCATGAATCTGCAGTCACGTTTCGGCTTTCACTTCACCAATGTGGAGGCCCTTGCCGGCGAGCGCCCCGAGGAAAACTATCTGAGCTTTTCCTTCAAGGGGGGTGCCGCCGATCGCGATCGGAAGGCGGGACGAGCGCGCTTTATCGGTGGTTTGCTCGCGAATCTAGGTTTCGAAACCGGTGTTACAGAGGACATGGTGACTGCTCGCCGGACCAATCTCGAACACCAGGCAGTCGAGGATGGCGTTCGCGTCGTCGGCTATCTCCTGATGCACACCCGCCAGCTCGACATGATTATGAACAAGCCGGCGATGGTGGAACACTATCGCAAGAAAATGCAGGCAGACATCGAGGGTCTTGCTGAAGACTGATTGCGACCGGCGGAAGTTTTCCGGCCGTGCGACGATTGTACCTTCGGGGATGGACACGCAACGAAACACCAACGGAGCCCTGGCAGAAGCACTCTTCTCGCTGGCGGACTCGGAGCCGCCCGGCGACAGGCGGCTGGCGCTGCTCAAGGCCGGATACGCGGCTTTCGACAGCCCCGGTACCGTGCGTCGAGTTCTGCACGAGGACGCACCTCCGTGGCTCCGTCCGTTGATCTCCCAGCTCTACGAGTGCCATTCGGTCGATGCGCTTGAAGCGGCGGTCCAGCGACTTCGGGGCACCGCGGAAACTCGCCGCCGCCCGGTCCGCCAGGGTTATCTCTGCCGCGCCTCGATGATTCAGACCCTCAGCGAAGGCAACCCCGATCTTCACCCGGACCGCATGAGGGGCGCCTTTCACTGGCACACCCGCGACTCCGACGGCAAGGCGACCCTCGATATGATGGCGCGCGCCTGCCGGCGGCGCGGGTTTGCATGGTCGATGGTGACCGATCACTCGCGAGGCCTCGAGGTGGCTTCCGGTCTCGATCGGGAGGGTCTTCGACTCCAGCGCGGCCGCATCGAGACGTGGAACAAACAACACGGAGAAGACCACCACGTCTTTCAGGGACTCGAGGTCGAGGTTCTTGGCGACGGTTCGCTGGATGTACCCAAGGGAGAACGGCTGGAAGTGGACTGTGTGGTCGCCGCGGTCCACAGCCTCTTCGATCCCGATCGCGATCAGACGGATCGCCTCGTGCGCGCGGTTTCGACTCCCGGGGTCCACGTCCTCGCCCACCCCCGCGGGCGCCACTTCCACCACCGCCCCGGTCTCAAGGCGCGGTGGGAGCGGGTGTTCGAGGCCTGCGCCGAACACGGTGTGGCGGTCGAGATCAACGGCTTCCCCCGCCGGCAGGACCTCGACGCCAATCTCGCTCGGCTCGCCGTGACCTCAGGCTGCGAAATCATTCTTGCCTCGGACGCTCACGCGGTCCCGCATCTGGAATTTGATGCCTACGCCGCGGCGATCGCCATCCGTGCCGAAGTCCCGCGCGAACGAATCGTCAACGTCCTTCACGGCGATGAGTTCGAGGTGTGGCTGGGGGAACGATAGAACCGTCTCCGCGCCCGCGACAACGCTGAGGGGCAGAAAAGAAAGGGAGACCGCCCACCCACCCGGATATGTCCACAGATGACCCAGATCGACCCAGATGTTTGATGTTGGATATTGGATTTTGGATCCACCCACCCTCCCCCGTACACAGGCAATGGTCGGCGCACCGAGTGAGCAGGTCAGTGTGCGGCGGAGGTGCCATTTGTCGCATTGTTGGAGTTCGACTCACCAATCCACTCGAGCATTTGGGGCAATCAATGCGATGGGTGGCTCCTCTCGGGAAGCGAGCGGTGAGAATCGGGCGATCTCGAACATTATTTGACCTCAGCTCGTCGTAGCGAGCGGCGGGCGGGCATCCGGCTTCGCCCACCGGGCTACGCCGGGACAGATCGGGGACGGGGACGAAAACGAATCAATACAACGGGAACTTGGCCGTCAGAGCGTGGACCTCGGCCTTGACTGCCTCCATCTCGGCGGCAAAGGCGGCCATTTTCGCCTCGTCCTCTTTGTCCTCGTCACCCCTCAAGACACGGTCGATCAGGGCTGCGATCTTGACCATCTCGGCGGTTCCCATGCCGCGACTCGTCACCGCCGGGGTGCCGATGCGGAGACCCGATGCAATGTAGGGCTTGCGGGTGTCAAATGGCACGGTGTTCTTGTTGACGGTGATGTCGGCGAGCCCCAGCCACCGCTCGGCTTTTTTGCCCGAAATGAAGTCGGTGCCGAGGTCGATCAGGAAGAGATGGTTGTCGGTGCCGCCAGATACGATCCGCCAACCCCGGTCGGCAACCGCTGTGCAGAGTGCCGCCGAGTTGTCGACAACCCTTTGCTGATAAGCGTTCCACTCCGGCTGCATGGCCTCGGCGAAGGCCACCGCCTTGGCGGCGATGACGTGCATCAGCGGTCCGCCCTGGATCCCCGGAAAGACCGCCTTGTCGATGGCCTCGGCCCACTCTGCACCGCACAGGATGATCCCGCCGCGCGGACCGCGGAGGGTCTTGTGGGTGGTCGAGGTGACAAAGTGACAGTGTGGGACCGGCGATGGGTGGAGGCCCGCCGCGACCAGCCCGGCGATATGGGCGATATCGGCCATCAGAAGCGACTCGGCCTCGTCGGCAATGGCCCGAAACCGTTCGAAATCGATGATCCGGGGATAGGCGGAGGCACCACAGACGATGAGCTTTGGTCGGTTCTCGAGGGCAAGCTCGCGCAGGCGCTCGTAGTCGATGGTCTCGGAGGTCTTGTCGACGCCATAGGCAACGCACTCGAACTCCTTGCCCGAATAGTTGAGTGGATGACCGTGGGTGAGGTGACCACCGTGGGTGAGGTCCATTCCCAGCAGGGTGTCACCCGGTTGCATCACCGCCAGGTAGACGCCCATGTTGGCCTGGGCCCCCGAATGGGGCTGGACATTGGCGTGCTCGGCACCAAAGAGCGCCTTGACCCGGTCACGTGCGAGATCCTCGGCCACGTCGACATATTTGCAGCCGCCGTAGTAGCGCTTGCCCGGGTAACCCTCGGCGTATTTGTTGGTCATCACCGAACCCATCGCAGCCATCACTGCCGGCGACACGAAGTTCTCCGATGCGATAAGTTCGAGCCCCTCGTTCTGGCGGCGACGCTCATCCTCGAGTGCGGCCGCCACTTCGGGATCATGGGCCTCCACCAGACGATTGTGGACGTCGAAAAACTGTTCCTTGAGGCTGATTTCGGTCATGAACCCTCCTGCTCAATCTCGATCCTATCGACCCGCCGCTGGTGACGACCACCTTCAAAGGGCGTTGCGAGGAATATCTGAACCATCTGTTCGGCAACTCCCAGACCGGTCACACGCGCGCCGATGCAGAGGACATTGGCATCGTTGTGACGGCGCGACATCTCGGCCGTGAAGGCATCGTGGCACAGGGCTGCGCGCACCCCCCGGTGGCGGTTGGCGCTCAGGCTCATGCCGATCCCGGTGCCACAAATCAGCACACCCATTTCAGCCTCCCCGCGAACCACCGCAGCGGCGACTCGGTGGGCGAAATCGGGATAGTCCACCGACGTGGTGTCTGAAGGGCCCAGGTCGTGAATATCGCGCCCGCTCGCGCGAATGACCTCGGAAAGGGCACTCTTGTACTCGACCCCGGCATGGTCGGAGGCTATGACGATCATGGGTGCTCCTCCTCAGATATCCCGATCGGGCGACGGCAGCTGGAGCGCGGAGTACTCCTCGAGGGCGAATCGGTCACTCATCCCGGCGAGGTGGTCCACAATCAACCGCGCGAACCCCGGACAGGCATGGTACCGCTCGCCGACGACCGCCGCAACACGCTTGAGCGGCAGGTCCCTGAGGTAGGGCAAATCGAGCTCTTCGGCGGCACGCAACAGCAGATAGTCCGGCAACACCGACGGCTCTTTCCAAAAAGCTCTGAACAGCGCAGTCAGGACGCGGCGCGCGCGCCAGTCCTGGCGGCTGACCGGCGCCTGGTTGATGATCTTTGCGTAGATGAAGGTCTTGAGCTCGGTGAAGAGCTCCTCGACCTCGCGCGAGAACCATACGGTTGTTTGTGAGACCTCACGCGCACACGCGGCAAAGTCATCGTGGTTCGAGATGCCGCGGCGTTCGCAAAATACACCGATCCGTTCGGCCGACGTCTCCACAACATCCTTGACAAACAACCCAATGATGCCGCGCACAAGGGTGTTCTGCCGGTCCCACGGACGCTCGTCGTGATAGCCGGGCCCGGACTCGCCCATCACACTGCGCGCTACCGCCAGCAGCTCCGCCTCCTCGAGCGCGACCGAGCCCGCCCGCAGTCCGTCCTCGAGATCGTGGGTCTGCTGGGCGATCTCGTCACCCACCGCCACCGCCTGCCCCTCGAGGTGACACGGCAGATCCAAAAACAGGCCATCCGCCTCGGGAAGGGGGAATGCGTAGTGCACCTTCCACGAGGTGTGCTTGAGAATCGCCTCGCGAACCTGGTCGGTCAGATTGATTCCGGGCTGGGCGTAGCGGCGTTCGAAGAGATCGACCACCCGCAACGACTGGTAGTTGTGTTTGAATCGCCCGACTTCGACGACGACCGGTGCCGGCAATATGATATCGGCATTTTCGCCGCGAAGGATCTCGTCGAGCACCGCCTCGCCGGTGTGGCCGAAGGGGGTGTGGCCGAGATCGTGACCCATCGCCGCTGCTTCGGCTAGATCCTCGTTGAGACCGAGGGCGCGGGCGATCGTTCGCGCCAGTTGACTCACCTCGAGCGTGTGGGTGAGTCGGGTCCGCGGGTGGTCGCCAACGTGTGGCACGAACACCTGGGTCTTGTGCTTGAGTCTGCGAAAGGCCCGTGCGTGGAGGATGCGGTCGCGGTCCCGCTGAAAGGCCAGACGAAGATCGTCCGAATCTCCCGGTTCAGCGTGCCGCCGCGTCGCCTCCTGCGAGCGGGTTGCGACCGGGGACAGCCGGTTCGCCTCGTCCCTTTCGAGATCCTCACGTCTGACGACACCAACTTTCATCGTGGCCCCTCCCCGTCATCGCTGTGGGCAAGCAACGCCCCGGCGAGACGAATGCTGCCCGCCGCCAGGACCGGATCCGGCGCGACCGCAAGGGCCGCGAGTGGCGATTCGGCGGAAATCGCGCCTGGGAATGCAGCTAACATCTTTTCGAGATCCATGGCCCGCTCGTCAACCACCTCACAGACAATGACCGAATCTACGAGAGGGCGGAGGACCGCCGCCATCTCCTCGACCGGTTTGTCCTCAAGACATGAAAACACGAGGTTGTAGCGCCGACCGGCATGTGCGAGATGGGCGGCGAGTGCCTCGGCTGCCTCAAGGTTGTGGGCGCAATCCACCAACACCTCTCGACCTGCTACCCGGTGGACGCTGAGCCGCCCCGGCCATCGCGCCGCCTCCAGCGCCCGGCCGACGCAGGCGGGATCGAGATCGGGCAGCCACCCGGCTGCGACGGTCTTCAGAGCAAGAGCGACAGCGAGTTGCGCGTTGAGAGCCTGGTGCCGACCAGGCATCGACAATCTAACCTCCGTGCAACCCTCCAACCACTCGAGACCTGTACGTCCGTTTTGAGTCGTTGATTGGCGAACCACGGATGCCGCTGCCTGTGCCTTGGGGGCACCAAGCTCGGCCATGATCATCGGGTCCAGTTCATCGCCGATCACCCCAAAACTGGCGGCGGCAAGAGCGCGGCCCTTGTCCCGTGCGATCTCGGAACGCTCACGGCCGAGCCACTTCCGATGGTCGGTCCCGATGTTGGTGAGACCGGCGACCTCGCTCTCCGCCAGTCTGGTGGCGTCCCACGATCCGCCCATCCCCGCCTCCAACACCGCCACCTCGACCCGGCCCTCGGCAAAGAGAGAGAACGCTGCAGCAGTGATGGCCTCGAAGTAGGTGAGATCCGGGAAAGGCGCCAGCCGGTCGAGGTGCCGCCCGAGTCTTAGGCCGTCCACCCTGACGCCGGCGATCCGGATCCGCTCCTCGACATCCACCAAATGGGGCGATGTGAAAAGACCCGTCTTCAGGCCGTGTTCGCGAAGCACCGCCTCCAGCATCGCAGCGGTGGATCCCTTGCCGTTCGTACCTACAATCAGAATGGATTCGAAAGCCTTCTGCGGGCTGCCCAGTTCTCTGAGAGCTGCTCGGAGTGCGCTGAGGTCAGGTCGGATCCGACCGGGGCGCCGTTGCTCGAGCTTTAGCGCAGAAGCGACAGGCATGTGCCGAGCGTGGTCGTGAGCTCGGTCCGCGGCACGACCATGTCGAGCATGCCGTGCTCGAGGAGAAATTCGGACCGCTGGAAGCCGTCAGGAAGGGTCTGACGGATGGTCTGTTCAATCACCCGCGGTCCAGCAAAACCGATGAGGGCCCCCGGCTCGGCGATGTTGAGGTCACCGAGCATGGCGTAGCTCGCCGTCACCCCGCCCGTCGTCGGGTCGGTGAGCACCGAAATGAATGGGAGTGAACGCGCCCGCATCCTCGCGAGCCCTGCCGAAACCTTCCCGAGTTGCATCAGCGAGAGGATGCCCTCCTGCATTCGAGCGCCACCCGAGCACGAAACGATGATCAACTGCAGCTTGCGGTCGACACAGCGCATGACGGCGCGCGAGAGCTTTTCACCAACCGCAGAACCCATGGACCCGCCCATGAATCCGTACTCCATGGCCGCAACCACAGTCGGGATCTTCGAGATCTCGCCCTGTGCGACCACCACCGCGTCCGAGCCATTGTACTTCTTGTTGTAGACCTTGAGGCGCTCCGAATAGGGTTTGGAATCGACGAAGTTCAGCGGATCCGTCGAACGAATCTTGCCAAAGAGCTTCTTATACCGGCCATTGTCAAAAAGCATCTGAAGACGGAGTTCAGCCGAGATCCTGAAGTGATAGCCACATCGTGGGCACACGTGACAGTTATCCGAAACCTCGCGGTGATAGAGGATCTCTCCACACCCCAGACACTTGATCCACAGGCCCTTCGATCCGTGTTTGTCGGTGGCCATTGATTGCTCCGTCTCTTCTCCGGCTCGTGGCGTCACCCAGATGGTTTCAGTCGCGGGCGGATTTCCTTCGCCTCACCCGTTTCCGGGAAGACCCTTCGTCTGGTCCATCTCCGTTCGGCTCGGTGGCTCCGGTGTCACCTTCCCGAGTCCTCGCCCTCGAGGTCGTTGGGAATGCCGAGCCTTTGACAGGCCGCATCATACATTTGCCGGGCGGCCTTTTGCGCCACCTGGAGGTTGGCGATTTTTTCCTTGACGCGGCCCAGCTCTTCCTGGATTTGGCCCTCGAACTCCTGAATCTCCTGCTTGGTCTGCTGGAGCGCTTCCTCGTAGAACTTCTTCTGTGAATCCGTAAGGTCTGGCATCATCCCCTCCACGAGCGTGACTACTGCATATTAAAGGGTACTCGAATCGTCACCCACATCCGCACTTTGACGCCGAGTTTGGTCGCAGGCCGATAGCGCCACGTCTTGACAGCAGCCTCGGTGGCCTCTTCAAACCCGAACCCTAAGGGGTCGACACTGATGATTCGGGTGTCCTCGACGATGCCGTTGGTGCCAACCAGGGCCTCAATCTCCACCAGCCCCTTCTGTTTCATTCTCTGCGCTTTGAGCGGATAGGCAGGCGGATCCTGCTGGAGCGCATACGGCGGCACGACATTCGGACCGGGCGACACGATATCACCCTCACGCACCGCGGGGGTCGGTGTCGGCGGAATCGGGGTTGACGACGGAACCGGCGTCGCCGTTGGCGGCACTCTGGTTGAGGTTGCGGTTGCAGTCGGCGTCGCCGTCTCGGTCGGCGTTGGTGTCGGCGGGATTGGCGTCGGGGTCGGAAACTCCTCTTCGAGGCGTTTCCGCAGGGCTTCCTCCTGCTTGATGATCTCGGCTGCGGCGACCGACCGCGCCTGCTCGATGAGCTCCTCCTCCGACATCAACGCGGGCTCGGGCTCGGGTGTCGGCGTGTCGGTCGCGACCGGTGCAACTGGCAGGGTCGGCGCCGTCGAAGGCTCCGCGACCCCATCGCCCCCGCGACCGAAGAACCACCACCAACCTGCCACACCCAACACCACCGCCAGGAGGCCGAGGAGCCACCATGTGAGACGGCCCTTTGCGTTCCCACCCCTGGTGAACGAACCCGTTCCCTCACGGAACTCATCGAGGAGCGGCGTCGGCATGCCATCGTTCTCGACATTTAAGTCGCTCTCGACACTCAACACGCGCTCGAGTTCATCATCGTGCTCCGGCATCGCGGGCGGCTCGGCACGTCGCGGGTCCGGAGGAGGCGGCGTCTCGTGAGGCGTTTCGTGGACTGGCGCCGGCGGTATTGTTGGAGGTTTGGCACCACCTCGGTCGGCCACAATTGGCGGCGCAGGAGGCCCGCCCGCAAGCTCTGACAGAAATGCGGCGATCGCAGCACGATCGGGTGAGGCATTCTGCTCGCGCAGTACGCGCTCGACATCAGTGTGCAGCTCGTGGGCCGACTGGTACCGCTCTTCACGATCGGCGTGCAGCGCTTTGAATACGATGCGGTCGATTTCCGCGTCGATCACAACGTTGTGGGACGACGGCGCCGCGATGACCGGATCGCGCACCTGTTCCAGAACCGACAACTCGGAATCCCCCGCAAAGACCTTTTGTGTGGTCAGCATCTCGTAGAGAACGAGACCGAGCGAGAAGATGTCGGAACGGTGGTCGATGTTCTTGCCCCAGGCCTGCTCGGGGGACATGTACTGCAACTTGCCCTTGAGGGCGCCGGCCCGGGTCTGGGAGGCCTTGGAGGCCGCTTTGGCAATGCCGAAGTCACACAGCTTGACGTCACCGTCGTGGGAAATCAGAACATTTTGTGGTGAGACGTCCCGGTGCACCAGCCCGAGATCACGGTTTTCAAAATCCCTCTTCTTGTGAGCGTAATCGAGGGCCGATGCCAGCAGCATCGTGACGTAAAGCGCGAGCGGAACTGGCATGCGGCGGCCGGTCTCGCGACAGTCCCCGAGAATCGAGCGGAGGTCGTGACCCTCGATGAACTCCATCGCTATATAGTGCGAGCGATCAACCTTGCCGAGGTCGTAGATGTGGATGATGTTGTTGTGGTTGAGCTGCGCCGCCAGCTTTGCCTCGTCAATGAACATCCGCACGAACTCTTCGCTGTCCGTGAGATTGGACAGGATGCGCTTGATTGCCACGGTCTTCTGGAATCCCTCCATACCGACCATTCGCGCCTTATACAACTCCGCCATGCCACCGGTGGCAATGTGCTCCTCGATGACATACTGGCCGAACTGGGTGCCCTTGACGGCCCTCGTGGGCGTCTTTGCCGGCGCCGGTGGAGGATCCGTACCGGGTGCCGTCCGAGCGGGCTTCGATGCCGGGGGGGCGGCACTTGCAGGCGCTGCAGAATCCAGCGGTTTTTCCGACGCAGCAGGTTTGACCCGCGCCGACGGCGGCGCTGCAACAACCGGGGGCGGTTTTGGACTCTCTGCTCGTACCGGGGGGGCCTGTTGCTGCTTGGGTGGGGCAGGTGCATTCTCTTGCGGTTCGGGGCGTTGCGGGGCTGCCGGCGATTGGGGCGGCGTTTCAGCCACGTCGGTTCGCGGAGACCGCGATGTGCTGTGCTGGATGTCGAGACCGGCCAGGGTTTCCGACAGCATCTTCTCGGCGGCTTCTTCGGCTGCCCGCTTGACCTCCGCCGACGACTGCGGTTTGGATTCCTCGAGCATCGAAGAAAATGCGTCATCGACCCTGTTCGATTCAGAAGCGCCCTTTGCCGGAGCCCGGGGCGGGGCCGGGGTCGGGGTCTGGGCCGCTTCGGGCGGAGACGCGGCGACCTCGGGAACGGCAATCGGTTGCTGTTCTCCGCCCTCGACGTCCGACAGAATGTCGCCAAAGAGGTCGTCCGAGGTCACTGGACGGCCGTCTCCATCAAGACCCGCGCTTTTGCGCAGGGCTTCCAACATCTCCTGGGGGATGGCCTGGGTGGCCGCCGGATTCGGGGCCGACAGGACGAGTTCCTCGACACGGGCGCGGAGATCATCGCGCCCAAACGGCCGTTGCAAGACATCCTGGGCGCCGTAACGTTGGGCGTCCTGTTTCGGGTCATCGCCCTGGTATCCGGACATGAGAATCAGAAACGGCGTGATCCGCAGACCCGCCCGGGCGCGCAGTTGGGTGATGGCATCCTCGACTCTGAGGTTGGGCAGAACCGATGTGATGATGACTATCGTGGGCTCGAAATGGGCGCAGCGGTTGACGGCATCATCCATGTTCCCCGCGATTTCAAGCAGGAAATCACCATCCGAGAGCGCCGCTTGCACGTGCTCCAGATATCGCGGTTCGTATTCGATCACCAGGATGTTCGCACTCATGAAACCGCCCTCGCGAGCTCCTCGAGGCTCTAGGAGTCCAAACCTCATTATCTGTGAAGGGATTGCAAAGTCAACCGAGTCTGGTGCTGCGTAGCAATGTCGATCACCGGCAACCCGGGAGGGCGCCGCTCACCTCGAGTGGTCGATCGGTGACCAGGCGCTATAATGCGACCCGCCCGTTCCGCACATCGTGAGGTTGGGGTCAAGCTCAGAGGAGGCGTCATGTCGGGCCATAACAAGTGGAGCACAATCAAACACAAGAAGGGCCGAGCTGATGCCAAGAGGGGCAAGCTCTTCACGAAGATCATCCGGGAGATCACGGTGGCGGGACGAGAAAGCGGGGGCGACCCCGGCGCGAACCCGAGATTGCGCGCAGCCATCTCGGATGCCAAAGCCGCGAATATGCCGGCCGACAACATCAAGCGCGCCATCGACCGCGGCACCGGCGATCTCGACGGCATCGTGTACGAAGAGATGAGCTTTGAAGGCTACGGTCCGGGTGGGGTCGCGGTCATGCTCGAGCTTCTCACCGATAACCGGAACCGCACCACCCCGGAGATCCGACACCTTTTTTCGAGGTTCGGGGGGAACCTGGGTGAAAACGGATGTGTCGCGTGGTTGTTTACCCGCACCGGGCTGATCCTGGTGCCGCGTGCTGCGGACCTCGACGAGGACACCGTGATGGAGCGCGCGCTGGAAGCCGGCGCCACCGACCTCGATTCGGACGATGGTGACTACTTCCGGATCTATACCAGTCCCGAAGAGCTGCACCAGGTCAAAGAGCAGCTCGAGGCCGGAGGTCTTGAAGTCGAGGCGGCTCAGTTCGAAATGGAGCCTTCATCCACGACCCCTCTCGACGGCAAGCAGGCGGAACAGATGATCCGATTGATGGACGCCTTCGACGATCACGACGACGTACAGCACGTGTGGGCGAATTTCGATATCGACGACGACCTTCTGAACGCCGAGTGAGGAGAGAGGAGCAGCGGCCCGTGGGCGTCCGTGTATTGGGCATCGACCCGGGCTCCAGCGCCACAGGCTGGGCGCTTGTGATAGCCGAAGGAAATCGATACCACCTCGAGGCATCTGGCGTCCTGAGGCCACGAGGCAGTGATCGTGAGCGCCGGTTGGCCGACCTCTATCGTTCATTGAAAGAGGTGGTCGCCACCTGCACCCCGGATTGCGCCGTTGTCGAATCGTCTTTTTCGGGACGCAACCCGAAGTCCGGGCTCGCGTTGGCCGAGTGTCGGGGCGTCATCCTCGCGGTCCTCGGTTGCAACGATTTTGCGATCACCTCATACACTCCAGCAGAAATCAAATCGGCCATCGTCGGCAACGGGCGGGCCGAGAAACAACAGATTGTCTTTATGGTCGTCAGGCTCTTGAAACTGATCGATTCGCCCCCCACGGACGCCGCCGATGCGATGGCTGCAGCCCTCACGCACATCCACCTTGGACGCTGGGGAGCATCCCGTTGACGACCCCAAGACCCCGTGCTACGATGCCCTGCCTTAGTTCTCAAATGAGGCAACAACGGAGTATCGATCTCACGATTTGCAGATCAGATTCGAGAGTCGATGGTTATAATGCAGGAAAACCTGGATGAGGCTGGAACTCATCCCGGCTCGTGAACTCTAACCAGGAGGAGGCTAAGCCGTGACTGGACAGGTAGCAGAATATTTTCGCCAGGGTGGGATCTTCATGTACCCGCTGCTCTTTTTCTCGGTGCTCGCTGCCACCGTTGCGATTGAGCGTTTCATTGTCTTCAGCAAGGCCAAGATCAATGTCAACGAGTTCCTGACCAAGATCCGCAAGGCTCTTTTGGTCAACCGGAACGTCAAAGAGGCAATCAAGGTCTGTGAGCAGAACAAGAGCCCGGTGGCTTCGGTCATGAAGGCCGGTCTGCTCCGCTACGGTCACTCCCGTGAGGACATCGAAAAGACCATTGAAAACGCCGCTCTGTACGAGCTCGACCGCCTCGAGAAGCGGTTGGGCGTGCTCGGCACCACCGCCAACGTGGCACCCATGCTCGGCTTCCTCGGTACCGTAGCCGGCATGATCAAGTCCTTCGCGACTCTCGCTGAGCAGGGTCTTACCAACCCCGCAGCGGTTGCGGTTGGTATCTCCGAGGCTCTGATCACGACCGCCGCCGGTCTCATCATCGCGATTCCCGCACAGCTGGTCTTCAACTGGTACACCACCAAGATCACCCGCTTTGTGCGCGATATCGAGACCGCCTCGAACATGCTCGTCGAGACCTTCACCGAGATGGACAGCCAGCGCTACGCCCAGGGGGGCGAGGGTCAGGCCTAGAAGGGAGTCCGCAGATGGCACTCATCCGCGGTAGGGACAAAAAGGGCGCAGCTCAGATCTTCACGGCATCGATGGCGGACATCGTGTTCCTGTTGTTGGTCTTCTTCATCCTCACCTACAAGGTCGAGGTGGATCGCACGAAAATGGATCTGCCGGACACCTGGATTCGGATAAAGGTTCCGGAAAAAGCGGCCGTGATTTCGATCTCCCCGCCCAGCGCCAATCCACCATTGACCATTCGTGTTTCCACCGGTGAGGAAATGTCGTTGCCGGTGAGCACTGACGAGGAAATCGTGACCTTTGCCTCGACTGAAGTTGCGCAGAACCCCAACAAGGAGTTCATCGTCAAAGCTGACGAAAGCGTGCCATACGAGAGGGTGGACGCCGTGTTGGACGCGCTCAAACAATCAAAGGTGAAGTACATCTTTCTCCTGTCAGAACAAAAGACAGTGAGAGAGTAGGCGGGGGAGATCATGAAGATCAAAAAGAAAGAAGTTCCGTCCGAGATCTTCACCGGGTCGATGGCCGACATCTCGTTCCTGTTGATCATCTATTTCATGATCACCTCGGCGTTTTCGGCGACTCGTGGTCTCGACTTCGCGCTGCCGGAAGAAACCGATACTCCGGAGATCAAGCAGGAAGACTCCATCGAGGTCCACGTCATGTCCGGCGGGAACATCGAAGTCGACAAAA
>JASJGQ010000316.1:0-9409 GCA_033791425.1 Acidobacteriota bacterium
TGTCTCCATTCACTCCGGGATCAATGGCACGGGCGATCTGTTACCAAGTGAGTGGGCCTGGCAAAACCCCGTTGTAGAGATTGCCGTGATCATGAACTGATTTAGACCGTCACGTCCGTTGCTGTCGGCAAACTCATCGTCTTGAAGAGGCGCCGGCTCTATGGCGACAGGACGACGGACGAGGCGGCGCGGGGCACTCGGCCCCGCGCCTCCGCGAACGTGGATGCGAAGGGCCCGGCGCCGGGGGGTACGGATGTGCAAGGAAATACTGGTCATCGAGGACGAACCACAGCTGGCTCGCCTGGTGGAGATGCACCTCGAGGACGCCGGCTGCCGGGTTACGCCGGTCCATCTCGGCGGCGACGGGCTTGCCGCGGCAGCGCGACAGCATTTCGACCTCGTCGTCCTCGACCTCATGCTCCCCGACACCGACGGTCTCGACGTGTGCCGTGAGCTTCGGAAAAAAGACGGCTACATACCGATCCTCATGTTGACCGCGCGCTCGGGCGAGCTCGACCGGGTCCTCGGCCTCGAGCTCGGCGCCGACGACTACCTGACCAAACCGTTCAGCATTCGCGAGCTGGTGGCGCGGGTCAAGGCCATCCTGCGTCGCGCCGACCGTATGGCCGCGGAAGGTACGGGACCCGATTCGAAGCCGATCGTCGTCGAAGACCTGTCGATCGACCCCGAAAAGCGACGGGTCACGGTCAACGGAGCAGCAGTCGACCTGACTGCCAAGGAGTACGAACTCCTGGTCCACTTCGCTGGACACCCGGGAAGGGTCTATACCCGCGGCCAGATTCTCGACCAGGTGTGGGGCTACGGCGAGGGCACCTACGAGCACACCGTCAACTCGCACATCAACCGTTTGCGGGCCAAGATCGAATCCGACCCCTCCCAGCCCCGATATATCCAGACCGTGTGGGGCGTGGGCTACAGGTTCTTCGACCCGTCCGTTGCTGCCGGCTGATCCGCCGATATTCGATTTGCCTCGAGGAAGGGCTGAGCTGTGATCTTACGTACCAAAACCCTCTACGCCAAGTTGGCCGCTGCACTGCTGGTTCTGTTTCTGGTCGTCGGCGGGGTGACCCTGGCCGTCACCCTGGTGACGAGCTATTACTACCAACAGGAAGTCCAGCAGAGGATCCACCGGGATCTCGCGGACCATATTCTGGCCGAGGAGCTCCTGATCGAGGACGGAGCCATCGTCGAAGATGCTCTGAAGCACGTCTTCCACATGATGATGGTCATCAACCCGAGCATCGAGCTCTATCTGCTCGACCCGGCCGGCAACATCCTTGCCTATTCGGCACCTCCAGGCCGCGTCAAACTCGCCCAGGTCAACCTGCAGCCGGTCGAAAGCTTCATCGACGGTCGCGGCCGCCTGCCGATCCTCGGCGACGATCCCCGCAACCCCGACCGACGCAACATCTTTTCGGCGGCACCGATTAGACGCGATGGAGTCCTCGAAGGCTATCTCTATATCGTGTTGGCGGGCGAGCAATTCGTATCCGCGGCAGGGGTTCTGCGCGGCAGCTACATCCTCAAGGCCGGAGCCTGGGCAGTGGTGAGCGCAGTCGTCGTCACCCTGATCGGCGCCCTTTTGCTCTCCCGTCATTTGACCCGACGGTTGACCGAGCTCAATCGCGACATGACCGTCTTTCGATCGCAGGCCATCGACGGCTGGGCCGCATCCGGCCTCCAGAAACCTGCACCACCCGACGCGGACGAAGTGGACCAGTTGCGTTGCACCTTCGACGCCATGGCCGAACGCATCAGGGACCAGATCACCGAGCTCGAAGACCAGGACCGGCTGCGGCGCGAAATGGTGGCCAATGTCTCCCACGACCTGCGAACTCCCCTCACCCACCTCCAGGGCTACATCGAGACCGTACTGCTCAAGGAGGAGAGTCTCGCACCGGAGGAACGACGCGAGTATCTCGAAATCGCTCTCCGTCACGGCGAGCGGCTGGGTCGTCTTGTGACCGACCTCTTCGAGTTGGCCAAACTCGAAGCGCTGAACGAACCGGCAGAACGCGAGCGGCTTCCGGTCGGCGAGCTGGTCCAGGATGTCGCGCAGAAATTCAGCCTCAACGCCCGCGACCGCGGGGTGTCCCTCAATGCCGGGTTCGAAGGCGGCCAGACGATGATCATGGCCGATGTGGGATTGATGGAGTGCGCGCTCGAGAACGTCCTCGAGAATGCACTTCGCTATACACCGAACGGCGGCAGCATCGATATCTGTCTGGTGGTGGCCGAGCAGCGGCTGCAGATCGAAATCAAGGACACCGGGCCGGGCATCGGTCCCGAAGACGTCTCCCATGTTTTTGACCGCTACTACCGGGCCCAGCGCGCAGTCGGTGACGACGACCGCGGTGCCGGTCTCGGGTTGGCGATCGCCAAACGTGCCGCCGAGCTCCACGGCGGAAGCCTGTTCTGCGAGAGCCAGATCGGTGAGGGCACGACTTTTCGTTTCGAACTTCCGGCGGCCTGACGGCGCACCACGAGAGTTCCCGCTCTCAACCCCGCTCGTGGTAGGCTTCACCACCGATTGGCGCAGTCCACCTGATGCCGCAAACCGTCTCCCGGAGGCGGTCTGGTTCAAATGATAGGGCTATGGGACGCCGCCGCACAAAGGGAGCATGACTATGACACGAATGACGCGATTATTCGCGATTGCAGCAATCACCACGATCGGCTTTTCCACGACAGTCTATGCCCAGGGTTCGCTGGACCTCCGGGCGATGGGCGCCGGAATGCGGCGCAACCAGGAAATGCTGCGGACCTACAGCTGGCAGTCGCGGATCACCTTCGACGTCAACGGGGCTCAGCGCCGGTCCGACGTCTACAAGGTGGCGTATGACTTCAACGGCTCGTTGCAACGGACCCAGATCGGCGGCCAGACCGCCAAGGGCAAAGTGCGGGGACCGGATGGCAAAAAGCTCTCGAAGAAACAGGTCGAGGCCGGCCGCGCCTTTGTCCTCGATGCCAGCAACCAGCTGGATGCCTACCTCAACCCCCTGTTCGCGGAAAAGGCGGTTGCGACGGCCACCGCGACGGTCGACGGCGAAGACCTGCGTCTTGAATCCCACGACGTTGTCCACCCCGGCGACACGGTGAACATCATTCTGTCCGACGCCACGCGTCTCCCCAGGAGCCTGCACGCAACCGCCACCATCGACGGTTCGCCCATGCAACTCGAAGTGACATTCGGGGTCCTCGACTACGGGCCCTACCATCCCGCACGATCGGTGACGACGACGTCGTGGAACGGAATTCCGCTCACCATCACCACCGAGAACTCTGACTACTCCGATTAGATCGAGGTTCCAGATATGAAGCGCTCAGTGACGGTCGGACGGATTGCAGCCGGGTTCACTGTGCTTCTGGCCTGCGGTCAGTGGTGCATGGTGGCCGGCGCGCAGGGGGCGCGAGAGGTCTCGGCCCGCGCACCGTCCCGGATCACCGACGGAAAGCAAAAGATGCTGACCGCAGGAGCGGTCGCATCGGACGTCCTCGCCATCGGTCCCTACGCCTTCGAGGGCCTCGAAGCGAGCGACATCCAGGCGCTGCGAGCCTCCGGCGCCCGGCGCTTTTGTGAACGCACGGACGGTTTGAATTGCCTTTTTGCAGCGCCCGTCGAACTCCCCACCGAAACCGTCGTCACCCGGCTCGAGCTCGACGCCGTAGACATCGGCCCGGACAACGTCAAAGCAAATTTCTATCGCTGCCCAAAGGGCACCGCGGCCTGCGATGATCCACTTGCACAGGTTTCGACCAGCGGCACCCCTGGTTCGACCCAGATCGGTATCGATTTGGCGGCGCCCGAAATCATCGACAACGACGGTTTCACTTACATGGTGGAGGTACGGAGCGGCCCTAACGCCGACACCTCGCTGCGCGGGGTCAGTCTCTCCATCGAAAGAGCGTTGATCTTCATCGACGGTTTCGGGTCAGGCGACACGACTCCGTGGTCGAACACCGCTCCGTAAATTCCGGTTCCCGCGTCTCCACTTCGCTCAGGTCGTGCCTCTCCAGGTTCCGAAACGCCAGTTGTGGCGGGCCGTAAACGACCCGCCTACGGCCTTCAGAAACTGGTGTGGCCTTGCGAACCAACTGTAGGCGGGTCCTTCAGGGCCTGCCACCACCTATTTACAGATTCTCCCCGTTGTTCGGTTCGCCTGACTCAACTGGAGACGCACGTTCCGGATTCAACAGGCATCGCGTGAGGAACTAAAGCGACGCAGGATATTGCGACCCGGTCTTGACATCTGTCGGATCAGCTCGTATATTGGTAACCACATGGTTACCAATGATCACCAACTCGACCTGACGTTTGCCGCTCTTGCCGACTCGACGCGACGAGCCATCCTGGCCCACCTCGCCGAAGGCGACGCCACCGTTGGCGAACTCGCCAGGCCCTTCAATATCTCGCGTCCCGCCGTGTCAAAACACCTGAGAGTTCTGGAACGGGCGGGGATGGTGCGCACCACCCGTGACGGACGGCTCAGCCGTTGCGGTCTCGAAGCCGCGCCCATGCGCGACGCCGCCGAGTGGGTCGAGAAATATCGAGTCTTCTGGGAAGGCCGGATGGACACCCTCGCCCGCTATCTCGAAACAGACACGAATCGGAAGGAGAATAAGAACTCATGACGACGACCGAAAATTCACTCAGGCTGACGCGGCTGATCCAGGCGGACCCCGCGACGGTTTTTGATGCGTGGACACAACCGGAACACCTCAAAAAGTGGTCGGCACCCGAGGGTTTGAATGTTGATGCCGTGGAGGTCGATCTCCGGGTCGGCGGCCGCTACCTGATTCGGATGGAATCCCCCGACGGCGGCCACCACAACGCGGTCGGTGAGTATCGAGAAATCGACCGGCCCAACCGTCTGAGTTACAGCTGGAAGTGGCAGGAGCCGGGGAACGACCACTACGACACCCTGGTGACGGTCGAGTTTCTCGCTCGTGACGGTGCAACTGAAGTGATCCTGACCCAGGAACTCTTCCCGGATGCCGATCTCGCCGGCAAGCACAACGAGGGCTGGACGAGCTGTCTCAACCGCCTCGAAGGGCTTTATTCGGCCTGACGCCGGTCGTTCCCGAATCTGTGGCTTCGAAGGCCGTGCCGTTGCGCCCCGAGGGGCGCAATGGTGTTTGACCCGCGGTTACCAGGGCACCTGATCGCCGTCGTAGTTCCAATAGGTGCCGGTTTCGGCGACAGTCACTTTCGCGATGACAGCACGCATCCCGGTGATCGACTCTTCCGGCGTGAGGTTGGCGTTGGGCCCGCCCATGTCCGTCTGGACCCAGCCCGGACTGAGGACGACGCAGGTGAAACCCTCGTCGCGAAGCTCTGTGGCGAGCGATCTGGTGAACATGTTGAGAGCCGCTTTGCTCTCGCGATAGCCGTAGAATCGGCCGCTCTTATTGTTTTCGATGCTGCCGAGACCACTCGTGATGCTGACGATGGTCTTACCGCTCCCCTCGCGCAGGTTCGGCAGGAGTGCCCGGGTGACCCGCATCGGCCCGATCGTGTTGACCTCGTAGGTCCGCAGGACATCGTCGAAGTCGGTCTCGGTCAAAGTTGCGGCCCGTGGGAAGATCCCGGCGTTGTTGATCAGGAGGTCGATCGAGGCGCCGTTCAGATCGCCGGCCAGCGCAGCAATGCTCTTCGCATCGGCGACGTCGAGCTGCATCACGCGCACACCGAGGGCATTCAATTCGGTCGCTGATTCCGGACGGCGCGCGGTGGCGATCACCATCCACCCCGCCTCCGCATACTGGCGGGCAAACTCGAGTCCCAAACCACGGTTGGCACCGGTGATGAGGACCGATTTCGGGCTCTTCTTCATCTTTTCCGAAGCTCCAACGTCGGCGGTGTCGGTCTGCGCACCCGCAACCGAAACACCGGCGACCATCGCAACAACCGCAAACCCCGCAGCAATCTGACGAAATAGCGCAGATTCAAACATTGTTCTGACTCCCCTTTTCGGCCCCGAGCCGACGGACCCGGGCGCCTGAGCTTGATCTGCTCTCGTCAACGCTGAAGCTCCTCCAGATGTTCCACCGCGAGGGCGACCGATCGGATGGCGGAGCTTTCGGGAATGGAGGACCGAATTTTTCGTTGATCTGAGTGGAGGCCATCATGAGCTATGAGTTCTACAAGATCCTGCACCTGTTCGCCGCCCTGTTGCTGTTCACCTCGCTCGGAACCCTGGCTGTCGCAGCTCGTTCTGAAAAGTCGCAGCTGAGAAGACTGGCGGGCATCGCTCACGGCGTCGCCCTGGCTGTCATCTTCATCGCGGGCTTCGGTCTCCTGGCACGCCTCGGGATGTTCGGGTCGATCCCGATGTGGGCGTGGCTCAAAATGGGTTTGTGGGTGGTCCTCGCCGTCGTCGTCATTCCGCTGCGCCGCAAACCCGATTGGGCGACCGCGTTGTGGCTCCTGATCCCAGTCGTGGGTGGGCTTGCCGCCTGGCTCGCTGTCGCGAAACCATTCTGAGTGACGGGCGCCATGCGGTAACCTGTTCGCGGGCGGCACGTGCCGCCCCTACCCGTTGATCACTGGAGGGCGGACAGTCCCCGCTCGTTACCACGGTAGAATCCTGACACGCTTCAAGGCGAGTCGCAGCTCAGGAGGAAACCGTGGCATCAAAAAACGACAGCGCGTCTGCCGCACGACCGACGATTCTCTCTCGATTCCTCACCGTAATCGAGCGCGTCGGCAACGCCCTGCCCCACCCGGCAACCCTGTTCGCCTTGTTTGCCTTGGGCCTCATCGTACTGTCGTGGCTGTCGAGCCGTCTCGGGCTTGCCGCCATCAATCCCATAAACGGGGCCGAGGTAGCGCCCATCAATTTGATCTCCAGGGGCGGGTTGCACTGGATCCTTGAGCACACGATCGAAAACTTCACCGGTTTTGCTCCTCTTGGCACAGTCCTGGTCGCGATGCTCGGTATCGGCGTGGCCGAGAAAAGCGGGTTGATCAGCACTACGCTGCGGTTGATGGTCCACTCCGCACCGAGACGACTGCTCACGTTCATGCTCGTTTTTGCCGGCGTGATGTCCAACATGGCGAGTGATGTTGGCTACGTTCTGCTCGTCCCGCTGGGCGCCGTCATCTTTTTGTCGGTCGGCCGCCACCCGATCGCGGGCCTCGCTGCAGCGTTTGCCGGTGTCTCAGGCGGTTTCAGCGCCAATCTGCTCCTCGGGACCATCGATCCCCTGCTCGCCGGCATTAGCCAGGAGGCGGCGAGGATCGTCGACCCGAGCTACACCGTGACACCTGCCTGCAACTACTATTTCATGGTTGTATCCACCTTCCTTATCGCCGGCGCGGGCACCTGGGTCACCGAACGCATCGTCATCCCCAGGCTCGGGGCCTACGAAGGCGAGGCTGCTCTGGATGCAGGCGAGGAACTGCGACCACTGACCGGCCCCGAAAAACGTGGTCTCTGGTGGGCCCTGGCAGTCAGTGTGGGCCTGGCGGTTTTTGTTCTCGCCGGCCTCGTGCCCGCCGACGGGATACTCCGGGACACCGCGACTGGCAGCGTGCTCTACTCGCCCTTCATGCACGGCATCGTCACCTTCATCTTCCTCGGCGGTCTGCTGTCCGGTCTCGCCTACGGCTTCGCCGCCGGTACATTTAAAAGCGATGGTGATGTTGTCAACGGCATGAAGGAATCGATGGAGTCCCTCGCTCTCTTCCTGGTGCTGGTGTTTTTCGCGGCTCAGTTCGTGGCCTATTTCAAGTACACCAACCTGGGGATGATCTTTGCCATCCGGGGCGCTCAATTGCTGCAGGCCTCGGGGCTGGGGCCGATCCCCCTGATGCTCGCCTTCGTGGTTTTCGCCGGGATCATCAATCTCTGCATGGGCAGCGCTTCCGCCAAGTGGGCGTTCATGGCGCCGGTGTTCATCCCCATGTTCATGCTGCTCGGCTACTCGCCGGAATTGGTTCAAGGCGTGTATCGGATCGGCGACAGCACCACCAACATGATCTCCCCGATGATGTCCTTTTTCGCGCTGATCGTGGCATTCGTTCAACGCTATGACCCCAAGGCGGGGATGGGAACGGTGATCGCCACCATGCTGCCCTACTCCGTGGTTTTCATGCTGGTGTGGATGGTTTTGCTGGTGATCTGGTTGTTGCTCGGAATTCCCCTGGGACCCGGCGCCGACCTCTTCCTGGCCAACTGAAACATCGGCGCATTGCTGCCGCCACCGAACTGCTGACGACACCGGCATTTCACAGTATTCGACCTGCAGGCTCATAACGGAGACCGGCGATCAGTGTCACAATGGCCCATGCCAAGAGACGGCACCACCAGCCAACGCACCATGGGCCTCTTCGCCGCAACCGGAGTCGGCGTCGGCGCCATTGTCGGCGGCGGCGTGCTGGCGCTGGCGGGCGTCGCATTTGCAATTACCGGCCCGAGCGCGATCATCGCCTTTGCATTGAACGGCGCGATCGCCATGCTCACAGCGATGTCGTTCGCAGCCCTGGCATCCCGTTTCCCGGAGTCCGGCGGCACCTATGCCTATGCACGCAAGATCCTGACCGTCGAGGCCGCTTTCGCCGTCGGCTGGGTTGTGTGGTTCGCTTCGGTGGTCGCGGCGGTGCTCTACGCCCTCGGCTTTGCGGTGTTCCTGGTTCCTGTCGCCGAACAGGTGATCCTTGCGGCCGGCGGCACGCCGCCGGAGTGGCTCGACTCCCGCTTTGCGATGTTGCTGTACGCGCTGGCGGCAGTCGCCTTCTACACCTGGAAACTCATGCGGTCGAACGCCGGGGGCGGGCGGATCGAAACGATCGGCAAGGTGATCGTATTCGCAGTCGTGATCGCCGGCGGCTTCTGGGTGCTCCTCGCCCACCCGCCCGGGCTCGACGAACTGAGTTCGAGGTTTCGACCCTTTATGGCCGAGGGCGGCCAGGGTCTGGTCCAGGCGATGGGCTACACCTTTATCGCGCTGCAGGGTTTCGATCTGATCGCGGCGGTGGGCGGCGAGGTCAAACAGCCTGAGCGCAACATTCCGAGGGCGATGATCCTGTCTCTGACAGCCGCGCTCGTCATCTACATCCCGCTGTTGTTTCTGATCGTCGCGGTGGGCACGCCCGGCCAATCGGTCGTCGATGCTGCCGCCGCGGACCCCGAGATCCTGATCGCGGTTGCCGCGCGAAATTTTCTTGGTCCGACAGGCTACTGGTTGGTCGTCGTCGCCGGGCTGCTATCCATGCTTTCCGCTCTACAGGCCAATCTGCTGGCGGCCTCGCGATTCGCCCGGACCATGGCCGGCGATCGCACACTGCCACGGCGCTTCGATCGTCTCGCTCCAGGCAGCGTCACCCCTATCCCAGCGATCCAGCTCACGGCGGTCACCGTGACCGCCGTACTGGTGGCGGTCCCCA
>JASJGQ010000317.1:0-6044 GCA_033791425.1 Acidobacteriota bacterium
ACCGGCATCCGTCTCGGTCCCCAGGTTCCTGGGGGTCCGTCGTAGCGTCCAGGGCATTGGGTGCCGCAGTGGAGACAGCGGCCGCAATCGTCGAGACTCCAACGTCCCAGCTGGTACCAGTCGCGTTCGATGAGCAGCTCGCCACAGTTGTGGCAATAGGTGCTGCTACCCGCAGGGTCGACGACGTTGCCGGTGTAGGCAAAGTGCACACCGTTGTCGACGGCGACTCGGCGGGCGCGAGTCAGCGTCTCCGGTGGTGTCGGAGGCAGGTCGTTCATCTTGAAATCGGGGTGGAAGGCGGTGAAGTGCATCGGAACATCGGGGCCGAGCGTCGAGACCACCCACCGCGTCATTTCCTCGATCTCGGCTGCCGAGTCGTTCTCACCGGGGATCAGGAGCGTGGTCAGCTCGACCCAGACATCGGTCTCGTGAACCAGATACTCGAGGGTCTCGAGCACCGGCCGTAGCTCGCCGCCGCAGAGCTTCTTGTAGAAACGATCGGTGAAGGCCTTGAGGTCGACGTTGGCGGCGTCCATGAGGGCGAAGAACTCGGCCCGCGGCTCGGCGAGGATTTCACCGGCGGTCACCGCCACCGTCGCGATCCCCACCTCATGGCACGCCGCAGCAACATCGACCGCGTACTCGAGGAAGATCACCGGGTCGTTGTAGGTGAAGGCGACGCTGCGGCTGCCGGAGGCCCTCGCCGCTTCAGCGATGGCCTGAGGCGAGGCCGCATCGGCCAGGGTGTCGGTCTCACGCGACTTCGAGATCGACCAGTTCTGACAAAAACGGCAGGCCAGGTTGCAGCCGGCGGTGCCGAAGGACATGACGCCGGTCCCGGGGTAGAAGTGGTTGAGGGGTTTTTTCTCGATGGGATCGACGCAGAACCCCGACGACCGCCCGTAGGTGGTGAGCACCACACCGCCGTCGATGTTCTGGCGTACGAAGCAGAAACCCCGCTGCCCCTCCTTGAGCTTGCACAGGCGAGGACACACCTCGCACACCACTCGACCGTCGTCGAGTGGCCGCCAATACCGGCCGGGCACCACTGAGTTCATCCTTTCACCTTTCTCCATTGATGATCCCACGAGGGTCAGTTGTCAAGCCGTGCCCGTCGTCGTCCCCTATTTGCTTGGGCAGTTCCAAGGCAGAGGAGCAGGGGAGACACGCTCCTTATCATGTTCCAACACAAAGGACTGTCATTTCGACCGAGCGATAGACACGGCGAAGTCCGGAGGACGAAGCCGGAAGCGAGCGGAGAAATCTCTGCCGGCTCCCTTTCCCCCTTTCTCCCTCTCCCCCTCCGCCCGCTGCCGGGGAAGGATCGGACGGTGTAGATTTGTTCACCCGCCATGAACGCAACCACCACCAACCGCGGCATCCCGTCCGACTTCGATCCCGCTGACCTCCGGTCGCCGGCGCGGTGGGAGTTGCTCCGCGAGGGGCGGGTGGTTTTCGAGCGGCTGGCGCTGCTGGCCTCGATCTCGCGAATCCGCTCGGCGGCGCCTCGCGGGTCTGGGCAGCCGGTCATGGTAGTGCCCGGCTTTGCGACCGACGACGGCTGGACCGCTCGTTTGCGCTCCTTTCTGACCTCGATCGGGTACGAGGTCCACGGGTGGGGCCTCGGCCGAAACAACGGCCGAGTGCTGCAATTGGTCCCGGCGGTGGCTCGAGAGTGCAAACGGTTGGCGGATGACAGCGGCCAATCCGTGCGGCTGATCGGTTGGAGCCTCGGCGGCTACCTGGCCCGTGAGGTTGCCCGTGAGCGGCCCGAACTGGTGGAAAGGGTCATCACTCTCGGCGCGCCGGTGGTCGGTGGTCCCACCTATACCGCCTCGGCCCCGATGTACCTCAACAAGGGCTACGACCTCGAGGAAATCGCCACGTCGGTCCGCAAGCGGGAGCGGCAGCCGATCGCCGTGCCGGTCGCGGCTGTCTATAGCCGTTCGGACGGGGTCGTCGCCTGGCGTGCGTGCATCGACACCTTCGACAACCCGCTTGTCGAACACCACGAGGTCGTCTCGACCCACCTCGGGATGGTCAACTCGCCGCGGGTGTTCCGCCTGGTCGCTGACCTGTTGGCGCGACCCGGTCAACCGTTCTAACGTTGCAACGTTAGAACGTTCAAACGTTGGCAGGCAAGAGCTTGCCCGTCACCTCACCAAAGCCGACCCGCACGCCGTCGGCCTCGCAGTGTCCGCGCAGGATCACGGTGTCGCCGTCGGCGAGAAATTTCCGCTCCTCACCGTTGGCCAGAGTGATCGGCTCCGAACCGCGCCAGCTCAGCTCGAGCATGGAACCGCGTTCGGTTTTTGCGGGGCCCGAGATGGTCCCGGATCCGTAGAGATCGCCGGGCCGGGTGTTGCAGCCGTTGACGGTGTGGTGGGCGAGTTGTTGGCACATGCTCCAGTACATGTATTTGAAGTTCGAGGTGGCGACGGTTTCGGGCTCGGGGGCCTTCTCCGGCTGCAGCTGGACCTCGAGCTGGATGTCGTAGGCGCAGTCGCCGGGGCTCTTGAGGTAGGCGAGGGGTTCAGGTTCGTCCTGTGCCGGGCCGGTGCAGCGGAAGGGCTCGAGGGCGTCCATGGTCACGATCCAGGGTGAAATCGAGGTGGCGAAGTTCTTGGCCAGGAACGGGCCCAGCGGCACGTACTCCCAGGCCTGGATGTCGCGCGCCGACCAGTCGTTGACCAGCACCATCCCGAAGATGTGGTCGGCCGCTGTGTCGATAGGGATCGCTGTGCCGAGGTCGTTGCCCGGGCCGACGAAGAAACCCATCTCGAGCTCGAAGTCCATGAGCCGGCTCGGACCGTAGCTCGGCGCCTCGGCATCGGGGGCCTTGGTCTGGCCCATGGGCCTGCGGACAGGAGTGCCGCTGACAACCACCGAGCTAGCGCGGCCGTGGTAGCCCACCGGCAGGTGGAGCCAGTTGGCCTGGAGGGCGTTGTCGGCCCCGCGCAGCATGATGCCGACGTTGGTGGCGTGCTCGCGCGAGGAGTAGAAATCGGTGTAGTCGCCGATCGCGGCCGGCAGCTGCATCTCGACGCTCGCGGCGGGCACCAGGGCCGCGTTGCGCAAACCTGCGTCGTCGCGCAGGGCCGGTTGGTCGTGGCGGAGGAGTTGGGTCAGCTTGGCCCGCACCTCGCGCCACGCCGGCCGTCCGAGAGCCATAAAGGCATTGAGGCTGGAAAGCCCGAGGACAGCTGCGGTTCCCAGTTCGGGACCGGAGAGCAGACCGCGGTCCGCAAGCACCGACAGATCGAGGATCTGGTCGCCGATGGCGACCCCGATCCGTGGGCCCGCCCCAAAGGCCGGTTTGAAAACGCCGTATGGAAGGTTGTGGATCGTGAAGTCGGAGTCGGCGGGGACGTCGATGAACGAACGCATCAAGGGGTCGGGACGGGTCATTGGAGTGGCTCCTTTGGGTGGTCAAAAACGTCGAGAGCCTCGAGGTCATCGCGGGGCTCTGAAAAGCTGCAGCTGCCAAACGATGTCAGCATACCGGTCCGTGCCGCGGCGACCTCGGCAGCCGACGCCTCGAGGTCTCGCCACGCCAAACGGTCGGTTTCGAGAACAAAGGCCTGCGGACCGGTGTCGGCGATGATCTCGGTCAGCCTGGTCACCGGCACATCGTGAGCGTACGCCATGACCGACGCCGTGAACAGATTGAGAAAACCGTGGGCGACGGCGCCGAGCGCCTCATCGGTGTGGCGGATGGGGTGGTGCAGCCCCTGGGTCGCCTTGAGCGGAACCCCGATGGCGCGGCATGTGGCGATCGCTGCGGCCACCGCCATCGGCTCGGGTATTGCCGCCGCATCGAGGCCGCCGCAGCGGATCTTGAGTCCGAGGCGGTGGCCGGGGCCGGCGGCGTGTTGAGCGTCTCTCACGGCCGCCGCTGCGGCCGGCAATCGTGGCCGCCACTCACCGAGTAGCGAGACCTCGAAGAAGGGCGTCATTTCGGTTGAGCCGCTCTCGGTGAGGCTGCGCCACGCCTTCTCGACGGCCACCGCGGCGCCTCCTGCCTCCGGCAGTTTGACCTCAAAGACATCGGCGGTCGCGCGTTCCTGTTGGCGGGAGAGAAAGGCTCTGATGAGCGCTGCGTCCTGACTGGTGTTTTCAACGAAGTCGTCGAGCGAGGCACCGCCCCGGCCGAGAACGGCAACCGCAACCGGAGCCTGGTCGTCGTTGCCCGTGGCCAGTAGCTCTTCGAGCTCACCGAGGCGCCCGGCCGGGCACACGAACCGCGCGAGCATCCAACCCGTGTCCGAACGGCGGTGCTCGAGATAGCGGGCATACGCATCTTCCATGTTGAGCTCGGCCGGCGGGAACAGACCCGCATAGTCGATGATGCCTTCGAACAGCGCCTGCATGCAGGGTTTCATGGGACCTCCGGTCGGGTTCGGGTATGGTACAGCAATTCCGCTGTGCGGAATTCCGTTGAATGACCTTCCGGAGGGGCCTCGATGACATCCAGAGTTTCTTGTTCGCTGCGTACGTTGATCACCGCGCTCACCATTGTCTTGGCGGCCTCGTTCACGGGTGCCGACACGGAGGTCGATGCTGACAATCCGGGCTTCGAGCGTCTGGAGCCGGGCGGGGCGATCGTCGGCTGGCGTCTCGCAGCCGTCGCTTCCAGCATAGGTGCCGAGTTCTCCGGGGCCACCGACGAGATGCACGACGGCGTCGGCAGCGCCAAGCTGACGGTCAGAGGCCACGGCAAGGCAACCGCCGTCTCCGACCCCGTGGCGCTCGAGGTCGGCAAACTCTACCGCCTCAGCGGTTGGATTCGAACCGAGGGGGTTGTTTCCGATCCCATGGCCAAATACCCGACGGCCCTACCCGCCTGTCTCAGCATGCAGGCCCTGCCCTTTACGATGCACTCATCGGCTGTGGGTGGCGACTCGGACTGGACGCGGGTCGATCAGCTCTTTATCGCGGTCGCCTCCGAAGACCGGGTCGAGCTGCACCTGGGCTACAACGGCACCGCCCGCGGCACGGCGTGGTTTGACGACATCCGGATCGAGCGGGTCGAGGACATCGCCGAATACATCCCGCCCGAGACCGTACGCTGGTCGGGCGACGGTTTCCGCTACGACGACCAGGGGTGGATCTTCATCCATATCGAGGGCGAGCCCTACGAGCGCGGCTACCAGTACGGTTCGCTGATGCCCGACGAGATCGCCGAATACATCCGCAAGCTCGGCGTGCTCCAGCACAAGGAGGACCCGGAGGCCGGCTGGAGGACCATCCGCTTTGAGACCGACGCCCTCTTCCTGCGCAAGTACGACGACGAGTACCTGACCGAAATGAAGGGCATCGCCGACGGCGCCGCCGGTGCCGGCGGCGAGGTGTGGGAACGGCCCATCGATCTCCGCGACATCGTCGCCCTGAACTCGGTGGTCGATCTCGGACAGCTCGAGGACGCCCTCGAGGTGACCCCGAACTCGCTCACCGGTCAGGCCTTCGCGTCGCCCGACGAAGAACTCGACATCGAGGTTGAGCAACACAAGTGCTCGGCTTTCGCCGCCACCGGACCGGCCACCAAAAACGGCGACGTGGTCTTTGGCCAGATCTTCATGTGGGGTGGTTTCACCGGCGTCCACTGGAACGTCATCACCGATATCGAGCCCTCGGAGGGCTATCGCCTCGTCTATCAAACGTTCCCGGGCGGCATCCACTCGGGCGCCGACTTCTACCTCAATTCGGTCGGGATCGCATTTGGCGAGACGACCGTGATGCAGACGCCCTACGAGGAGGACTCCACCCCACAGTCCAACCGCGCCCGCAAGGCGGCGCAGTACTCGGCCTCGATCGACGACGTGGTTCGCATCCTTTGGGAAAAAAACAACGGCATGTACACCAACGACTGGCCGATCGCCGACTTCAAGACCGGTGAGGTGGCCATCCTCCTCCTCGGCACCCACACTAAAAAGCTGTGGCGCACGTCTGAGGATATGAGCCCCTTCGGGACACCGGGCTTCCTGTGGGCCAATAACAACAACCGCGACCCCGAGGTGCTCAAGGAGTATGTGGCGCAGCCGGAC
>JASJGQ010000318.1:0-3090 GCA_033791425.1 Acidobacteriota bacterium
CAGTTCAAACGTGGTCGAGGAGATGGACAGCGTCCCAACCACCCGCTTTATTGCGAGCTACAGCAGCAAGGCGTTCGAGGGCGTTGTTTCCCTCCTCTGGCGGTCGGCCGACCTCGACGTCAGCGGTCCTGAAAATCAGACGTATCTGATCGGCGGCGGCGCCATCGGCACCTGGGACCTGATTGACAGGGCGCTCGGTTCCGCCCAGCAGGACACCTTCAGCGGCGCCGTGTCGCTGGGATTCAAGCTCGCCCAACGCTGGACCCTGCGGCTGTCCGGCGACTACCGCGACGGGTCGTCGAACTCGCAGATCGCGACCGATCAGATCTCCCGAGTCACCAGCCCACTCGGTGGGAACGTCACCTTTCGGTCCAGCTACGACGACAACGGTTTCTTCAACTTCACCGACAGCCGCGCACGACTGACGCTCGAATACCGGGCCGACAAATGGGCGTTGTGGGCAGGCGGCAGCACGGGGAGTCGCGAGGCGAATTGGCGCTTGAGCGACGAATCTCAGGCCTATGACAACGAACGGGAAAGCACCGGCTTCCTGGTCGGTGGTTCGTGGAACCCGAACAAGGCCGTCAACCTCACAGTCGAGTTCGACCGGGGTGACTTCGATGAGTACATCTTCCGGATCGACCCCGAAACGGTGAACCGCGCGACGCTCAAGCTCAAGACCAAGCTCGGCAAGGGCTGGCAACTCAACATCCACGGCCGCCACGTGCAAAGCGACAACTCCGAAGATGTCGCGGCGCTCGACACCAAATCCACTCCTTACGGTGCGGCGGTGTCCTGGGCTTCGTTCTCGGGCAAATCTGGCCTCGGTCTCGACCTCGAACAGTACAGTCTCGAGACCTACACATCGTTGGTGCTTCCGGATGGCAGTTCCGGGGCATCGATCTACGACCTCAACCTCAAAACGGCCACCTTGTACGGTCACACCCGGTCCGAGGTCTTTGGCGTCTCGGGATCCATCACCTATCTCGAGGACACCGGAAGCTCCTGGCCGCTGGATTCGATTACGGGCCGCCTCCGACTCACTCTGTACGGAGGTGGCGGTTTCGAGTATTCGGCCCTCGCTCAGTACTGGTCGTATGACGAGATGCTCATCGATCTCGATGACTACGACGTGATCCGCTACGGCCTGGCCGTGAACTGGAGATTCGAATGATGTCCCTCAGGGCCTGTGCAGTCGCTGCACTCCTTGTCGCCTTCGCCTGGACGGCTGGGGCCGAGGAACCCATCACCATGGAGACCTGCGCCGTCTGCCACGAGGACACGGCCGTGGCGTTCACATCGAGTTCGCACACCCGCGCCATGGCACACGCCGGGGCCGCGGTTGTCGATCGTTCGTGTGTCGGCTGTCACGGCGACGCGACCGCCCACATCGACGATCCGACGACCGAGAACATCGATCGGACACCTGGACCCAGCGCCTGCCAGACCTGCCATACCGGGCAGGAAGCCATGACGGACATCTCGACACCGGCCCACGTTCGCAATGGCGTCGCCTGCGCACAGTGTCACAACGCCGGCCATGACGAAGTGACGACCCAGAACCTGCTGATCTCCAAACCGCATGTGCTGTGCGCCACCTGCCACCTCTCCGAGTCGGGCTCCTTCCAGATGCCCTACGCCCACCGCGATGGAACCCGGCCGTTTGAGTGCACTAACTGCCACTCGCTACACGGCAACAACCGTCAGGGCCGACTCGCCATGATCGGCAGTGGCGGCGTCTGTCTGGACTGCCACAGCGAGAAGACCGGTCCCTTTGTCTACCCCCACCCGCCGGCGCAGCTCAACGGCTGCATCAACTGCCATGCGCCACACGGTTCGCCCAACCCGAAACTCTTGACCCGCCACCGGGTGAACATGTTGTGCCTGGAATGCCACACAAACGTGCCGTCATTCCACGACATCAGCCGTCCGCGTTACCAGCAATGTCAGAACTGTCACACAGCCATTCACGGGTCCAACCGTGATCCGCAATTGTTCGAGGAGTGAGAACCAATGTTTTATGAATCAACCCCTCAGGGTAAGGAGGAAACGATGAAGACCGCAGCGAGTTTGGTTATTGTCCTGGGTCTGGCCCTGGTGCCGCTGGCAACTGCCGGCGGGCCTGAAATGCAGGCCAGCCACCGATCCGGCGCCACCGCCCGTGTTGCCACGGAGATGCCCGCCGATATGGTGAACACGCTGAAGAGCATGTACACCATGAAAGAACTCGAGGAGGACCGCGTGGTCGTGGGCGACGAGTACTGCATCGCCTGCCACAGCTGGTCCGCCATCACCCACGAGGTCAAGCACCGCCAGGCGCTGCGGAGACCGATGGGCAAGAACACCCTGATCGCCGGCAAGGGCGTGGTCGCCGACTACGACCAGAACGGCGTCGACGACTTTATGCAGGGTCTCGACTTCAACACGATCAGCACAGTGTTTGACACGTACAAACCCAATGCGCCGATCCTCTCCTACACCGCCGGCGACGACGCCTATTGGATGACCATCGGCGCGATGACGGTCAGAGTTGTCATTACTCAGGGCGGTACGGGAGACTGGAAACAGCGCTTTCTGGTGCGCGTCCCGGTCACCGGCACCGGCACCGGCTGGACCCGCGACAACTACGTGTCACCGGTGCAGTTCAACGAAAAGACGTACGGGTACGTGGCGTACCATCCCGAGCACTGGTGGGATCCCGTCACGTACGAGCCGAACTTCGGCCCGAAACCGCCGGTCCAGGAAGTTGCCGCCGTCGGTCGCAGCTACTCCAAGCGCTGCATCGGCTGCCATACGACCAACTTCCGTCTGGCCATGAAGCAGGAGCCCAACACCAACGAGTGGCTCTACCGTCCCTTCCCGGCCTCACTGGTACCGCCGGACTATGCCGAGCAGTATCCCGATTACGATCATGACGGCATCCCCGACATCGTCAACATCGGTTGCGAAGCCTGCCACGGTCCCGGCTCGGCCCATATCCTGGGCGGCGGAGACCCGGAGTACATCCTGGCACCGAGCGAGCTCGACACTCCAGAGTCAAACCAGATCTGCCAGCAGTGCCACATCCGGACCACATCCGCACCGAGCGGA
>JASJGQ010000319.1:0-3795 GCA_033791425.1 Acidobacteriota bacterium
CATCAATTGGACCCACTCGGATGACATTGTGCGAGCGAGAATGCGGGTCGGTGTGGCGTACGGGTCGCCGACACGGTTGGTGGAGGAACTGCTCCTGAAGGCCATTCGGGAGCTCGAGAAGGCGGTGATCCCACCCGAGCCAGCAGTTCTCTTCGATGACTTTGGAGACAACGCCCTGATGTTCGAGGCGTTGTTCTGGGTGGTGATGCGCCGCCCGATGGAGCGTCGCAAGACGTTGTCGGATCTCCGCTTCAGGGTCGACGAGTTGTTCCGCGAAGCGGGCATCACCATCGCTTTCCCGCAGCGCGATATCCATATCGATACGCTGAAACCGCTGGATATCAGGGTACTCAAAAACGATTCGCGTTGAGCCCATCCCTCCGGCGTCCTGACAATCCCGGGTGAAATATACGGGCAGTGGGTTCGGGTTGTTTGAGGCAGAGGGTCATCCATTTATGAAGATCGAAATCAAACGCTGTTTGTTTTGAAGTAATAAACGCAAGGGGGCCGTGAGCCTCCAAAAGGAACTAGCGACGAGCCTCGGCGTGACGCCAAAGATCCGGTGGGGCAGCCAGGGACAGTTCGACGTGATCGCGCACGGTACGGTGTTGTATTCAGCCCAGGAGACCGGCCGCCTCCCGACGGCCGAGGAGATCGTCAAGATCCTCGGATAGACGTAACTGCGAGGCTCTCTCGCTCCTGGTGACGCGTCGATGTGACGTCGTCATTGTCGCGTGCAGGCGGGACGCCCGCACCACAAAACTGCAATTCTCCCAGGTCTTACACGCCAGGTTGGCAGAAGCACGACGATCGCAGCTGGGTGTCAGCGCCATCCCACACAACATCAAACTGTGACTCGACGGCGGCGGCCTCGTCGGTCCTGTCCTGCAGACGCAGCGCTCGGGCGAGGCCATACAAAGACCAACCGTTGTCCGGAAGCCGTTCGAGGTCTTCACGGTAGACCGTCTCGGCGTCGGCATAGCGACCTTCCTGCATGAGCGTCGCGCCCAGGGCATGGCGGATCGGTTGGATCCAGTCCGGAGGTTCGTCGTAATTGAGGGCGTCCTCGCGGGCCGCGGCCTCGTACAGGGCTTCGATGCCGGCCTGTTTGGCGCCCTCGCGGTACAGAATTTCGCCCTCGACCAGGCGGTCGGCCACGCCCAGGAGATCGCTGGCCATGTTGTTGCCGAAGAAGGCCTCCTCGGGCACCGTTGTGCTGAGTTCGAGGAAGGCGCGCTGCTCGATCCGTGCCTCCTCAGGGCGGTCGAGCGCTGCCAGGGCCACCGCGCGGGCGGCGTGGTGGATCGACCGGGTGAAGGGAAGGTAGTCGGCAGGTTCGGGTTCTTCGAGGATCTCCTGCCAGCGCCCGAACCGCATCATCACCTCGTATGGCATGGCGATAAATCCGTCCGCCCAGATCGTGTTCTCACGCAGCCAGTCGGTCGGGATTTCGTCGACCAACTGGCGAATCGATGTCATGGCCATCTCGCTGCGCCCCACCATCATCGCCGCGTAGGCCTTCATGTGGTGGTTGTGCGACATGTAGAGCCGGTAGAAGTCGGGTGGCACCAGGGCGGCCTCGCGGTAGGCGGCGTCGGCCTCGACCGCTTTGGTGTTGGCGTCGATCGCCTCCTGCCAGCGGCCGCGAAGGACGTCGATGTGGGAGGGCATATGGACCATGTGGCCGAGCCCTGGCGTCAGGTTGCGCAAACGGTCGGCGGCCTCGTCCCCGCGGCCGGGATCGTCGGAGGCCTCGACGGTGTGGATATAGAGGTGGAGCGCGAGCGGGTGGTCGGGGTTGGTGGCGATCACGTCTTCGAGCAACGCCACGATCTGCGGGGTCCACTCCTTCGGTGATCCATCGTGCTCCCACAGATCCCATGGGTGGAGATCCATCAGGGCCTCGGCATAGAGCGCGCCGACATCGCCGTCCTCGGGGTATTGCGCATACACCTCGGTCATGGCTGCGGCGTAGGCCGCTTCGAGCGGCGCGCGGTCCTCTGGCTGCGGCGAGGCGTAGCGGGCCGTGACCGCCGCGATCAACGCTCGGTCGGCGCCGTCTTCGAGGTCTTCGGCGAGGGCTGCGGCTTGGCTTGCCGCTGCGAAGGCTTCTGCCTCGCGAGCCGGCGGGACGACCGCGTTGTTGATGTGCGGACCGTTGGCATAGGCGATACCCCACCAGGCCATGGCGCAGTCGGGATCGATCTCGGTCGCGTGGCGAAACGAGCGGATGGCCTCGTCGTGGTTGAAGGCATAGAGAAAGGCAAGACCCTGATCGAAGTAGGCCTGTGCTTCGGCGGAGGCGGTCGCGACCGGCCGGTGGTGGGGCCCCGTTCCTGAGAACAGCGGTTCGGTGGCCGTGACGGTGACGGTGTCGGTCTGCAGACCGCCGCAGGCCGAAACCACCAGGGCAGATATTGCAACAGCGAGCCGCATGGAGCGGGGGAAGCTTTTGAGATCCATTTTCATTTTCTCCTGGCGAGAGCATTCCACAGATCGCGTGCCGATACAACCGGCCTCGCGCCGGCTCAGCGCGGGGTGGCGTCTCGGACCAGCCGGAAGCCTCCTTGTCCTGGGGGGCGTAGGTATAGCGCAGGGCGCTGCGGGCACTGTTGCCGTCAACACCCAGCTGCCGCCGCGGATCACCCGCAGCTCGCGGGTCGGCGGCCCGGCCGGATCGAGCACTTGGCCCTCCGGGTACTCGCCGTACCAGTCCTCGCACCACTCCCATACGTTGCCGTGGAGATCGGAAAAACCCCTCGGTACGGTAGAGAATCCGGCAAGGGGAGGAGGTGAGGCACAACGGAATGAGGCCCGAACGCTCCTTTTCACGCTTGGTCGGTTGCTGGCGGAGGGAGGCGATTGATGAGCGAAAACCCGACGACCTCGGAAAGTCTCGACCTCCTCGGTGATCTCGCCGAGGAGTTCACGGCCCGGCTCGAGGGCCGGCGCGACGAGGCGATGGCGCTCTTCGAGGACGCCGTCGCGCGTTGGCCGTGGAACAACCAGGCGGTCGACTCGTGTCTGTGGTTGCTGACCGACGGGATGACGGCCAAGCCGCGCTGAATCCACGGACGCCGGATTGGCCTCCGGCCCGACCGAGGTCTGCCAATGGCTCTTCTACGGATGTTCGACCGCGGACAGGCGAATGCGGCGTGGGTCGTTGTGGTTCACCTCGTCGAAGTAGAAGAGGCGAGAGTGGGCGTGCTCGGTTATGGCGCCGTCGCTATTTTGGGAACCGACAAATGAATACGTGTAGCCGACAGCATCCCAGGCGATGGGAAAGGACTGATTGACCGAAAGGGTGATCATAAGGGAAGGGCCCTCGCCTGAAGACTCTGCCGTGCCGTCGCCCTGGAGGTCGGTCGACCCGAGCAGACCCCTGTCGCGCTTCCAGAGCTTGACGTTGTGCAGATGCATGACAGCCCCTCTCCAATGTCTGAAATTAAGAATCAATCTCCCTTTACAGTAGGAGGGTTCAGGTCGTGTGTCAAGGAGCTTGTAATAAGCGTAAATATTTGCAGTACAGGGGCTTGTCCAGGTTCGGTCGAGTCTGGCGTGCGGAGTTCCCCACCCGCCTACGGGCCCTTTGAATTTGGTGATTTGCGTACAATTGTGATAGTGTCCGATCAAATACACGAAGCAGGAAGACACGACGGTGTGTTCGAATTATGAGCCGTCGTGGCGGAGCGTGGATTTGGTGTCTGGCTGTTCTATCTGCCGTGGCGCATTCCCACCGGACCTTCCGGGTTTAGTGGAGGAGACTGCGTCACATGCTCGTATATCACGGGGGCC
>JASJGQ010000320.1:0-7841 GCA_033791425.1 Acidobacteriota bacterium
CTGCCGGCGTTTTCTCCGGCCACCAGATAGGTGGTCTTGCTCGACACGGATCCCGCGACGGTCGCCCCGAGTTCCTCCAACCGCTCTTTGAGTTCGCGCCGCGGACGGCTCAATGTCCCGGTAAGCACAAAGATCTTACCCGCGAGGGGTGATTTAGTCTCTGCCCGCTCGTGCTCGCGAGGGTCCACACCGTGCGCCATCAGGCGGGCAATCAACTCCCGGTTCTCGGCCGCCATAGTCCATTTCTTCACCGATCGGGCGATCACCGGTCCGATGCCCTCGAGGTCGATCATGGCCTCGGCGTCGGCGGCAGCGAGGGCATCAAGACTGCCGAATCGAGCCGCCAGCACTTTCGAAGCGCGCTCTCCGACATGCGGGATACCGAGAGCGAAAACGAGTCGGTGCAGCGGCTTCTGACGGGCCTGGTCGAGCTCTTTCAGGACACCTGCTGCCGACAGCTCACCCCACCCCGGGAGCTCGGCGAGAACCGCGGCGTCAAGATCCCACAACGACGCCTCGTCCGTCACCAACCCCACTTCCGTGAGCTGACTCAGGGTTCGGCCCCCGAGACCCTCGATCTCCATAGCCCCGCGCGATACGAAATGCCGCAGACGCGAGGCCGTCACCGCCGGACAGACCGGGTTGGGACAGCGCAGCGCAACCTCTTCGACCTCCCTCTCGACGGGGGTCCCACACACCGGGCAGGCGGTGGGGGGAGTAATGGCCTCTGCGTCCGCCGGTCGCAGAGAAGTGACAACACCGGTGATCTTCGGAATCACCTCGCCGCCCTTGGCGACCCACACGGTGTCACCCACCCGGACATCGAGCCGCGAAACCTCGTCGAAATTGTGGAGGGTGGCTCGCGAAACGGTGGTGCCCGCGATCTTCACCGGACGGAGATTGGCGACCGGGGTCAGCACCCCCGTGCGGCCGACCTGGATCGTGACCTCCTCGAGGATCGAAGTCTGCCCCTCTGGCGGAAACTTGTAGGCCACCGCCCAACGAACCGACCGCGAGGTGTGGCCGAGCATTTCCTCCTCAGCAAGAGCATCAACCTTGACGACGATCCCATCGGTGTCGTAATCGAGTCCGTGGCGTTCTTCCTGCCAACGATCTATAAAAGCTTCGACCTCACCGAGGTCGGGGAAGAGCTGGAATCCCGGACTGACCGGAAAGCCGCGATCTACCAACCAGGAGAGGGAGGCCACGTGACTCTGAAGTTCGTGAGAGCCCGTCTGCACAACCTGGTAACACCACAACGCCAGCCGGCGACGCGAGGCCGCCCGCGAGTCGAGCAGCCTGATGGAGCCCGCCGACGCGTTGCGCGGATTGGCGAACTCGCGCTCGCCGGCGGATCGTCGCTCGTTGTTGAGCTCGGAAAAAACGCTGCGCGGCAGGTAGACCTCACCTCGGATCTCGATCCGGGGCGGAAATCCATCGACTTCGAGAGGCAACCCCCGGATGGTTCGCGCGTTGGCGGTCACATCGTCGCCCTCGGTGCCGTCCCCACGGGTCACCGCTCGCACCAGTTTCCCGTCGACGTAGAGCAACGAGATCGACACTCCGTCGACCTTGAGCTCGGCGGCCAGTCCCTTCGGGGGACGACCGAGCTCTCGACACACTCGATCATGCCAGGCATGAAGCTCGTCGAGGGAATAGCTGTTGGCCAATGACAGCATGGGCACCGCGTGGCTGACAGTTTCGAGCCCCTCGAGCGGCTCACCGCCCACCCGCCGGGTCGGAGAGGTGGCGCTCTGGAGGTCGGAAAATCTTTCTTCGAGTTGGCTGAGCTCGGCAAAGAGCTGATCGTATTCGAAATCGGAGATCGACGGCTCGGCAAGAACGTAATAAAGGTGGTCGTGCTGCCGGATCAACTCTCTCAGCCGCTGCGCCCGGCTCGCGGCTTTTTCACGCTTCTCGCCCATCGTCAGCTCGTGCTCCGACGGCGGCGGCGCGGGCGAGCCCTCCGACGCTTCGGTCTCTCGTCTTCGACGGGAGCGGCAGGCTCGTTGCCTCGGATCTTACTCAGCCCCCTGGCCCACCCGTGATGCGCCTCAGGAGTGATGAAACCGAGAGCCTCGGCAAATCCGTGAAGATCCCACGCGACCTGGAAGTAATCCTGGCGCGCCAGCTTGAGAACCTGCCGTGCGCGCTCGGGGGATCGCTTCATCTTGGTCAATGTGAAGAGCCCCTGGTGGAGCTGATGGATGGTCAGATTGGAGAGGTGCATGCTCGCCGCGGCTGGATCGAGGATCTCCCGCAGACGGGTCAGGAGCTTGGAGTTGTTGACCCGCCCGTTGGCGTCGGTCTCCTCCTCCGCGAGGCCGAGGAATCGCGGCAGAAAGAACGCCCCGATGAGACTGGCATCTGAGAACGAGCGACCAGCGGCAATCTGATCGTCCACCATGGTGAGAACCCTGACGCTCTCGTCGGTGTCGAGGGGGAGATCGGGAAAGGCCCGCGGAAACAGGCCGGCTCGACGCCACGCGGCGTGGATGCCCGCGGCCTGCTCCGAACGCAGGCACTCGAGAAGCTCGTAGGTCAACCTGGGCGACGACGCCTCCGTGATCAGAGCCTGTTGGCGCTCGATGGCTTCGACTGTCGGTGGGTCGATCTCAAAGCCCAAACGGACTGCGTACTCGAGAGCCCGCATCATCCGCACGGGGTCTTCGACAAAGCGCTGATCCGGATCGCCGATGGTGCGAATCACCCCGCGCTTCAGATCCTCGATACCACCGACATAGTCGATTACGCTGAAATCCGCCAGATTGTAAAAGAGCGCGTTGATCGTGAAATCGCGACGATATGCATCCTCCGCCGGCGTTCCAAAGACAACCTCCTCGCGGCGCGGCGGCAGCGATTCGATGGAAGTCTCCTCCTCGGTCGCCTCTGCCTCGCCCTCTTCCCAGTCGTTGGGCGTTTCCGGCGGTTCCGGGCTGGCGCGGAAGGTCGCAACTTCGATGACCGTGCCTCGAAAAAACACGTGAGCGAGCCGGAACCTGCGGCCGATGACCCGCGAGTTGCGAAATAGGCCCCGGATCTCCTGTGGGCGGGCGTTGGTGGCGACATCGAAGTCTTTCGGGCGGCGACCCAGCAGGAGGTCTCGCACGCTGCCTCCGACCAGGTATGCCAGATATCCGGCGCGGTGCAATCTGTAAAGGACCTTGAGAGCCTGCTCCGACACGTCACCCCGCGACAGCCGATGCTGCGGACGACTCAGGACCCTCGGTTCGAGGTCCTCGGAGGCTGTTAATCCCATGGTGTCGTTCATTTAAAGGTCCGGCCGCTCGCTTGCCTCGTGACCACGAGGGCCCATGGCGAGCCGTTGTTCGAAAGCTCTCGGCTCAGCCATCGATGGACAGCACGATCTTACCAAACTGCTCCGCGTCTTCGAGCCTCTGATAGGCCGACCGACCCTCGGCAAGGGGTAGAACCCGGTCAACCACAGGCCGCAGTTGGTGCCCGGTCACCGCCGCCATCAAAAGCCGCCAGTCGTCTCTCGATCCCATCGTCGATCCGATGATGCTGAGTTGATTCCAAAAGATGAGCCGGATCTCCTCTTTGGGGTTGGGCCCCGACGTGGCTCCGCAAGTGACGATCCGCCCGCCCTTGGACGCCGCCTTGAGGGACTGCATCCAGGTGGCCTCGCCCACCGAGTCGACCACGACATCGGCACCGCGTTTGCCGGTCAGCCCCCGCACGGCGCGCGCGACCTGGTCGTCGGCCGGCAACACCTCGTCGGCGCCGAGCTCGCCTGCTTTCTGCAGTTTTTCGGGCGACCGCGAGGTCGCGATCACTCGGCAACCCGCCATTTTGCCGAGTTGGAGGCAGGCCAACGACACACCGCCGCCGATCCCGTGGATCAGGACGGTTTCGCCCGACCGCAGCCCGCCGCGGGTCATCAGCATGCGCCACGCCGTCAGATAGGTGAGACCGAAAGCAGCCGACTCCTCCCACGAAAGGTGTTCAGGCCGCGGCGCCAACGAGTCGGCGGCCACCACGACGGTTTCGGCAAATGTCCCGTCACAGTGCTCACCGAGGACACCGAATTTCACACACAGGCTCTGTTCGCCGGCGCGACAGTAATCGCAGTGCCCGCACGACAACCCGGGGTCGAAGACCACTTCAGCTCCGATCTCGATGCCCGCCACCGCCGGGCCTACAGCCTCCACAACGCCGGCACCGTCAGCGCCTCCGATGTGGGGCAAACCGATCGGAATGCCGGGCATACCGCCGAGGACAAAGAGATCGAGATGGTTGAGGGCGGCACTCTTGAGCCGAACACGCACCTCACCCGGCCCCGGTTCGGGTTCGGGGCGCTCGCCAAAGATCAGATTTTCGACCGTACCGTGAGTTTCAAAAAAAAGTGCCTGCAAACTGACCTCCGGTGGCAGACATTGTAGCCTCTCCGCACAGTGGGATGTCAGCAGTGCGGGGGAAAAACACCACACCCCGCCGAAGCGGGGTGTCGCGGTTCCACGGGTTCAGGTTGCCCGTCAGGGATTCTGGTTGTCGAGGACAAAGCGACGCTCGCCGATGATCGTGCGCCCCTCACGGAAGTCCTCGGTCCACACCACAAGGCTGTGTTCACCGTCAGCGAGATTGGCCGCCACGGTGTCGAGGTCGTAACGGAAACCGGAATTGCTGGTCACGCTGGACGGCAGCCACGGGTAGAGATCCTCGAACTCCGGCGACGGGAGGTTGTAGTCGGCATCACCGATATACACACCGTCAATCCAGATCTCGACTGCTCGCAAGGACCGTGTGTCGTCTGCAAATCCGGTGATTTCGACGACACCCGCGACCAACTCCATGTGCTCAGGCGTAACGATATCGCCGATGGCGGGATCGTCACCGTCGTTGTTGCAATCAAAGATGACCGGGATCTGCGCGACATCAGCGACGTTGTTTTCCCAGTCGCCCGCGCGAACCTTGAAAACGTGGGCCCCTTCGCTGTAGTTGCGCCCCAGGATGAGGTAGTTGATATCAACCAGGAAGGCGAAGCCGCTGTGTTTCGAGTTCGGCACGTCCACATAGAGCTCGTGGATGTCCATCCGCGGGTGGCCGTAATAGTTGAAGTCCATCTCCGCGGGGGCCCACCAAAAGCTCGGCAGACTGGTGTTCTGGTTGTAGGTCTCGTTCAACGGCACCGGCGCGCCGTCGAGCAGGAGCTCGACATACGCGACACCGCCGAAATCGGTCCGGCTCCCCACATCGAGGGCCCACCCGATGATCATTTCGACATTGTTCGGGCTGTCGTAGACATCGCCCGACCACGGCGGAATCGTGCCATCGAGCGGCTCGCACCCGTCGGCAAACATCGTGTGGTTCGCGATCGGCCAATTGATGGCTCCAAACGGCGGGAGATTCGAACCGGTGTTGAAGGTCTGCACGAAACGGCGTCCGATGACGCGCGAGGCACCTTCATTGTCAACAGCTCTCACGGCCAGGATGTGAATGCCGTTGTTGAGGTCGGTTGTATTCAGCATGCGGATAAAACCCGCATACTCAGCATCCGGATCGCTTGGGAAGAGGTGTGCGATATCGGGTCGATGCACACCCAGAACCGCGTTGCCCATGGCCAGCCCGTCGACCAGGACCTCCACGTACACGACGTCTTCGTCGTCGATCACCCAACCGGTAACGGGAAAGACACCGTTCATGGGCTGACTGGTTCCCGGCAGCTCGAGCGTTCCAAAGGGCGCTTGATTGATGTCGTTATCAACCGTGAACGAACGCAGCCCGTAATCCTCGACCGTCGCATCGCTGAAGGTTATGCGAATGAACAGAGTGTGCTGCCCATCCGAGAAATCCCGCGAATCGAAGGAAGTGGCAAAACCGGGACGCGCGTACGGGGTTCCGGCGTACCAGGGATACGCCTGCAAAATGTCGTACCGCGGTTGATCGAGATCTGCGGTTGAGACAAACTCGTCATCGACGTAAAGGTCGATTTTACTCACCAATGATTCTGCCCACTGGCAGTTGTTCCACGTCCACTGCGGCCCACACTGTTCGCCATCATCCACCACAAAACCGGTGACTGTCACGAGGCCAAAAACCGTTGCGCCATTACCCGGCCTATCGAGCCAGAAAATAGTCTCGGCCTGTGCGGTAATCGGCAGCAGGAGAGTCAGAAGAACCAGCGCTCCAGCACATCCCTTGTAACGCATACGTATCCTCCTCTGAACCGCAGTTCCAGCGAGCCAAATACGATCTTAATTATGATATACCACGGCATATCTACGGTCAAACAGAAGCTCAAAAAGAACGTTCTTTTTTCTCGCAAAAGTCTCACATTCGTTGACAACAGTTGGTTTAGAAAGTGATCTGTATCACTTTTGAAGTTTATTCCAAGAGCAGAATTTCGGACGAGGAATAGGCTAATTCCTCGGCGTGAATTCGCGCGGTATTGGCAAGAGCTTCGAGGTTGAATCCTGCATCCAGAAACGACAGCAACCTGCCTCCGCTCCATGTCTCCGCTGCCTTCACGACGCTGGCAGAAAGGCGCCGAAAACCGTCAGGAGTTACCGCCATGCCTCCCAGGACATCCTGCGGATGCGCATCAAACCCGGCCGAAAGGATGAGAGCAGCCGGTTGCAGCAGGCTGCAGATCTCGTTGAGAGCCCCATCAAAGGCGGCGCACACCACATCATCGTCCGCTCCTGCAGCCAGCGGGACATTTCGGGTCGTTCCCTTCCCGGGGCCGTCTCCGATCTCGTCGGCGCCACCGGTTCCGGGAAAGGCGGGATAGCGGTGAACCGAGACATAACCCACGTCATCTCGATCAAAGAACATCTCCTGGGTTCCATCGCCGTGGAGCGCCCCAAAATCCGCAATCACCACTGGTCGACGCCAACTTCGCGTCACAATCTCGGCCGCCAGGGCGGTGGCGTTAAAGAAACAGTAGCCCGACGCCCGATCACGGTGCGCGTGGTGCGAAGGTGGCCGTGCCACGACGAACGCCCTCGTGATGCGACCATTGACCAGGTCGAGCGCGGCCTGCATCGCAAGACCCGCCGACGCCACCGCTGCGTCAAACGTGCCCGTTGAGACTCCACAATCCTGTGAGTCGAGCCAGCCGCTGCCTTTCTGAGAGGCCTCTCGCACCCTCTCGATGTAGTCCTTGTCATGAATCCACGCCAGACAACCGAGGATGTCCTCCTCGGGCGGGAGTGCACTTTCCCGATCCACCGACCATCGGCCCTCGACGCGCGCGGACAGGGCGTCAAGGACGACCTGCAGCCGATCGGGCGCCTCAGGGTGGCCGAGACCGGGACGGTGTTCCAGGCAGAGAGGGTGGGATCGGATGACGAGGGGCGGAGCGAGCGACGGCGTGTTCATTCATTCGATGATAACGGACTGCGCAAGGACCAGAATGGGCGCACCGTCGAAACACGACTTTCCGCACACGCTTCCCGAGAGGAGCCACCCTGTGCATTGGTTGCCCGCACCGCCCCTCCTGCCGGAAGGGTTCCCGAATCAAACAATGCAAAGGATGGCACCTCCAGTGGACGCGACTCGTGGCCGATCGCTCGAGTGAACCCGCATTTCCGCTCGCGCTTCCCGAGAGGAGCCACCCATCGCATTGTCTGCCCAAGCGGTGGGAGCAGATTGATGAAGCAATCCCAGACAATGCGACAAATCGCACCTCCGCCGCACGCGGCCCGTTTCCACACACCCTTCCCGAGAGGATGCCAGGCACGCCGGTTCGTCGGACGAACCGGGAGCCAGGCACCTCCGCCGCACGCGGTCTTTCCCGTCAGGACTCGAACGTTTCCTGTCGGCGGGGGTTGTGATGAGAATTCCGAATTCCTAATTCCTAATTCCTAATTCATATGAGC
>JASJGQ010000321.1:0-7149 GCA_033791425.1 Acidobacteriota bacterium
ATGATGGAAACTGCCAAGCTCAGTGGAGTCGACGCGAGGACCTATCTTCGGGAAGCCGCCACTCGAGCGATCAAGGAACCCGGCGCCATCACCCTTCCAAGCGATCTCACCTGATCTGCCTCGACTCAGATTCTCTGGCACCTCGATCTGTGCCTGGTGCCCGGATGCGGTAGGGCGAGGATGTACCTTTATTGGCACCTTTATCTATTTAATTAGCCCCTGATCCGCCGAGTGGCGTCGGTGTCAAGAGAAACAACGTTCAGCTCGAACTACCGAAACTCGGCTACGACCTACCGCTATCGGTTGAGTGTTATGATCCGGGAAACGATTTGACTGGAAAGGGTTCCGATTGAGATCAACGGATGGTGAGAGGGGGCGTCCATGACTGCAGATCCTGATATTCTCGAGTTCAAGAACGAGCGAAAACCCTGGGTCGGGCTGCTGCTCACTTTGATGGGCCTGGCGGTGCTTGTCGTGCCCAGCGTTGTTTCGGGCTTCGAGGATCTACCGCTGTGGGTACGGCTTCTCACCGGGGTGGTCTGTTTGATTCCCGGTTTGTGGATGCTCTTCGGGCTGTCGGTGCATCGTCTCGATCGCAGGCGAGGAACGGTAACCAGCGCGTGGGGAGTATTGGTTCCGTTCAAGAGCAGGGAGAGGCCGACGAGTGATTTCAGGACTGTTGTGATTGGCAGGGAGAGGCAAACGGAATCCCGCAAAAGAGGCACGCCCACCGCCACTGTCCACAATGAGACCCGAACATATTTTGTCTATCCAGTGAAGCTGATCTGCGAGGACGACCCACCCGAAATGGATCTGGTCGGCCTCATCGACGACAGCGATGGTGCGGTCGATACCCTCAAGAATCTTCGTGAGTTCGGTGTGAAGATGCACAAACTGGAAAAGGAGCGGGAGGCAAGCGGGCGCGCATCCCTCACGCTCGGAAAACCCAGCAACCACTCCAGCGCCCTCGACATGGCGCAGAAGGTCGCCGACTTTCTTGATCTCAGGCTCTGTGATCTGGGAGTGCGCACGTAGCGGGAGCCACCCATTGGAAGGCATGTGTCACGTACATGGGTGCCACGTTCCGCATTGTTGCGTTGCAGTAGCGGGTGACTTGGCGCCGGACCAGGTGTGAGGGAGGCGCCATTTCGCTCGTAGTGGCTGGCAGAAACGATGGGTGGAAAACTCGGGTAGGGGAGGAGTTGACATGCTCGGTGCCATTGCGGGCGACGTTTTTGGGGCTTCCTACGAGTTTCGATCGTTCAAGAGTGAGGACTTCGATCTCTTCGACATGCCGCGCTTTTTCACGGATGACACCGTACTCACCATCGCGACAGCCGAGGTGTTGATGGGCGACGGCGACTACGCGTCAGCCTACCGGCGGTGGGGTCGAGACTATCCGTCACGTTCCTATGGCGGCCGGTTTCTTGATTGGTTGGAAGACTCGAGTCTGGGGCCCTACAACAGCTACGGTAATGGCTCGGCCATGCGAGTCAGTCCGATCGGGTGGGCCTTCGATTCGCTGGCGGAGGTTCTCGCTGAGGCCGAGCGGTCAGCGGCGGTGACCCACAACCACCCTGAAGGCATCAAGGGTGCCCAGGCTACGGCGGGCGCGATCTACCTTGCGCGAACGGGTCAGAGCCAGGAAGAAATTCGGAACGAAATTGCCGGGCGTTTCGGCTACGACCTCGACCGCACTGTTGAAGAGATTCGTCCCGACTACTCCTTCGACGTCACATGTCAGGGATCGGTTCCCGAGGCTCTCATCGCGTTCTTCGATGCTGATGATTTCGAGCACTCGATCCGTCTTGCGATCTCGCTCGATGGCGATGCGGACACCCAGGCGGCGATTACCGGGGGTGTGGCCGAAGCGTTTTGGGGCGGAGTACCGGAACGTCTCAATGCAGAGGTGCGAGAAGTGCTCGATGATCCGCTCCTCGAGATCATGGACCGGTTCTTTGCGCGGTACCGTTCGTAGGCACGAGTGCGATGCGACTGCTTGCCTAAACGTGCCAGGCACCGCTTTATAGCCAAGTCGGCACCTTTAAGTCTGCAAAGCGGTGCCTGGCACCTTTACCTTTAAATCGTCATTCGCGCTGCAGTCTGGTTTCGTGACGACGCCAAGTTCATTCTTTTGGATGGCCTCGATCACACCCCTCGCCCTGGAGAGGTGATTTTGCTCGACGGCAGAAAATGTCGTGTGGTTGCTTGGACTGATCGGATCGACTGCGAAATGATCGAGGACACACAGTTGAACTGACGGATGCACGTTCTCCGCTTTTCCGGGGAATCGTGGCGAGCCCCGACCGCGCCGTTACCCGAGCGCTACCGCCCGCTTCCCCGCCTCCGTGCTCATGTACCTCGCCTCGGGGTTTTTGCCGACCCTGCCGAGATCCAGGCGGTCGGCGTCCCAGCAGGTGCCGATGGTGGGGTCCGGTGAGGTCATGCCATCGGTGTGGTGGCGGATGGCCTGTTCGAGGAGGGCGAGGCGGTCGGGGTCGAGGGTGAGGAGGATCCCAACCAGGGTGCCGAGCATGTCGGCGGCTCGGGGGCCGTGGCCGAGGTCTTTGTCGTCGTTGAGACGGCAGGCGTCGTGGAGGATGGCAAAGAGCCGGACGACGGTCTCGTCGGCGCCGGTATCGGCGGCCAGTTCGAGAGCGTTTTTTTCGACCCAGTTCCAGTGCTGCGGGCCGTGGATGGAGTGCGATCCGCAGGCGAAGATCGCCTGGGCGTAGCGGCGGACGGCGTCCCAATCCTGGTCGGTGAAGCTCGCGGACTCGAGGGTGGGAGCTTCCATGCTCAATAGTCAGTCCTGAAGCAGTCGTTGATCCACGCCACCACGTCCTTCGAGCGCTTGCCGTCGCCGCGACCTTCGCGGAGGCGGATCTCCTCCATCTCGATCGAACGGTCGCTCTGGCTGAGAAGGTGGCCGGTTTCGAAGGTCACCTCGAGGACCTGCCGGTACTTGTAGGCGGGGTGGAATCCCATGTGGACGTAGAGTTCTTCGACAAAGTCCGCGCCGAGAAGGAGACCGCCCGTGAAGGGGACGAGGTGGGCGAGGCCTCGTTGGTCGATCCAGGGATGCTCGTCATCGAGGGCGAGATCTTCGCCGAAGAGGCGTTCGAGGGCCTGGCGGTTGTGGCGCCAGCGGTCGGGCTCCGACCACAGTTCGAGCTTGTCGAGGACAAGGGTGCCGTTGGCGATGACATAGCCGCAGATGAAGCCGCGCCAGCAGGCCGTGTCAGGCGCCGCGGCTTCGATGTGGTGGATTTCAGGGTCGAAAAGACCCTCACCGCGAACTCCGCAGATGTCAAAATTCGTGCTGTCGATACGGACCGAGTCGGGGACCTGAGCGGTCATCGGTTCTCCTGGTTTGTTTTGCTCACCCTCGAGTTCTATTTTAGCACGTTGCTATTTTCGACATGAAGCATTTATATCAGGTCTCATATTGCCTTTTATTCAATCAGGGTTATTGTGCCCACCGGCCCCTGGTTCCAGGATCCAGCCGTTCATCACGGGGTATCGCGGTGGGGAGTCGGTCAGACGGGGGTGTCGCCGAAAACCTCTTGGAGGATGGACTCGAGGCGTTTGCGTCCGTCGCACCTGAACTCCAGAAAACGAACGCCGATGCCTTGAACGCCGTCGCGCTCGGGGAGAGCCTGCCGAACCACCTCGGCCTTGACCACGATAGGCTCGTCCTGACCCGCCACATCGATCGAGATGACGACGTGCTGCGCCCGATCCCGGCCACCAGTACAAGTGGTTTCTTTTCGAACACCTTTGCCCTTTGTCGATCCGAGAGCTGCTGCTTTTTATCTTACCGGACTCTCGAGGGACGCGCGGGCCACTCGATGGTCTCACCTGGTTTCTACTACGGTTGCCTTGACTCCAGTGTTGCGACTACCCGTTCGACCCGGGGCCCGAAGGGCATGCGTCAACGAATGGGGAATGTCTCCTAATCCGACAATTTGTCCCAGTCAGATTTTGGGGCATCCTTGGCCAGCGCGAGACCGCCATCGGCCCCGACGAACACCGGGTCTTGGACCTTGCGAATCTTGCCGCCGCCGAATTCGCGCAGCGAATCGGCGAGGAAAGCGCCGAACCCGGGGATCGCCGAACTGCCGCCGGCGAGGATCACATTGTTTCGAACCTGCTCCTGGTACTCCGACTCCGCCGCTGCGATGAGATCGAGCATGGTTTCCGCCACCGGCGGGCCGAGGGCGTCGCAGGCCTGCCGCATCTCTTCGGTGATGTCGATCTCGGAAGGCTTGCCGGCGATCGGCACCGAGACCACCACCGGGCCGGGTGCCTTGCCCATGAAACTCGATTTTTCCTTCCATCCGCGCACGGTGTGGATGGACACGCTGATGCCGGGGTGGCGCTCCTTGATGAGCTTGGCGAGTTGTTCGTCGACCCAGTCCCCGGCGTTGGTCAGCGTCCGCTGGTCTTCCTCGGTGGGATAGCGTCCTCTCATGACGCAGAAGTCGGTGGTGCCGGCGCCGACATCGACGACGATGGCGTGGAGCAGGGCGTCGAGACCATAGGCCACGGCAAAGGGCTCGGAGACGATGATCAAACCGTCGACAAAACCGCGCATGGCCTCACGGACGTGTTGCTTGTTGACCCGAAGCGCCTCGGCGGGAACGCCGACCACGGCCCGGACCTTGGCTCCCTTTTTGCGCTCGGCCGCCACGCCTGCGAGATCCATCAGATGGGCGAGCAGCTCGCGGATCGCCTGCTGGTCCTTTTCGGATCCTTCTTTGAGGAGGCCGCGTTCGAGCGGTCGGTGGAGATCGAGCATGGTTCGGTTGTCGACCGCGTCCTGGCCAAAGACCACGTCCTTTTTGAGGATCTTGCGTGCGACGGCGTCGACCGGCCAACCGACGTAGCTGTCCACCACGTGGCGCTCACCGGTCGAGGTCGCGATCGCGCTCTGCGACGTTCCGAGATCGATTCCGATCAGTAATTCCTGACTCTTTTCGGTCATGTTTCATCCCCTTCTTCGGCGGCACTGACTTCGAGGGCATAGCCCTGAATTCCTGTGAATAGAGCTTCTGCAATACTTTGTCGATATTTTGGTTGGGCCAGAAGCCGCGCTTCCCGTTCGTTCGAGAGGCACGCGACCTCGGCAAGAATAGCCGGCATTTCGGTGGCCACGAGAACCGCAAACGGTGCTTTTCTGACCCCACGGTGGATGACGTCGGGGTTTTTGGACAGCAGGGTCCCATACAGGGCCTGTCCGACCCACTCGGCCAGACGCTGCGACTCTTGCTGACGGGCTCCCATGTAAATTCCATCGATCAGCCGCCGGGTATCGGCCAGCGAAAAGCCGGAACCGCGGTTCTCCGTTGCGGCCAGGTCTTTGAGGAAAGGATCGACCGTGGTGCCGGCGGAGTAGGTTTCAAATCCGCGCGACTCTCTATTGGGCAGCCAGTTGACGTGGATCGAGATGAACAGGTCGGCGCGAGCGTTGTTGGCGATCTCGGCGCGCGCTTGCACCGACACCTTCTCGTCGCCGTTGCGGGTCATGATCACCTGGGTGCCGGTGCGTTCGAGCAGCATTTGCAGCCGAACGGCAATGTCCCAGGTGAGGTCCGATTCGTACATGCCCCATTGGTCGAGCTTGGTGCCGCTGTCGATGCCGCCGTGCCCCGGATCGACGACGATCCGCTGAACCGCCAGCGGAATCACGGAGGGATCGATCGCACGCATTTCGTTCCCGGTGAGCATCTCCGTCAGGTGGCTCAGATCCCGGCTGACTTCGCCGGCCACGGGTGGAGTCATGTCTGGAGTGAGAAAGTAGGAGTCGGTGAAGTCGGAGGTGTCGCCGGAGCTCGCGGTTGACCAGATGGCGATGCCCAACAGGACCGCTGCAATGATGGACAGGGTTCCGCCACCCGCGAAGACGGCGCGCCGGATGCGCTGCAACTTGGCGGCGCGTTCGCGGCGGATCGTCCCGCGGGGTTGGTTGCGGATGATCTCGATATTCTCCTCAGCCATGCCCTTGAGGAGCTCCCGCTTGAGACGGAGTTCAGCGCTCATAACGTGACCTCTCCGGGAGGGTGGATGGATCCACGAACCTCCATCGAAGCGTCAGACGCTGCGGTATTGGCCGAGAATAGTGGCACGTCTTAAATCGTATCATGCGACGAGCCCACAGTTCTCGGGGTTTTTGCTCCCTTTCTGGTGGCCTATTCAACCATCCGGATGGGGTGGACATGGGCTCCTCACGGAGCCCCACGCGGTACCTGGCCGCCGCGGTCGGTGATATCGTCACCACATATCGAAGAGTTTTGGGGGTCCGTGATGGTCTACCAGGAGAATAGGGATGAGGCGCCGGATGCGCCGATCGTCGAGATGGAAAAGGAAGCGTCCGCATGACCCGAGATCTCCGATGATTCGCCACGGGTTCTCGATCCTCGTCGATACTGCATGGTCGGCGATGTCGGTCGTTGCTCCTGCCTCGGTCCCCGACTTTTGGGAGAGGGCGCGCGAGGTCCTGCAGCGGGTCGTCGCGATCTGGAACTTTCAGCTGGTGTCGGTCGATGGGCGGCCTTTGACCGTTGGCAAGGCCATCATCGCCTTTTTGATTCTGGTTGTCGGTCTGCCCATTGCCCGGCGTTTGATCCGCCGACTTTCTCGTCGCGTGTTTGCGCGCATCGGTCTCGAACCGGGCGCCGCCTCGGCATTCGAGACCCTCGTTTTCTACGCGATGGCCGTTTGCCTGGTGGTGTTCGCGCTATGGGTGGCGGAGATCCCGCTCACGGTGTTCACCCTGGCAGGCGGCGCGATTGCCATCGGGGTCGGTTTCGGCAGCCAGAAGATCGTCAATAATTTCATCAGCGGGGTCATCTTGCTCTTCGAACGTCCGATCAAGGTCGGCGATCTGATCGAGGTCGGTGAGACGTTTGGCGAGGTCGAGAACATCGGCGCCCGCAGCACGAAGATCAAGACGTTCGACAACTTTCATATCATCGTCCCCAACGGGACCTTTCTCGAGCAGAACGACATCAATTGGACCCACTCGGATGACATTGTGCGAGCGAGAATGCGGGTCGGTGTGGCGTACGGGTCGCCGACACGGTTGGTGGAGGAACTGCTCCTGAAGGCCATTCGGGAGCTCGAGAAGGCGGTGATCCCACCCGAGCC
>JASJGQ010000322.1:0-2582 GCA_033791425.1 Acidobacteriota bacterium
GGCAATGTGGCCGACCGCACCGGTACAACGGTGGCGGAGGTCCTCGCGGGTTGGGCGGAAATGGCCCCCATCGGCCGCCTCCTCCGGCCCGAAGAAGTCGCCGCGGCGGTCACCTTTCTGTGTTCACAGGAGTCGTCGGGGATCACCGGGGCCGCCCTTCCGGTCGACGGTGGCTTTTCCCGAAGCCTTTTTTGACGCCACCTCGCTGGTAAATGATGTCGTTGAGGTGGCTGGAGCAGCCCATTTCGGCGAGAAATGTCGGGTGGACATTTGATGTGAAAGGGTTCACAATCTCATAAGGCGGGTGCGGAAACCGTCGTGCTGGGAGGAAGTTTTATGCCGACACGAGACTTGACGATCGCGGTCGTGGGTTCCGGTGGTGACGGCGTCATCACCGTGGGCGACATGATCGCGCAGGCGGGAGCGGCCAAGGGGCTGCACGTGATGAAAGTGGAGGCCTATGGGCCGCAGATCCGTGGCGGCGAGTCGTCCTGTACGGTTCGTCTGAGTGCCGAACCAATTTACGCCCAGGGTGACCTGGTGCAGGTGCTGGTGGTCTTCAACTGGGCCGACTTCGGACAGTTCCGCGGCGAAATCGTGGCCGCCGAGAACGCCATTGTCCTCTATGAAGCGACCGATGAAACACCCCGCGATGAAATCGACCTCGGACCGGTGTCCGAGGTGCGCTGGGTGCCGGTGCCGTTTATCGAACTCGCCAAAGAGGCGGCCGGAACCACGCTGGCCAAGAACATCGTCACCATCGGCCTGCTCGGAGAGCTCTTCAGCCTCCCGAAGGACGCGATGGAGCTGGCGATCAAGAACAAGTTCTCCAAGAAGGGCGAAAAGGTCCTCGAGGCCAACCTCAAGGGCTTCGAAGCGGGAAAGGCCTACGCCTCGAAGATCGAGGAAGAGGCCACCGGGATGCGGCTGCAGTACGTTCCGGGTGAGCCCATGCTGCTGATGTCCGGCAACGAGCTCTGCGCCGTAGCGGCCCTCCACGCGGGCTGCCGTTTCTTTGCCGGCTATCCGATCACGCCCTCATCCGAGGTGCTCCACTTCCTTTCGGAGTGGATGCCCAAGGTGGGCGGCTACCTGGTGCAGACCGAGGACGAGCTAGCAGCCATCGGTGCGATCATCGGCGGCTCCTTTGCCGGGGTCAAGTCCATGACCGCGACCTCGGGCCCGGGTCTGGCCCTGATGACCGAGATGCTGGGTCTCGCCTCGATGGCGGAGATCCCGGTGGTGATCATCGATGTTCAGCGCGGTGGCCCCTCCACCGGTCTGCCGACCAAAAGCGAGCAGTCGGACCTGTGGCAGGCCCTGTGGGGCTCCCACGGGGATGCGCCCCGCGTCGTGTTGGCGCCGGCTGATGTCGAGGACTGCTTCCACGCCACGGTGGCGGCCTTCAACATCGCCGAAGAGGCGCAGATGCCGGTGATCGTGCTCTCCGACCAGTTCATCGCCCAGCGCAGTGAGACCCTGTCGATGCTGACCCTCGATCACGAGGTCATCGGCCGTCAGGTGCCGTCGGCGGGCGATCTGCGGGAGTACAAGCGCTACAAGGAGACCAAATCCGGGGTCTCCCCGATGTCGTGGCCCGGCATGAAGGGCGGCGAGTACCAAACCAACGGTCTCGAGCACAAAGAGGACGGGACCCCGACCTCGATGTACCTGACCCACGAAGAGATGAATGCAAAACGCTACCGTAAGCTGCGTCTGGTACGCGACAAGTACAGCTTCTACCGCCGCTACGGCGCCGAAAAGGCCGAAGTCGGCATCATTTGCTGGGGCTCGTCCAAGGGCCCGGTCAAGGAGGCGGTGCAGAACGCGACCGCACGAGGGGAACGGGTTTCGGCGTTTGTGCCGCAGCTGCTCTATCCCTTCCCCTACCACGAGTTCAACGAGTATCTGAAGTCGGTCGACAACGTGATCGTCATCGAACTGAGCTACTCGGCCCAGTTCTACAAGTACCTTCGCACTTTCCTCGATCTGCCGGAGGCGCGCACCTTTGTGTTCAAGCGTTCCGGTGGCAAAAACCTGACGGTCGGTGAAGTCGAAGACAAGATTCAAAAGGTGCTGGAGATGGGTGCTCTCCGGCGGGAGGTTCTGGTATGAGCGCCTCGACAAAGATCGAACTCAAACCCGGCGCGTACAAGACCGGTCTCAAACCCGTCTGGTGCCCGGGCTGCGGCGACTTCGGCGTCCTCAACGCCCTTTACCGTTCGATGGCGGCATTGCAGATCGAGCCGTGGAACACTGTGATTCTCTCTGGTATCGGCTGTTCGTCGCGGTTGCCGGGCTATGTCACCACCTACGGTTTCAACGGCGTCCACGGCCGCGCCCTGACCCTGGCCACCGGGGTCAAGATTGCGCGTCCGGAGCTGACGGTGATCGCGGTGGGCGGCGACGGTGACGGTCTGGCGATCGGCGGCAACCACCTGATCCACGCCTGTCGGCGCAACCTCGACGTCACCTACATCCTGATGCACAACGAGATCTACGGTCTCACCAAGGGCCAGGCGGCGCCGACCACGCCAACCGGTGACAAGACCAAGTCCACATTCTGGGGCAACCCGGAGCCG
>JASJGQ010000323.1:0-7258 GCA_033791425.1 Acidobacteriota bacterium
GCCGTGAGGCGCCGTCGACCAACCAGGACGCACCGACCGCCAGACCGACGATGCCGCCGGCGAGCAGGAGCCACGGACGAAGGTGGTCGAAAGCCATAATCGGCCGTTATCCTACCATCTGTAATTCACCGGGCCGGGCTAGCTAGCCCGGCCCGGTGAATTACCGTTAGAACGGCACTCCGAAGCTGACAAAGTACCGACTTTTCGATTCGCCGGGTTGATGTTCGAGCTTCCAGGCGTACTCGGCGCGCAACGGACCGGCCGGGGTGCGGTACTGGATACCCAAACCGGGCCCCCACCGGATGTCGCCGAGAGTGACTTGCGACGGAGAGGCCCAGACGTTGCCGGCGTCGATAAAGACCTCGGCGAAAAAGTCGCCGACGATCCGGCGGCGGTACTGGAGGTTGAACAAGATGAGGGCGTTGCCGCCGACTGGCCTGCCGTCGATGATGGTCTGGCCGGGAATGCCCAGCTCGTCGGTGTCAAAGGCGCGGAGGGTGGTGCGGCCGCCGGCGAAAAACCGGTAGGCAAAAGGAATCTGCAGATTTTCCGGGGCGTCGGGGATTTTGTCGAAGGGGTTGGTGAACCCGAGGCGCAGACCGACGGCTACGAATCCCCTCCACATGGGTTTGTAAGCCGTCGCGCCGAGCTGCACCTTGAGGAAATGTTCGTCGGCAAGAAAGGCGGGAAAGGCGTACTGCGCTGACCCCGAGGCAAAGACCCCCTTCTCAGGTGCTAACGGGTTGTCGCGGGTGTCCCACTCGATGCTCGGCGTGATCGACGCGACCTTCGACTCCTGCAGATCGTCATCGAGCTCCGGGATCAGGTCTGGCGGCAGATTGTCCGGCTGGATGATTTCGTACTCATAGCGGAGCCACGGGCGCAAAGGCCTTTTGAGGCGATCACCAAAGTCGATCCACAGACCGCGTCGCAGGAGGTCGCGATCTGCGAGCACCTCGTCGGTTAGGTAGATCGCGAGGTACCCGGGCACCGGGAGTCCGAAGATGCGCCGCTTGCGCAACGACAGCGAGTACTGCTGTTGGCTCCGCGACAACGAGACCTCGGCCGAAAAACCGTAGGCGCGGCCCAGCAGATTGAGGTGTGACCAACCGAGAATCAACCGCGCCGCATCGACGTTCGAATAGCCGAGGCCGAAGAGATAGGACTTCTGTTCACCCTCGTCGCAACGTATGACGATGTTTCGCTCGGTGCGGTGTTCGTGGCCCGGCATCAGAACCACCTCGACCCGTCGGAACATGCCGAGTTCGTAGAGCCCGCGCTGAGCTTCGAGCATTCGGCTCCGCGAAAGCGGCGCCCCGCTCTCGACGCCGGCCCGGCGCACCACACCGGCCACCAGCTTTTCACGGGTGTGGAGCAGGCCGGCAATAATGACATCTCCGACCCTGACGAATTCCCCGGGTTTTACGCGGTACACAACCCTTGCCTGGCCCGGCTGTGATGTGTCGACTTCCGTCTCGACCCGCCCGTCGGGGTAGCCGGTGTCGGCGAGAGCTGCTTCAAGTCGTTTTTGCGCTCGATCCACCGCGCCCGGACTCCACGGTGATCTGTCGTCAAGCCCGAGGGGCTGTCTCTCGAGGTCAGCAGCTGCGTCCACTGGCAACCCCTCGATTCGGACCTGACTGACGATCCATTGTTGGCCCTCGTTCACCGGGAATACCACCCGGACCGCGTTTCCATCTTCATCGGAAATCCACTGGGTTTTTTCGATTTCAACGAATGGAAAACCCTCTTGGTAGTAGAGGTCGAGAAGGGCCTTCCGGTCGGCCTCGAGGGTTGCGTCGCTGATTCGCTGACTGAATCGTCCGCCGGTTTTTCCGGTCTTGACCCTGACTGCGGTCATGAGCTGGCGTGTGCTCACATGGTCGGCTCCGGGGAACTCCACTGCGGCGACCTTGTATTTAGCGCCCGGATGGACCTCGACCCGCAGCACCAACTCGTCACCTTCGCCGGAGAGCGTCGCGTCAACCTCTGCGAGCAGAAATCCGGCCTCCTGGAGATGTTCGTGGACCTGCTCGGCGAGCGCTTCGGTCTGAGCTGGATGGATTTCGACGTCGGCGGGGTCCGGAAACGCTTTTTCTGCGATCTTGACGCTCTCCGGAGGCGTCTCCAGGTCGAGCCGGTACAGCGACCCGGGGTCGACGCGGAGCACGAGCTCGACCTGTGGTCCATCGGTACGGCGCTTGACGTCGAGGACCTCGGCCTCCCAATAGCCCATTCGCCGGAGGTTTTCCTCGGTTCGGGTCCGCACCCTTTCTTCGAATTTCGATGTGAGCCGGGCGCCGGTTTTTGCCTTTGGCTGGGCAGCAGTCACCAGATATTCGTTTCCCAACCCTTCGAGAGTGACGGAGTCCAGGACCTGCCGGCCTCCGAGCGCCACGTCGATCTCCACCCCGACAGTATTCGATTTGCGGTTAAAGTCGAGGTAAGCCTCGACCTCGACATCGGCGTAGCCCCGTTCCTGGAGCCTTCGTTCGACCCTTCGCCGGCTGACCTCGACGCCTGCTGACGTTACGGGGTCACCGATCTGAAGCCTGAGCCAGCGGTGGATCTTGACGCGAAGAAGGGGTTTTTTGGTCGTGACCTTGACATCAGAGATCGTTGATCGATAGCTGAGCCGAACGAGCACATCGACGCCACCCGGGGAGGGCGTGGTCTCTACCCGAAGCCACTCCAACTGAGCGCCCGCATAAAGGGTCGTGATCACGTCGCGCAGCCGCTGTTTGTCGACAGGCGATCCGACTTTCAGTTCGAGCACTCCGATCACCCCTGCCGTATCGACCGGGCCCGTCGCCTCGACCCGAACACTTGTGATGAGAGGGGATTCCTCGGCCGCAGACGGCGATGGAGTGACCAACGCCGAAAGGGCGACCAGGAGCAGCCCAGGTAGGGCGGAGTGCAGCACAGGCCGACGGCAGGGGGTGGCTCTCTTCATGGGGTCAGTAGGGCCGCCGGAGTTTGAGATCGAGCGAAAGGGAACCGTCTTCGTGCTGGGCGCCCTCGAGGAAGAGCCCCGGTGCGAGATACCAGCGGCTGACGACGATCTGCTCCCGTTCGCCGGAAAGAGTGGTTTGCAGGATCACGGTCCACGAAGGCGTCAGTTGTTTGACGACCGAAAGCCGGGCGGTGGGGTTGCCGGTCGAATCAGCCGCGAACGGGTCGACCCGTACCTGGTCGATCGGCAAAACGAGCTGACCGCGCTGACTCAAAACAGAGGTCAGCTCGTTCGCGAGGATCGAAGATGCCAGACCGAGTCCCATGGCGCCGGTGCCGTGAGCCTCGCTGCGGTAGCCGACGCCGAGCAACGAGTAGATCTCCGGTGAACTGAGAGGCGGAGTGGAAACGGCGGTTGAGACAAAGCGGTCAAATGTTCCCGAGAGGTTGACTGTGATCTGGTACTCCTGCGCCCAGGTCGAGGCCTGCAGATCGAGGAAGGGTTCGATTCCCTGAGGGTTGGAGAAGGTGAGGCTGCCGCGTTCGACCTCGTAGCGGTTTCCGAGGAGCGTGACCTCGCCACCGTCGAGAATCTCGACCTGACCGACGAGTCCGGGTTGGTTCGAGGTTCCTGAAACGTCCAGGCTCGCCGATCCGGTGAGCCGTACAAAGGGGTTGTGGAGGTCGAGAGTCTCCTCGGCCTCCACGTGCAGGTTGAGGCTGAGGCCGCCCTCTGCGGCGGATCTTCCGCTCTCTCCCATCCATCTGACCAACAAGGCGGCAGGGTCGTCTTTGGTGTTAAGGCTCATGCGATCGACATCGAGGTCGCCGGAGAGGTTGAGGCCGGTCACCGGCCCGACGAGATGCCAGGTGCCCGAGAGTCGGGCCTCCATATCGGGGAGCACCTCGAACCGGACGCCCTCCGCAGTGCCGTCGAGGGACATGAACAGGGTGTCCTCATCCTGGCGGATGCGGCCGCTGCAGCGACCACGCCCACCCATGATTCGGAAGCTCATACCCTCGAGCTGAACTTCACCGGATGACAGCAGAACGACGCCTTCGACCTGGGAGAGAATGGTGCGGGTGCCCGGCAGCCGGAACGACCCCTTCTGGAACTCGGCGATGCCCTCGAAGAGTGGCACGTCGACCGAGCCGAGCATCTCCACGACACCGGTGGCCCGGCCCGCCGGCTCCCAATCCGGAAGCAGAAACCGAAGAAGGAGGGTGTCCATCGTTCCCGAGACATTGCCGCGCAACAGCCCTGCATCGTCAATCGCCCAGCGCACAAAAAGTTCATCATCCCGCGCGCGGAGCCGCAGACCCGGGACCGTGAACCCGTCGGCGGACAAGGAGAAATCGGCAGGCTCGACCAACTGAACCGGCTGGTCGGCGAGGCTGAGATCGAGTTCCTGCAGAGTGCCTGCCAATCGAGGCCAGGTTTCGTCGCCCCAGTCGACACTGAAATCAGCGCGACCGGTGCCGGCGAGCGGCACCGCGATGTCGGGCCCGAGCAGCGCCAGGAGCTCGTTGGCCGACGACATCATGATCTCTCCGCGGCCGTGGAGATCGCCCGCAGCGGTGCGTTCGAGGCGTGCCTGGGCAGATGCCGCCCCGTTGATCTCGGCCGTGAAATCTACGGTTTCCGGGCCCTGGGTGATGGCGAGGCGGCCTCGCTCCGAGGTCGCGGTCAATTCGGTCGCCATCTCACCTCCAATGGGGAGATGGAAATCGAGCACGACGTCGGCGGCAGGGCCGGCCAGGCGGGTGACGGGCTCTCCCATTCCGGCAAGCGGCATGCCCGGCCAGTTCAGGCTGCCGGCCACTTCCGCAGCTGTCACATCCCACCAGAGGCGCGCCTCGAGACCCCGGTCACAGCGCAGATCGCTGCAGGAAAAGCGGGCGTCGGCCAACTCGAGTTCGGTTGACGCATTCCCCAGCGCGATCCCGCCGAGTGAGAGGTTGTCAATTTCAGCCACCCACGACCCTCGTGGCAGCGCGATGGGACCGGAAAGGTCGCCGTCGAACGACAGGAGTCCGCTGTCGACCGACTCTTCGAGATCGATCCATGAGGCGATGGCGACAAGAGGGATTTTGTTGCCCCGGATGTCGATATTGAGCTGGTTGTCGCCGGCTTGGGCGTCCCAGGTCATCCCGCCCTCGATTTCGCCGAGCCCTTCGGCGATCTGGAATCGTGCGGAACCGATCCGCAGGAGGGAGCGGCTGATGGTCGCGTCGGCGACCAACCGATCGAAGGTGATCGGCGGCAGCCTGAGCGGTTGGGCATCGATCCGGGCCTGGACGGTGAGATCAGAAAACGGACCGCTTAAACTGACCTCGAGGTCCCCCGTGCCTTCGAGTTCGGGCGGGAGGGCGTTCGAGCCGACCCAGGCGTTGACCATTGAGGCGACGGTTGCGAATTCGGCCCCTTCGCTGGAGATCGACCATGCCGGCTCCCAGGTGCCGATGGTGAGGGCTCCCTGCCACGTGGTGGCGGCGCCTCCCAGAAACAGATTCGTGGAATTGAAACGGAAGATGCCTTCGCCGTTCAGGTCGAGGGTGAGAGGACCTTCGACCGGTATGCCAGGGGACGCCGCGTGAAACTCTAGCCCTGCCTGCCCGAGGCCGGAGGGGAAGGCGCGGCCGTTCCATCTGGCCGCCGCGGAAAGATCGATCGTGGCCGCCAGCCCCGCCGGCTCGACCCGCAGATTGCCGAGGAAACCCGCGAGCGAGATACCCTGGCCCTGGAGCTCGACCGCGTGCGGGTAGCCGCCGCCGAACTCCGCCAGACGATAGGTCCCACTCAGCGTTCCACCGTGGAATCTCGCGCGGTCGAGGTTCCCAAGAAGGCTGTTGCCGACCAACGCTATGCTGGCTCGTAGATCGCGCAAGGGGAAACCGGCGACGTCGATAAGCGGTGCAGCGAGCCGTGCCCGCAAAAGCTCCTTCGATCTGGTGTCGATATTGATTTCGACCACAGAGCTGCCTTCGAGCAGGCCTTTGGTCTTGATGAAACCGTCGAGCCACGTGATGTCGAGCGGCCCACGGGCCTCGAACAATGTTCCTTCAGCAGCGATTCTGCCGTGTCCGCGGAGGGTGATGCCGACGCTTTCGAGAAGGAAGTTTGGCACCGCCAACTCCTCGTCCGAGAGCTCGAACCGGGCATTGAGTGAGGTGTCGATGGCCGCCATGGTGCCGATTTGCACGCGGGCGTTGGCGATCTCCGCGTATCCACGCGAGATCCTGCCCTGACCCGTCCAGCCGCCGCGGACGCCCTCGAGATCGAGGGAGAGCCCGCCGGGCAGATCGACACCTTGAAACTGCACATCGTCGAGTTCGAGGTGCCGGATGCGGACCTTGACTGGCCGGCCTTCGGAGCGGGTGGACTCCGGCAGACCGTCCAGGGACAGACGAACGCCGCGTGCGGCCACTGTGCCCAGGACGATCGTGCGGCGGGTGAGTCTCAGACGGGAGAGATCCGCGTGGAGCGTGCCCACATCGGCGGCGATGCCCGGGGCACGAAACCGCACCTCGTCGAGGCGGACTCCGGGTGGCAACATCTTCCATTGGAAATCGCCGATTTCAACTTCGGCGCCCATGTCGGCGGCTGATTTTTCGATCCACCGGATGGCCGCGCGCCGGGTCGGCTCAGCAACGAGGATCGCGCGAATCAGCATCCCGCAGATCAGGACGAAGGCAACGGTCGCCAGCACGGCGATGACCGTGCGTCTGAGATGGCGGTATCTCAACCGCCCCGCTCCCCCCACTTCAATTTTCGGTGCAGGACCTGGAAGTAGGACCGGCTCGGGTCGGCGATCAACATCACGGGATCCGGACAGGCCTGGACCGTCACCAGGTCTTCAGTTCCGATGGGGAAGCCCTGTTGACCGTCAAGGGTCAGCCACACCTCCTGCGAATGGCTCTCGAGTCGGATCTCGATCATCGAGTCCAGCGACAGGACAATGGGGCGGTTGGTCAACGCGTGGGGACAGATCGGCGTCACGACGAGGGTTTCGAGATTGGGGTAGAGGATGGGCCCACCGGCGGACAGATTGTAGGCGGTCGAACCGGTCGGGGTGGCGATGATCAGCCCGTCGGCCTTGAACCTGCTGACAAACGCGCCGTTGACGTGGACCCCCAACACCAACATCCGTGCCAGAGCCGACTTGTTGATCACCGCATCGTTGAGCACGCAGCGCGTGATCTTTTCTTTGTTCGGGTTTTCCACCGTCACCGTAAGGCGTTCCCGCCGCACAATCTCCACTCGTCCTTCGAGGGCGGCGTGGAGAACCGGCAACAGCCGGTCCGC
>JASJGQ010000324.1:0-11844 GCA_033791425.1 Acidobacteriota bacterium
ATGGCGTACAACCGTCCGCAGGTGGGAGTGACGGGCTGCGCCGGCACGGCGCAGTCACGGAGACTTGACCGTCGGCCGGTTGTTCCGGGTTGTTCCCGGTTTTTCGGTGGTGTTGTGCGCTAGTGTCCCATGAGTGTCCCATGGATCACCACCCGGTTTCGGGCACCTACGAAACACCAAGGCTCTTCGGTGCCATCACCAAACGTGGGGGACGATCAGCACGTCTTCCCGGCTCACAAGCAGGATCGGCGTCTGGCGATTCTCGTGACTGGTTTCGGTGGTCTTGAGCAGCCCGGCTTCGAGATCGAACACAATGAAGTCGGGGATATTGTTCCCTTCTGACATGTGTTGTTGCCGATGGCAACGGCGATGCCTGAGCACCGTCTGCCACAGTCTGCTGCGCGGGAGGCTACTTCACCAGTTCAATTTCACCCGGCAGCCACTTGTACTCGTACCACTCTTCGGTTGGGCTGTACATACGCAAATTACAGAACCAACCCTTACCCTTTACCGTCTGGATCCAGTTCGCCTCTTTACCGGCCGGTGCTTTGGGGCCGAAATAGAGGGTGTACGAGCCGTCTTTGTTGCAGATCAACGTATCCTTGTCGCGAACGTCATTCTTACTCGGGTACGGCTGGCTGGTCTGTAGTTCCGAGCGGGTCTGAGGATCATAGACCACAATCGAAGTGAACGCCTTACGAGGAGGATCCTTCGGCATGTGCATCGTATAGTTCTTGCCGCCGTCGAGGTAGTTCCCGCTCGAGTCCACCGATGCAGTGCAGTTCATCGAACTGGCGTGCGAGTGTCTTGAGGTGAATCCGCGAGACCTCCCGAGTCGACGACAAGACCGGGCAACCGGACGCATCACACGGCTGATCGCAGCGTGTGGAATCGAACGCTGGAATCAGAGGGCAGGCGACATCGCAATCGTGATGAAGAAACACCCGGCAGTCGTGAGCCGCTGGGTCAGCGAAGCGAGACGAATTCGAAAGGAGAACACCGAATTGGCGCAAGATCTGGAGGACCTGGATCGAGCCAAGTCTGAGCCAGCGATCGAACGACTCGCAGAGATCTGAGCTGCGGAACAACAAAGTTAAGAAAATTTCTCCTGGCACTGTTTGGCACTGTTTCGAAAAAACCGCCCCTTGCGGGGCGGCTGGTTGGTTGATCTATGGTTCGACGGGATCAGAAGGTCCACGTCGCTTCATTGGAGCAGGTCGACGTGCTGCCCTCCTCGCACACCTTATACACATAGGTCCCGCTGACGCGGCCCAGGTTGTCGGTGTAGGCACCGCCGTTGTCGGTCGACGCGACAAACTCACCGTTGCGATAGATGTCCACATTATCAGTGGTTGCGCCCGACCACGCGAGGTCCACATACCGGACCCCCCGCACCTTGCGGCCGGAGGCGGTCAGAGTGATGCCACTGCTGGGCTCGGTAACGGTGACGGGTCGCGTTTCGCTGCCGGTTGCGCCGCCGTCATCGGTGACCGTCAGGGTCACGTTGTAGGTGTCGCCGGCCGCGTAGGGGTGGCTGGTGGTCACGCCGCTGTCCGTGGCGCCGTCGCCGAAGTCCCAATCGTAGCTTGCGATGGTGCCGTCGCTGTCGGACGAACCGTTGCCGTCGAAGCTGCAGCCGAGATCAGTGCAGCTGAAGGTGAAGGCTGCGGTGGGCGGGATGTTGGCGGCCGAGACCGTCACGCTCTGCGAAGTATTGCCGGTTGCGCCTTCGTTATCGGTCACCGTCAGAGTCACGGTGTACGTGTCGGCCGAACCGTAGGTGTGACTCGGGTTCTGGCTCGTCGAGGTGTTGCTGTCGCCGAAGTCCCAGTTCCAGGCGATAACGGTGCCGTCGGAGTCGGTACTGGTATCGGTGAAGGTGCACTGGAGTTTGTCGCAGCCGTACGTGAACGCCGCCGTCGGCGGCTGATTGACAGACCCACCCGAACCCACCGAGAACTCGCACACGAAGGTCGCCCACTGGAAGTTCCCGGTGTCGATAAAGACCTCGTTGGTGTGCCAGAAGGTGTCGAGCGTGGGGTCGACAGAGGTGGACGAGTAGTCGCCCGAGCGCCCCGTGCCCTCCTGCACGCCGCTACCCACCGCGCAGATGCTCTCCTCCGCATCGAGGAAGCCGCTGCCGCTGTTGGCCGCCGACTGGCCTGTGACTCTGGTCGAAACGTAGGTGTCGGTGCTCGCCACGAGGTAACCGATGCCGATGTCGCCGGCGGCGTTCATCGCTGCACTCGGCATCCAGCGGTGCTCATCGTCGTCAGGCCCGAAGGTGCCCTCCTGGTAGAGCGACCAACCGGCGACGGACTCGCGCATCTCGTACCAGCGGATGCCGGCGCGGCCACCGCCAACGTCGATGGCGTGGGCGCTCACCATGGTGCTGTAGCCGCCGAAGTCGCGGAGCTGCAGCCTGTGCATCAGCCGGTCGCTCATGGCCTCCAGCGCCGGGCCGCCATCGGGCTGCGGAATGCAGGCCTCGCGCGAGGCCAGGCACAGGTCAGCATCGAAGGGGGTGATGCCGATCGAGGCGATCTTATTCACCGACGCATCCCCGGTCCCCCAGTCCACGTCCATCTGCCAGATGTCGAAGACGTTCGCCGTAGACATTGCAGTGGCGAAGAGCGCCGGCGCCGAACCCAAGCCGTCGAGGTCGCCGGCGACAAATCCGAACTCCCCGCCGCCGATGTTGAAGCCGATCAGGCTCGCCGGCTGGCCGGCGTACATGGCGGCCTTGTCCATGACGCCGAGAAAGGTGCCGCCGAAGCTGAAGCTGCGCCCTCGCTTCGTGAACAGGTTGGCGGTCATGGTGATCGAATCGCTGACAATGCCGTGCTTGGGGTAGTCGTTGAAACCGATGCTGTCGAAGCTGAACTCGTAGCGGTGCCAGCCGCCGGTGGGGTCGCCGGTCTTCGAAATGGCGACGCACTGCGAGAAGGTGCCCATCGAGTCCGGGAAGGCGAACTGGCTCACCAGCCAACGGTCGTCGAACTCGTCGTAGAGCACGATGGGGTCGCCCTGGTTGTAAGGCTCGCAGTTGCCGCCGAAGTCCTCCCAGAAGGCATTGCTCTCGAACGATTCACCCCCAACGACGATATCGCCGTTTTTGTCGTATATCGTGGTCAGAAGGTTGATCATCTGGACGAAGTGGTCGGGTCCGACGGAGCCGTCGGTGTCGGGCGGTGCGATGAGGAATCCTACGATTAACCCGTTATCGTTATTGGTGGCACCGGGAAAGCCGGAGCCGATCACGGTAGCACCTTCGCCTGGAGTGGTTTGCAGCACCGCATCGGGTGCCGATGAACCGCTGCCGCCGAACAACGGCCGACCCTCGCCGCGGAAGTTCACCGCCTCGCGCGGAGGACCCGCCTTCGGACCGCGCGCCCGTGCCTGCGCGGCAGCCGCGGCGAGCGAGGCCAGCGGTTTGTTGTTGGCGCGTGCCTCGATGCGTTCGAGCGCGGTGTCGCTCTGCGCCGCGGCCGGTGCGGCAGCCAGCAGCAGGAATGCCGCGCATACAAAAATCACCAATGTCCCCCGAGAATTTCTCAACATCTGACTCCTCCTGGTTGTGGGTTTCTCTTTCGAAACACCTTTGTTGCTCTCAACGATAGCCAAGGCTTCCTGTTTCCGTCAAGTACTGTGCTCACCTTCTGCGGTCTGCTAGAGTTCGCACCATGAAGACCACTACACGCCTTTTCTTCGGGTTTTTGCTGGTACTCGGCGCCGCGGCCGGCACGGGTGGGATAGACATATGGTCGGCGGTGGCGAGCGCGGAGACGAACGATCTCGCTGCCGCGCTCAAAACGGCGCGCGCGTCAGAGCCACCGGGCTACCACCTAATCGTGCACCGCACCGACCAGAAGGGGCAGCGCAGCTTCGAGGTCTTCCCGAGCGGCGTGGGCATATGGAACCATCGCTCCCAGATCACGCTGCCGCCGAAGGTGCGCGCATCGCTTCTCGAAATCCTTCGAGAGCGCAGATTTGCCGAGATGGCGCCGAGCTACGGGGGCAAGAGGACGCCGGAGGTGCGGGAGGCCGCGCTGCGCGTCTCCTGCCGCGTGGCGCTCGAGCTCCACGGCGTCGAGAAAAGCTCCGTGCAGCTCGCTGACGGCGAGCAATCGGCCGAGCTGGCGGCGCTGGCCGACGCGCTGCTCGACCGTGTGGAGCCGCTGGCAGCAGGGGGCGTGACTGCGGATGACCTCGATGACGGATTGCGCAAGCTGGCCGGAGGTAAGCTGGCGGCGGAGGCCTTCCGGCTGCGCTTCGTGCGGCTGCCGGAGGATAGTGACGGAGAGATTCTCTCGATGCGCAACGGCTTGGAATCGCGCAAGGCCTACTCACCCGGCCGCCGTATCGGTGAGGAGACGGTGACGGAGCTCACCTCCGATCGACTGGCCGCGCTGGTCAAGACGCTGCTCGAGGCTGATGTCGCCTCGTTGCCGGTCAACCTGTGGTCGGCCGAGCACGTGGAGCTCGAGGTGGCCGTGCTCGGCCACCGCACGACGGTCATCGGCCGCGACTTCAGCCGGTTGGCTTCCGACAAAACGAGTGACGCTGGCAAGCGCTTCGCTCGGTTGGTGGCCTTTTTGCGCAAATAAAAGAAAAAATCCCAGACACTACTTTGCAGAACTAAGCCAATGAGCTTGCCGAAGAACTCGGAAAGTCGCGGAATGGGGTGAGCCGGTGAGTTCGAACACGGCGAAAAGCGGCGGTTCATGGTTCAAGGCGATCGGTAACGCCGAAACGGCGCTCGCCGCCGTGCTGCACAAGGCGAAACTCTGGCAGCGAATCAACCGTCGCCCGGTCAACAATCGGCAGCTCGAGGTCATCAATCGATTGTTGGGGAGATTCGAGGGCTTTCTTACGACCTCCATGTACGCCAAGCTCGCCCGGTGCTCACAGGACACGGCGCTGCGTGACATCCGCGAACTCCTTGAGCGGGGCATCATCGTGTAGAACCCGGGCCGGGGACGAAGCACGAGCTATCGATTGGCTGAGCCGGACATGTTTTTAGAGTGATGTGATCGATAAGCCGGGAGCCAGCGGCTCGTGTTTGTGGCCGAAAAGGAAGGGCTTGCCCGGGCGGAGTTCTCGACCATGCACTAGCGTCGAATGGAAAGCCCGGCTTCGCCTTTCGCTACGCCGTGGCAGGCTTCGTCCAAAACAGAGTTTTGAACGAAGCCTGGTGCCGGAGGCGGGATTCGAACCCGGACCGCCATACGGCGAGAGGATTTTAAGTCGTCAGACGACCTGGATAGCATCTCCTTTACCTGCAACACTTAGTTACGTAAATCCATGAGACAGTGGAGCTTGAACTTATGACGGTTTGTCACCAATTACTGACGTCTGTAACTGGTTCTTACAGAGTACTGCACCACCAGTGCACCATGGCATCGTCCGATCCGCATGACCGCACATATATGTTGTCGAGTCCGTCAGTCATCAAGCCACATGCACGGTCTCGGCATGAGTGACATGTCCCCGGTTCTGGAATCATCGAGTCCAACCGATGAATCTGGGGGAGGAGGAGATGGACGCCGAGGTCCGAGGCTCGCGCACCAGACGCCGGAACTCTAGGTCATGGGTTCAAATTCCGTCGGGCGCACCATATTTTTCAATGACATAGCCTCCCAGCTCGGAGGAGGTTTGACGGGCATGAGTCCTTCTTTGAACGATTACTCCAGCGAATGGCTAGGAACACCCGGCATCTTGATCAGTAGGCTTCACCAATTCCGGTGTGGGGCTGAGGTGCAAAGAAAAGGCCAACCGATTTTTCTTGATATTTGACGACTACTGCATTGATCCGTGGTTTGTGAATACCGATCGCGCCTCCACCGAGAAACGACGGGTTGAACGGACCTGGGCCCACCACGCCAGCGCGAAGTAGAGGCCCACGAGACACCACAGGATTCGCCACTCGAAGGCAACGTCGGGGAGGCTGGCTCCCATCTGGTTAATGCGGAGGAAGCCCGCGATCGCAGGAGTGCTGGGGAGCAACAGCGAGATCGAGTTCAGCCAGGTTGGGATCATCTCCTTGGGCCACGAAAACCCGGCGAGAAAGACCGCCGGGAGCGATGTAAAAAGCAGCACCTGGAGGGCCGTCTCCCGGTGGCGGAATACGGTCGAGACGGCGAGGGCGAGGAGAATCGCCGCGAGCAGGAACGGCAGTGCAAAGACAAGGGCTGTCGCGGTGTCGCCGCGGTTCGGGAAGCCGAAAACCCGGTACACCACTACGAAGTAAAAGACCGCGTGCGCGAAGTACAGCACCAGGTAGGTTAGGGTGCGTCCGAGGACGACCGTGAGCGGGCCGGCGGCCTGAGGGGCCGCATCCTGTTCACGAGCAGTGCCTGCTAGAAGGCCGATGCCGATGAGTAGGGTCTGCTGCAGGATGAGCACCAGAATCGAGGGAACGATGTAGCTGGCGTAGCCCTCAGCCGGGTTGAACAACGGCCGGTCGACCACCGGGAGGGGATCACGGGCGACGAGGGCTTGGGCCGGGGGCATGCCGGAGGCCTCCAACCGCCGAATCTCGATACCGGCCGACAGGGTTCGGGTGACCTCGAGGAGGCCGGTTGTGACCTGCCTGTAGACCAGAAAGTAGCCCGCATCCGCATACAGACCGACGGTCGCAGAGTCGCCGCGCAGCACGCTGCGCTCGAACCCCGCTGGAATCTCCAGGATTCCGCCGGCGGTGCCGCGCCGGACTGCGTTCTCGGCGTCAACGAGATCCGGGGAGCGCCCGACCACGCGAATCAATTCGTGGGCGTCGGCCATGCGGGCGAGCCGACGCGACAGCGAGGTCCCGTCGAGGTCGACCACAACCGTCGGTACTTCCTTGAGCACTTCGGGGACGTACGGCAGGGGATAGAAGAAGGCATAGAGCACAACCGCCCCGACCAGAATCAGGAGAGCACCTGGGTCGGAGGCGATCCGGCGGAACTCGGTGGCGCAGACCCGGAGCGCGCCCATCACAACCGCCCCCAATAACTCTCGTCCCTCAGCACCGTGCCGAGACGGCGTGTGGCGATCAGGGGCGTTACCACGACAAAAGCTGCTAGCGCCCCCAATTCGGGGAGTGAGGCCGCGGGCGGCGCACCACGCATGATTTGTTCGACCAGCAGGCGGAGATAGTGGGTCAGAGGAAGCAGTGCCCCCCACGCCTGGGCAACCGGCGGCATCGCCATGGTCGGAAACGTCAGCCCGACAAAGGCGAATGCCGGGGTCACGATGAAGGCGGCGGCGCTAGTCGCGAAACGCAGGTTGGCGAACCATGCGGCGAGGACAACGCCGACGCCCTCGTAAGCGAGGATAAAGAGTGTCGTGCCGACGAGAAGAGTCCCCAGGTCGCCGTGCAGCGGCACCCCCATGAACCGGATGGTGAAGGCGATCATGAACCAGGCGACCAACAAAAAGCCGGCGGTGTAGGGCATCAGCTTGCCGACCACGGCCCGGGTCACGCTGCCGCCGGCGATGGCCAGCCACTCCGGGCCCGTCCCCTCCTTGAGCTCGATGCCGACCGCGTGCACCGCGGCGATGATGACAAAGATCTGGAGCATGGTCGGTAGGAGGGAGCTGACCAGAAAGTAGACGTAGTTGAGCCAGGGGTTGAAGAGGGCGTGGCGATCGGTTCGGATGGGTTCGAAACGATCACGGGCCGCGGCCGGCGTTTCACCTCGAGCTTCCCGTTGCCGAATCTCGATTCCAGCGGATAGGGTGCCTACCGCCGCCATCGCGTCGCGGCGCACGAGGCTCGACGGCACCAAGAGCTGGGAGTTGCGGTACAAGATCACCGATGCCGGGGCCCCCCGCAACACGTTGCGCTCGAGGTCGCGTGGGATCAAAACCGCGGCGTAGATTTCGCCCCTGAGCATCAGCTCCTCGGCCGCGAGCCCGCTGCCGACGTGCTGGGTCACGGTCATCGTCGGAGTGGCGTCGAGCATCCGCGCGAGTTGACGGGAGAGTGGAGTGCTGTCGAGATCGACCACCGCCACCGGGAGGTTGCGAATCGTCCCCGCCGAGAAGATGGTCCAGAGGAGGGCAAAGGAGACGAGCGGCAGCACCACGACCAACAGCGGATAGAGAACGCGAGCCCTCATCCGTTGCAGCTCTCTCCTCGCAACCGCAAGCACTCCGGGGGACAACGACATGGTGTTGCCGTTCCTCAGCGCGCCGCGGCCGCGTCCCAGTCCACGACCACGGTCATCCCCGGCCGCAGGCCCTCCGTCGGCTGGACGGGCCGCGCCCGAAGCTCGAAGGTCTTGAGGTCGAACTCGCCGGAGGCGCTGGTGGCCCGCCAGGTCGCAAAGTCGCCCTGCGGAGAGATAAAGAAGACCTCGAGTTCGATCGCCTCGTTGCCGAGGGCCGGGACCGTAGCCGTCAACCGGCTTCCAATCCGGATGGCGAAGAGGCGGTCCTCGCGAACGTTGAAGGTGACCCAGATGTCGGAAAGATCGATGATGGTCACGATCGGGAAGCCGGGCGCGACCAACTCGCCAGCCTCGGCAACCACCACGGACACCTCGCCGTCGTGCGGCGCTCGCAACGAGGTTTCGTCGAGATACGCGCGAACTTCCGTGACCGCGCCGGCGGCCTGGCTCTCGAGGGCCGCCGCGGCCCGGCGGTCTTCCGTCCTGGCGCCCGTGGAGGCCATGTCGTATAACGCCCTGGCGGCATTGGCCGCTTGACGGGAGGCCTTGCTATTCGCCTCCGCCTCGTCGCGACGCTGCTCGGCAACCACGCCGTCGTGATACAGCCGATTTACACGTTCAAAGGTGGTGTCAGCGAGATCCGCGGCGGCCACCGCACGCAACCACATGGTGTGGGCCCGACGGATCTCTTCTTCCCTGGGGCCTGCGTCGGCCTTGTCCGACTGTGCAGCAGCCGCCCGCTGGGCGGCTTGGGCCTGATCAAGCTTGGCATCGATCTCGGGGCTCGAAAGGGTTACGAGCGTCTCGCCGAACCGAACAGAGTCGCCCTCCCTGACGCTGATCTCGACAACCCGGGCCGGGATCTTCGAGGACACCTTGATCTCGGTGGCCTCTACCTCGCCCTGCACCAGGTCCGGGCCCGGTCGAACTGCAAACCAGCCAATGATGCTGATCGCGGTGACCGCCACCAACCCAACCACCACAATGGCGACACGTCGCTGAACGGAACTCATCACTCCACCTCCACATCAGCATCGGCTAAGAAATCGGCAAACCTTTGGCTCGCGCCCGCGGTTGTCAGAAGGTTCGCGAGGGCCACATCGAAGTCGAACGCGGCGGCCAGGCGAGCCAGCCGAACGCGCGCCAGGGTGTTGCGGGCGTCCACCACGTCGATGGACGTGCCAAAGCCCTCCTCGAAGGCCCTCGTCCGCACGCGGAGGTTTTCCTCGGCGAGGCTGCGGGTCGCTTCGAGAGTTTCATATTGATCAAGCGCCTTCTCGAGCTCGTGATAGTGCTTGGTGGTGAGCAGGGCGATGTCGCTGCGCGCGCCGGCGCCGAGATCGGCAACCCGCTCTTCGAGCAACCGGGCGGCTCTGACCTCGTGACGCCGGGAGAAACCGTCAAACAGCGTCAGCTTGGCGCCGACCCCGACCGTCCAGGTTGGTTCGAAGGATGCGAGGTCTTTGGTATAGAGCTGACGGGCGCCAAAGATGAAGACATCGGGGAGGTATCCGGCCTTTGCGACCTCCAGACCCTGGTGGGCGAGCTCGGCCCGGGCATCGATTTGGGCGAGGATCGGGTTGGCCTGCTCCGCCTGTTCGACGAAATCTTCGACGGGGGGCAGGCGACGGTGAACGAAGAGATTCGACGTCGCGGAGAACGGCTGCGGGCTTTCCAGAATGGTTGCGAGGGCCGTGGTCGCGAGCTGCACGTCGTGCTCGGCCGCCGTCAGCGCGCGCGCCACCTCGGCCCGCGCGACTTCCGCGTGCAGGCGCTCGGCGTGCGCGATCATCCCCTCCTCCTCGAGCCGGGCGGCCTCCCATAGGTGGCGCTCCGTGCCCACGAGTACTTGTTGGTACACGTCGCGAGCGGCTTGGGCCAACCGTAGCGCGAAGTACCGGTGAACAAGCTCGCCAACCAGTTCGTTTTCGGTCTGGCTGCGGAGTTGGCGCGCGTTTTCCACCTCGGCGGCCGCCGCGGCGTAGACGGCCTTGATCTTGCCGCCGGTGTAGATCGGCCAGTTGAGGGTCAGCAACGCCCTTGAAAACTGGTCATCGAGAATAGTGCTTTCGAATGGCGGTACGAGCTGCGGCGGCACCTCGGGGTGGAGCTGGAGGATCACGTCGCGTATCGGATCGAGGTCCAACACAATGGGCTCATTGATCGCCGTGACAAAGGCGGCAAGGTCGAGCCTCGGCCACCGAAGCCCGCGCGCCGCCTTCTGCTCCTCTTCGCGGCGTTCCTCTTCGCGCCTGGCAGCTTTGAGCATGTGGTTGTTCGCTGTCAGCACATCGAGCGCCTCGGCAAAGCTGAGCGACCCGTCGGATGCAACACCGATTGTGGCGACATCGGTTGCCGGGACTGGCGCGTCGGTGCCGGGAGGCTTTGCGATCGCAGCGGTCTGGGTGCTGGCGGTGCCAATCATGCAGATAGCCAGCAGAAAGGAACTGAGAATAGGTTTCACGTTCTCCTCCGAAGGGGTTCTATGAGTCGCCCCGGATGGTCAGCACCGGCACCTTCGACAGGCGAACCACGCGTTCCGCTACCGAACCTAGCACGGCGTGGGCGAGCCCGGTGAGGCCCTTGGTGGCGAGGACCACGAGATCGAGGTTGTTGTATTGAGCAAAATCGGAGACTCCCACGGCGACGTGGTCCTCGATCACGGCCGTTGTGAACGACACGTCCACGAGATAGTTCCCGGCGATTTCAGCTGCTGGGGGGGACAGCAACGCAGGGTCAAAATGTTTGGTGTCCAGGTACTCGATCGACACCCGAGCGTCGATTCCGCTTTCGGTGAACACAGACTGGATCCCCTCCATGACACCGTCGGACCAGATGTAGCCGTCGTGATACGAGTTGAGGACCAGCACAGTTGGGTGCTCTGTGGGAATCGGGTTTTCAGCCGCGCCTGCAAGGCTGGAAGACAAGAGAAACCCGAGAACCATCTGCCTGCGGAAAAGACGAACGCTGGCCGGGGTCTTCATTCAGGATCCATCCTACTCGCTACTGGCTTTTTTATGGTGAGAAGCGCGGGCTATACTCGCCGGGTCGGACCAGTCATGGAAATTGATCTCATGAATCTGTTGCAAGCCCAGCCGGTAGTGGTGCTTTTTGTCACCCTCGGCTGCGGCTACCTGCTGGGTGGGTTCTCCATCGGCGGTGTCAAGCTTGGCTCGATCACGGGGGTGCTCCTGATCGCCCTCTTTCTCGGCCATCTCGGCATGCGGGCCATGCCCGAGGTCCAGCAGGTTGGCTTTATTCTGTTCGTCTACTCCATCGGTTTCCAGGCCGGCCCGCGTTTCTTTTCCTTGCTCGCACGGGAGGGCAAACGTTACCTCGCCTTCACCCTGGTGATGGTGCTGAGCGCGGTCGGCGCAACCGTCGTGCTGGCACTCCTCCTACCTCTGCAAGCCGGTGTGCCGGCCGGGATCCTCGCCGGGGCGCTGACCAGCACACCGACTCTGGCTGCTGCGCAGGACGCGGTTGCCAGTGGCGTCGCCTATCTGCCTGCGGGTTTGACCGCTGCGGAGTTGCACGACAACATCACGGTGAGCTACGCACTAACCTACGTCTTCGGTACGGCCGGGCTTCTCTTGCTCATCGGTGCCTTGCCCAGGGTGTTCGGTATAGATCTGGCGCGTGCAGCCCGAGATGCAGAAAGAGAATATGGTGCCGAGGAGCAGGAGGA
>JASJGQ010000325.1:0-13792 GCA_033791425.1 Acidobacteriota bacterium
AAGGTGGACACGCGCACCGGGGATTACGTTTCCAGGGCGTAGAGCCCGAACACCATGATTTCGGATTTCGGATTTCGGATTTCGGATTTTTCGGGCGACCCCCCACCGACTGGAAATGCTCAAGTAATCGGAGCGAGTGGAATCACGTGCGGCGGTGGTGCCTCGCGTGCGGTGGCGGTGCGTGGCATCCGGCCCGTCCGACGGGCTGCGTGCCTGGCATCCGCTCGGGAAGAGCGTTCGGAAACGAGCCGCATGCGTCGGAGGGGCCTCTTCCCATGGAAGAACTCCGCCGGTGGCGCGTAATGAGAGTATGGGTTCGTTGTTAAACTGGATATCTCAAATTCGGAGGTGAGGTCATGGGAGCCACGTTCCTGATTGCGCTGGCAGTCATCATTCCGGTCGCGCTGTTCTTTGCCTATCTGTTGATCCGCGTCCGATACAAAAAGGCCGGTCCCGACGAGGCCCTTATCGTCTTCGGGCGGCGCAAGATGTTCGGGAAGAAGGTCCGCTCCGAAAAGGGGGAGGTCGAAGGTTTCCGAATTATCCGTGGCGGCGGCACCTTTGTGTGGCCGGCGTGGGAACAGTACGAGACCCTGTCGCTGCGTATGATGACTCTCGAGATCGATATGCCGCACGTCTACACGATCCAGGGCATCCCGATCAACGTCAAGGCTGTTGCTCAGGTCAAGGTGCAGGGAGATATTAATCATATCCGCAGCGCTGCCGAGGGTTTCCTCGGGATGCCCGTGGATGACGTCCAGGCGACCATCAAGGAAACGGTTGCGGGTCACCTGCGCGGCATCGTGGGCACCCTGACCGTCGAAGAGCTCTACCGCGACCAGCGACGATTCCAGGAGAAGGTTCGCGAGGAGGCCCACGTCGATCTCGAGGGAATGGGCTTCGAGTTCCGCTCCTTTGTCTTTCGAGCCATCCAGGATGACCAGGGCTACCTCAACGCCCTTGGCCAACCCAAGATCCAGGAAGCCCTCAAAAATGCCCGTATCGCAACAGCCGGTGCCGACCGCGACGCTGCGATCGAGGAGGAGCACGCTCGCCAGGAGAAGGAACAGAAGAGAATCAACGTCGATACCGAGATCGCCGAAGCCGACAAGGCCCTGAGCCTCAAGGTCGCCACGATCAAGAAAGAGGTCGATGTGGCCGACGCCCAGGCCGTCAAGGCAGGCGAGATGGAGCTCAAGGTCCAGGACATCGGCATCGCCGATCAAGAGGTCCAACGCCAGAAACTCGAACTCAACGCTCAGATCCGCGAACAGGCCGACGCCAAAAAGTACGAGGCGGAACGACTCGCAGACGCCAAGAAATACACTGTCGAACAGGAGGCGTCGGCCGAACGTCTTCGCCGCGAACAGGCCGCCAAGGCTCTTCAAGCCGAGGGCATCGCAAAGGCCGAAGCCGAATCGGTGCAGAGACGGCAGATCGGGCTCGCCGAGGCCGAGGCCATCTTGGCCAAGGGCGAGGCGGAAGCCGAAGCGCGGCGCCAATTGGCCGAGGCCCTCAAGCTCTACAACGAGGCCGGGCTCTCGATCGAGGCCCTCAAGGTACTGCCCGAAATCGCGGCCGCGGTCGCCGAGCCGTTGGCTCGCGCGGGCGAGACCACCATCATCTCCAACGGCGGCCGACCGGGCGACGGCACCGGCGCCGCCCGCATGACCGACGATGTGATCCAGGTCCTGTCGCAATTGGGGCCCGTGATGAAGCAGCTGTCGGGTATTGATCTCGACAATCTCCTGCACAACATCTCGCGGCTCCCCGGCGCCGTGGCCGACAATATCGAAGGCACGGCGGGGAAGCGGAAGGCCAAAGACCCCGACAAGGTTTTCGGCGACGAGTAAATGAGTGTCCAACGCAAGCTCAACGCGCTCCTCTTCGAGCTGCAGACCGCGCAGTCACCGCTTGCTCAGGCCAAGATCCTGGCGCGATCGTGGCGGACCCTGCGGGAACTGAGCGCGACGGATCGCAAGCTGCTGGCGCGGCACGCGGGTTTTGACGGTGCCGAGCAGATCCTAGAAGGTCTCGCGAAAAAGAAGATGGGGTTTGCACCGGCCACCCTGCTCCAGGTGCTGAACCGGGCGCGAACCACTGACGGCGCGGAGGTCAATGACCTGTTGGCGGCGATCCGCGATCCCTCCCGTCGCGACGAGGCCATCACGCGAGGGGCGGGACTGGCGGCGGAACTGATCGGCGTGGTCGATGAGGAGGACGAGCCTCAGGAGATTGTCGAGGCCCTCGACCATCTCCACTCGGTTGAAGATGGGGTTCTGGAGACACCCGAGGAGGCATTGGCCGCCCTCAACGCGTTGGAGGCCGAGACCCTGAGGCCGGATCCACCGCCTCAACCCCCGTCTCAGAGGCCGGAGGGCGCGAGGCCAAGCGCGTCAGACGAACATGACGCCGTCGCGAAACCCACGCCTCATCAGACGGCGCCGAAGCAACCGACTCCCGCGCCAGCGAGTGCTAAGCCGCCGGTAGCCCGACCGGCACCTCGACGGTTGGCACCCATTGCAGGATGGGACAGGTTTGGTGACGTGCGGAAAGCGGCCCGACCAGCTCCACAACCCGGTATAGAATCCAAGCACGTATCAGGAGTCCCGGAATCTCCACGTCTTGACGAGCTTGCAGTGATTGCCGCCCTCGGCGCCGAGGCGTCTTCGTTCTCGAGACTTCGGGCTCTCGAGCGCGAGCTCGGTGGTTTTCGGGGGGCGAGTCTCGCGGCGCTTCGCAAACTGGTCAACACCTTTCCCGATGGGTGGGTCCGCCGCCGCGCTCTGGTGGCGATGATCACAAGCGGTGTACCGTCGAGTGCGCTGCAGGCATTGGAGCTGATATCCGGCCTCGAGCGCGAGGTCGACCGTCAGTGGTGTCTTGGGGCGCTGGCTCAACGGGGAGACCTCAAAGGGCCCCTATTGCGGCGATCCATGGAGTTCGTGACGTCGCCGGCAGGTCGACGGCGTCTTCAGACAATCGCCGACAGATACTAGCTCGTACCTCTCACTCACCGGTTCCGTGAATTCGCAGCAGTTCCTGAAAACGCGGGTCTGATCGAATGGGATCCCAATCAGGATCATGCTCGAGGGTTGCCAACGAAAGCCACCCCGGCATCGCCATCGCTTTTTCGATCGTCTTGACGGCAGCAAAGGGTTCGTCCGACCACGCGTAGATCTTGGCCAGGCGAACCAGATAGCTGTGACCGGCCATGGCGTCGGCCGAAACCGGAAGGAGTTCCACGGCACGTTCTCCTGCTTCAATCGCGGGGACAGGATCGCTCAGGAGTGCGTAGGTCCAACCGAGAGCAGCGTGGACCGCGGGATCCACCGGTGAGATCTCGCGGGACCGCTCGAGCGTGCTGCGGGCTTCGGCGCATGCGCCCACGCTGCCTGCGGGTGCGCCCCCCAGGACTCTCCCCGCACACTCAGCCAGCGGCCGCGGGAAGATCTCCTCGCTGATGGGATCCGAGATCAGCTCTTCGGTTGGTGTGAGCCACTCGATGGCCCCCGCGTAGTCCCGTTCGTACAGCGCCTGTTCGAAACGAAAAAACCCTTGCTGCCCGGGGTCCTTGTCGGGCATGTTTTGGAGGATTTCGCGTGCACCGTCGATGGAGCCGTCCCGGGTGCGCAGCATTCTCGCCATGAAGATGTAGGGAAAAATGTCGTCCGGAGAGAGTTCGATGGCACGTTGGCAATGCGCCACTCCCTCGGTGTAGAGGCGCATCCGGCCATACGTGGACGCCAGATCCATGGCGTTGATCTCGCTCTTTGGATCCAGCTGGAGGACCCTCTTGAAGGCGTCCATGGCCTCGTCCCACCGGCCCTGGCGCCGGAGGACGATCCCGATGCTCGAGACAATAAGGGGATCGTTGGGCCGTCCCGCGGCAGCCATGCTGAACTCGGAGAGAGCCTGTTCGAAGTTCCTCTGTCCCCAATAATAGTAGTAGCCGAGAGCTCGGTGTCCTTCGGGAAGATCAGGTTGGAGCTCGAGGGCGCGGTGGGCCGCGGCTATCGCGTTGGCGAGGCGTTGCGGTGAGCGGTCGTACCGGAAGTGGAACATCAGGCTGTGGTTTTCACTCAGAGCGACATAGCCGGGTGCGAACTCCGGATCGAGCTCGACGGCCCGCTTGAAGGAGTCCCCCGAAATGCCGAGTTCCTTGAGTTCGAAACTCCACCTGTAGGCGAGACCGTGGAGATACGCCTCGTAGGCCTCCATGTTGGCGGTGGCCTTGAGCTCGAGCAGGCGCCGCGCCGCGGGTTCTACGGTGACCCCGAGGACCTCGACAATGTTGATCACGGTATCCGCCTGGACTGCAAAAATGTCGGACATCGAACGGTCGTACGTCTCGCTCCATAGGACGTCGTTGTCGTTGACGCGGACGAGCCGGAGATCGGCGAACAATTTGGTGCCACTCTCATCAACCGTTTCCCGGCGCACCGTCCCCGACAGGACATATTCCGCTCCGAGCTCGTCGCCGATCCAGTCCAGAGATCGTCCTTCCGCTTCGACGCCGGTCGAACCGGAGTCGGAAATGACGACGAGTCCCGCCACGGCAGCAAGGCGTTCGGCGATCTCGTCGGTCATACCGGCGGCAAAGAAATCGTCGTCACCGTTGCCTATGTTCACAAACGGAAGAACGACGATCCGGGGGCCGGAGACGTCTCCGGTGACCACCGCAGCCGGCTGATTTCGATCCAGCAGACCGCAGGACCAGGATGAAGCGAGCACCACAGACGCCAGGCACAACAGGAGGGCACTGCGGATGTGCTTGATCAGCCACCGCTGCGACCGTCGGGATGGATCTCCCTGCTGTCTGGTTCTTCCCGTGCCACGCCGCATGAACTTGCCTCCGTAACCTGGGGATCGGGTGCGTTCCACCACCGAAGATCAGATCATACCGCAGCGGGGGCCGTGCGCGCCTCCGGCCTCCGGACCAAGTCCGCGTCAGTTCGAACCGGCGAGGCTCTCCCGTAGGCGATCCGCCAAACGAGTGTGTCGTTCCCTGACCGTGGCGTTGCTGACCGCCCTCCCGAGGGCCCTTTTTGAACCCACAACCACGACAAGTTTTCGGCCTCGCGTGATCGCGGTATAGAGCAGGTTTCGTTGCAGCATGACGTGGTGCTGGTGGTGCAATACGATCACGACGGCCGGGTACTCGCTGCCCTGCGATTTGTGGATGGTGCAAGCATACGCGGGGACCACATCTTCGAGACGGTCGGAGGGGATGACGACCATCCGCCCGTCGAACACGATCGTCAGTTCTCGATCGCCGTGATGAATGCTCTCGATCCGGCCGATATCGCCGTTAAAGACATCCAATTCATAGTTGTTGCGGACCTGCATAACTTTGTCACCGACCCTAAACCTTCGCCATCCCACAACCAGTTCACGCCCCGGCGGTGTCAGGACTTCCTGAAGCCGTTCGTTGAGCCGCATCACCCCCAGCTCGCCGCGATGCATCGGCGCCAACAGCTGGATATCCTGGATCGGATCGAGCCCATAGCGGGCAGGTATCCGGTTGGCGGCAAAGTCGATGGCGAGGTCGGCCGCTTGAACCGGATCATCACGGGAAACGAAGAAGAAATCGCCGTGTTCTGGGTCGGACACCAGTTTCGGCATGTCGCCGGCGTTGACCCGGTGGGCGTTGACCACGATCATGCTCTCGGCGGCCTGGCGGAAGACCTGTTCGAGCCGAACCACCGGAATGCCGTCCGAGCGGATGAGATCGGCCAGAACGTTGCCCGGTCCGACCGAGGGGAGTTGGTCGGCGTCACCGACCAGGATCAACCTGCAGCCGGGGGGGATGGCCTCGATCAGGGATGCTGCAAGCTCGACATCGAGCATGGAAACTTCGTCGATGACGACGCAGTCGGCCTCGAGGGTCTGTTGCCGGTTGCGGCTGAATGACCGCGTTTTCGGATTAAACTCCAACAACCGGTGGATCGTGCCGGCGGAGTGACCGGTTGCCTCGGCGAGGCGTTTGGCGGCGCGGCCGGTCGGTGCAGCGAGCAAGATCCGGGTGTTCTTTCGTCCGAGGATCTGGACGATACCGCGGATCAATGTGGTCTTGCCCGTACCGGGCCCTCCGGTGATCACCACCGCTTTCTCGCTGAGGGCGGCTGCCAGGGCGTGACGCTGTTCGGCGGCAAATCGAATCCCGGCCTCGCTCTGGTACCAGGCGATGGCGAGGTCGACGATGACCGGATCGGTGCCGGATGGCGAAGTGATGAGGTGGGCGAGATCGGCGGCCACGGTCGTTTCCGCGGCCTCGAGGCGTGGAAGGTAAATGGAAGACGGCCCCTCATTACCGGGTCGAAGAACGACCTGCTCTCGAGCAACCAGACCTGCAATCGCTATGGGAATCACTTCATGGGTGGCCTCGAGAAGTTCCGACGCGGTACGAATGAGCTGGTCCTCAGGAAGAAAGACGTGGCCTTGTCCGGCAGCTTCCCTCAGGGTGTGCAGCACGCCGGCCTCAATGCGTTCCGGCGCCTCGGCAGGGATCCCGAGCTGACGGGCGATACGATCTGCGGTAAGAAAACCGACACCGAAGATCTCCTGGGCGAGACGGTAGGGGTTTGACCGCACCACCTCGACGGCTGCGGGGCCGTACCTCTGGAAGACCTTGACCGCGATTGACGGCGAGACTCCATGGCCGGTGAGGAAGACCATGATCTGCTGGATGCCTCGGTGGTGTTCCCACGATTCGCGGATCTTTTCAAGAGTCGTTGGGCCGATGCCGCGGATCTCTAGCAGGCGCTCCGGTTCGTTTTCAATGACGTTGAGGGTGTCGAGCCCGAAGGCCTCCACAACCAGTTCGGCCCTCTTCGGCCCGAGTCCCCGGATTTTTCCGGAACCGAGGTAACGGCGAAGGCCGTCGATGGTGGAAGGCGCCACCTGGACGTAAGACTCGGCCTCGAACTGGCGACCGTAGCGGGGGTGATCGACCCAGCGCCCGCTGAGCCTGAGCTCGTCGCCTTTGCGGATCCCGAGAAGGGGGCCGATGGCAGTCAGGGGTGGTTCATCTTCGGGTTGGAGACGAACGACGCACCAGCCGTTCTCCTCGTTGCTGAAGAGGATGCTCGAGATCAGTCCCTGGGTTACTTCCCGTTCGTCACTTTTGTTTTCAGGCATCAAGAGAATTGTAGGGGAGTCCGGCGCTTTTGAAAATGGTCGCCGGCGAGTGTCGTCAGCGGGCGTCGAAGCCCATGAGTGCCCGGATATGTTCCGAATTCTCGCGATCGGTGAGGATTTCGACCAGCGCCAGGGCGACGTCAATCGCGGTCGACGGCGCGGTCGAGGTGAGGATGTTGGCGTCAAGGACGATCGGCTGGTCGAGCACATCGACGTTGTATTCGGCGAGCTGCCGTCGCCGTCGACCGTCACCAAGGTGATACGTGGTAGCACAACGGTTGGTCAGAGCGCCGGCGTGGGCCACGGGCAGGGCGCCGACGCAGATCGACGCGATCGGCCGGGATACCCGGTCGAAGGATCGAATCACGTCACCGACAGTTTCTGAGAACGCCTCTTCGTAATAGCCGTACTCCTCGAAGCCCCCCGGGACGGCCAACGCATCGAACTCCTCGAGGTCGACCTCGCCGATCAAGGCATCGGGCAGCAGGCGGAGACCGAATGTGCACGTCACCTCGGGCTGGAGACCCGCGGTGACCACCTTGATTTCCTCGTTGCCCTCCAGGGAGGCCCAACCGAGGACATCGATGAATGCCGCGGTCTCATACACCTCGGCTCCGTGGGGGATCAACAGTAGTACCCGTTTCATGATGACGGCTTCCCGCCGTGACGGCTCGCGTGGCACACATCAGACATGAGGCTCCCCAGTGTTTTCTGTCGGCTGAATCAGCCGAGCACTCGCGGACATGATACCCGGCTCAGGTCTGGGAGAAGGCAACAACCATAAACCCCAGCGGGACGTAAAAAGCCAATTCGGTTGCCAGAACGATCCCGAGTCCAACGCCAGCCGGCCCGCGCAGGACGCGCGCCTCCCGACTTGCGTACCACACGACCGCGCCCACGGCGACCGGTCCGAAGAGGCCGCTGACGACACAGCCGAGCACCGCATAGGGCGGCGGTGTGAGCGCCATCAGGGTCCGACTGAAGAGGTGCCACATCGCGGCCGTCGCGGCAGCGCCGGCCGCACCGAACACAGGCACGAGAGCGAGGAGCTTGAGTTCGTTTTTTGTGGTCACTTCGTCCGTGCCTCTTGAGACCGTTTCGGTAATGCATACCATCGACTGTCTCGTGTCCAATATGGTGCCGCAGGGGAGAAAATGCACTGATTGGTTCGATGTCGCGACGGAAGGCTGGCGTTTGTCCCAGGCGGCAAGGAAACCTGCGAGAAGGGAAGGGGATGCGCCGGGGTTGCGTGAAATTCACCCCAGGGGCTTCTTGTATTCCACGACTCGGTAGGTTTCGTCAAAGCCCGCTCGGGTCAGAAATGCCTGAGCATCGGTGTTCGCCACTTCTGCATCGACGTCCGGCTAGAGCTGCTCCCGGAGGTCTCTCCAGGCGGGAAAGAGATCATGGGTGACCTCGGTCATTTTCAGCATGGCCGCAGATCTCCATAGCGTCTCGTCGCACGACATTCAGTGTTCGATGGCGTAGAGCAGGAGGTCGGGGCCGTCCTCCTCAAGCCGAACCAGGCCGTCACGCGCAAACCCCAACTTCTCGAGTGTCCGGATCGAACCGGTGTTGTCGGATTGAGTGACGGCGATGAGGCGCTCGAGACCGAGCTCTGAAAAAGCGAAATCCATCACTGAGGCGCTCGCTTCGGATGCAAAGCCCTGACGCCAGAAATCGGGGAGAAAAGCAAAGCCGACATCCACATCGTCGAGTTCGTCGCGGTTGAGCAGCGACACGATACCGATGACCTCATCGCTGCTCTTTAAATCGACTGCGAATGGTCCGAACCCATCCTTTTCATAGCCGGCCAGGGCGCGGTCCTCGATGTAGGTCCTCGCCTCCTCGAGCGTCCTCACACCCCGGTCGCCGATGAACTGAACAAAGGACGGCTGGTTGAGGAGATCAAGCATGAAGGCGGCGTCATCGAGTTCCACCATTCGGATCACAAGACGGCTTGTTTCGAGGGTCTTCAATGCTGCGGCCTCCCTGGATATGAACTGCGCGCGCGTCAGCTTATCTTGGATGCGCGAGGATCACAGCCAGCCCTTGAATCTGAAATACACGGTGGCTGCAATCTCGTACAGCAAAATCGTCGGACGGGAGTGGGTCTGCACGTATTTCCAACCCGCCGCCGGTTCCCCTTTGGATGTGGCGGAGACCCACCTGATGTCCGGCCACGCCATCTTCCGGGCGATGGCCACCGCGCGGCGGGTATAGAGGTCGTGGGTCACGAGCGTGGCCTGGTCATACCCCGCGTCGCGGACGATCTTGAGACAATTGGCGAGGTTTTCAAACGTGTTGCGGGAGCGATCCTCCTCGATGACCCGTTCGGGCTGGACACCAAGCCCGACAAGGTACTGCGCCATCACGGAGGCGTTGGTGACCCCGAGTCCTTGATTGTCGCCGGTCGACACGATGATCGGTGCCTCCGGGAATCGACGCCACCACGCGGCGGCAAGCTCGAGCGCCGCACGGGTTGGACGGGTCGGTTCGGTGGCGCTCTTGAGCGCGTATGACGGTACTACGAGGCAGCCGGGTTGCTGCGGAGGTTTGTCGGGGACCCACCAGGACAGCCTCACCGAGATCGTCCTCAGCCCTGATCTCCACGCGGCATCATGTGTTCGGGCATCTGGGCCGCCACCACCTCACCACGTGCGCACAGCTCGCCTTCGGCCGACACCGTTGCGCTCACCACCACCTTGCGGCCCGAAATTTCTTTGATCAGCCCTCGCACGACCAACGGCACGCCGAGCGGGGTGGGGCGGAGGTATTGGACCTGCAACGACGCCGTCACGAATCGAAAGGGCGGGTCAGTGCCCATAGCCCTGCCGGCGTCCCGGTAGGCCGCGGCCGCGGCCGTCCCAGTTCCATGGCAGTCGATAAGCGAGGCAATCAGTCCCCCGTAGACATACCCGGGGATCGCCATGTGCTCGGGTCGGGGTTCAAAAAGGGCGACCGTCTCCTCGCCGTCCCAATAACTCTTGAGCTGGAGTCCTTGCTCGTTGAGCCTGCCGCAGCCGTAGCAATAGCTCAGTTCATCGGGGTAGAAGTCCTGGAAGGCTTTTTCAGTCATCTGCAGATTCTCCGTTCAGAGATACGAAAAGATCCCACGTCAATACTACCGAAGGTCGCCGCTAACTGAGAAGGGGTTTTAGCAGATTGCGTGCAATTTCGAGATCGTCGACCAGTTCCTGGTCGTGACGGCTTCGCCGAGCAGACGCGCGATGGGTTCGTTCAGCGGGCTCGCGAGCACGCCGTTCGGGCACCAGAGATAGGCGGCGCGTTTCCCCAGAGCCAGCTCGTCGGGGCTCCAGTCTCGCTCCTGGAGCGGCGCGAGCATATTCAAATCAGAGGCCTCGGTGGGCACAGTCACCAACAGCCGCGAGGGATTGGTTGCGATCTCGACGAGAGGGTTCTCGACGACTATTTGAGCGAGTTCGCCGGCTGCAAGGACGGTGACCCTTGCCGAGAAGCCAAACACCCGTTCGATGCCTCCTTCAATAGCGGAGGCGATCTCCTGTGGTGCCGATCGCCGGTCGGTAAAAACTACGTTGCCGCTGTTGAGGATGGTCCGGACGTCGCCGCAGCCAAGACCCTCGACCATGGCTCGAAGATCGGCCATGGCAACCCGCTTCGCCTTGCCAACGTTGATGCCGCGGAGGAGCGCGACAAAGGTCGTGGTCGGTGGAGTCATGAAACTCCTTTCATTTTGCGAGCATCCTCTCAACTTTCCTGGTAGATCTGAATAAAGTTGCCGCAGGTGTCGTCAAAGACCGCCAACTTGGTGCCACCCATATCGGTCGGTCCCATCTTGAACACGACACCACGTTCCAGCAGTCTCTTGTGCTCGCTCTCGATGTCTCCAACCGCGAACGATGTCAGCGGAATGCCGTCCTTGTGCAACGCCTGTTGGTAGGCTGCTGCCGCAGGGTGGGCGTTGGGCTCGAGCACCAATTGCGTGCCGTCGGGATCGTCGGGCGAGACAACCGTCAACCATCTGAAATCCCCGATGGGAAGATCGATCTTCAATGAGAACCCGAGGACCTCGGTGTAAAAATGAAGTGCGCTGTCCTGGTCGGGGACGAAGATGCTATTCAACGTGATGCGCACGCATGACTCCCTTCACTCGAAAAACTGAACACGCTATTCGATGGCTTTCCCCAGTACCTTGGCTCATTTTGGGGAAGACGGGTGACGACGGCGGATCGATTGGATCGCCTCGTCGAGCTTCTGGAGGAAAAACGACCGGTCGCGCTTTGTAATTGGCGGCGGTCCTCCGGTGATTTCTCCCGCACCGCGCAGTTCGGCCAACAAATCGCGGGTCGCAACCGCCTGACCGATGTTGTTTTCGGTGAATGGCTTGCCGGTGGTGCCGATGGCCTGCGCGCCCTCTTTCAAACAGCGGGCGGCGAGGAGGATGTCGGCCGTAATGACGATGTCGTCGGGTTGGACGTGGTCGACAATCCGATCGTCCGCCTCGTCGAAGGCATCACCCACGACCTCGAGGACCAGCCACTCTTCGTCCGGGACCCTCATCCAGGAGTTGGAAACCAGGGTCACATTCAGGCCATAGCGCTGGGCGACGCGATACACCTCCTGTTTGACCGGGCAGGCGTCGGCGTCGACAAAAATATGCAGCAAACCTTGACCCTCACAATCAGTAGAACACGGCGAGCCACAAGGACAACATCGAGATGGCGGCACACAGAGGCGAGAAGATCAAGGTGTCGTTGCGGGCAAAGGCAGTATGGCGGACCTTTTTGAAGAAACCGACGTAGCGGAAGTCTCCGACTGCACGCGCCGCGAAAATGGTTGCGACGACCCAGATTCCGGAGCGGGGGACCCACGAAGGGCCGGCGTCGGGCCACGCCCCGCGCCACAGCGACACCACCGCTGCTGCGAACAGGAGGGCGGCGACAAGAAGGGTCACGCCGATGCCGGGCTGGATGACTGGAGCGCCGTCCGCGGTCGGGATGACGCCTCTCCAACCAAGGCGCCCGGAGAAGGCCCAGAAGACGTGGAGACAGGCCAGCGCCAGAAAGACCACGAAGAGAACGAGTGCGGGGATCGGAATCACCCGAACCGACTACCTGGCGCCACCTGAAGGTCTGTAGGCCATCTTCATATAGACGTCACCGCGCCGGAGCTCCTCGATCATTTGAAGAAGCCGCTTTTCTTTCGTTTGCGGCCTTTTTGCGCGGGTGATCCAAACGACGTAGTCATTCTGCTGATAGGCCGGGCGGCTCCGGTAAGCATCGAAGAGACCGTGTTTGGTCAGCGCATCCGAGACGAAGTCGGGCATTGGATGAACGGGGCGGGAAAGGCCGGAAGAATCCATTGTGCTCATGAAGGGCTCCTATGCTCCTCACAGCTTCGAACTGCAGTACTTGCAGTACGTGGCATCGTGTGCGTGGCCCTCGCCGCCGCAGTCTGGGCAGGCCTGGGTGTTGACCTTGCTGCCCTTGACGACCCCGGCGAGCTCGACCGAGACGATCCCGGTGGGGACGGCGATGATGCCGTAGCCCATAATCATGATCGCCGAGGCGAGGATCTTGCCGAGAGGGGTCTGCGGCGCAATATCGCCGTAGCCGACCGTCGTCATGGTGACAACGGCCCAGTAGATGGAGACCGGAATATTGGTGAAGCCGTTGGCTTCACCCTCGATGAGATACATCATTGAACCGACGATGACGACCAGGGTCAGAACGGCGCCGAGGAAGACAATGATCTTCCGCGCGCTGGCTCTGAGGGCGGCGCGGAGCTCTCTGGCCTCGCCCACAAAGTGCCCCAGTTTGAGGACGCGGAAAACGCGGAGTAGCCTCAGGGCGCGGATGACCATGAAAGACTGGGCGCCGGGAATGATCAGGCTCAGATAGGTCGGAAGGATCGAAAGCAGATCGACGATGCCGAAGAAGCTCCGCGCGTACTGGGCGGGTTTGCCGACACAGTAGAGCCGCAAGAGGTACTCGATGGTGAAGAGGATCGTGACGATCCACTCGAAGGTACGGAGCCAGGGCCCGTACTTCGCATCGATCGAGGCGACGCTTTCGAGTATCACCGCGATCACGCTGAGCACGATCAACACCATGAGAACGACGTCGAACACTTTCCCGGCGGGGGTGTCGGCCTCGAAGATGATCTCGTGCAGCTTGGCCTTGAGGTTCGAGCTGGTGTCCACCATTGAATTCACTCTAGCAGGGAACGCCTTGTTGCGTGATCCGGATCACGGGCGATCGAAATATTCGCGACGGCGTAGCCATTGGAGAAGGTATGAAAGATTCTTTTCCTTGGCGTTGCGCGGTCTGGTACTACCTCCTGGCGTTGTCGGTGGCTGTCTCCACTGGGTTGATCATCCCGTCGACGGCGGCGGCCTCGGATCCGCCCGCCGACCTTGCACTCATCACATACAAGAGTGGATTCACTCGGCCTATAGCCGTCCGTCATGCAGGGGACGGGTCGGGACGTCTCTTCGTGGTCGAGCAGGGCGGCACGATCCGGGTGGTGGAAAACGGTGCGATTGTCGATCCGCCCTTCCTCGATCTTTCGACGGTTGTCGACACCGGAGGTAACGAACAGGGTCTGCTGGGCCTCGCCTTTCATCCGGACTACGCAAACAACGGTTTCTTCTATGTCAACTACACCTATG
>JASJGQ010000326.1:0-19287 GCA_033791425.1 Acidobacteriota bacterium
AGCCCTGCTTGCACGTTCGAGAGCTCACAATGGAAGCGTCCAGAGACAAGTCGCGTGCGGCGGAGGTGCCATCCTTGGCCTTGTTTGATACTCGACCGTTGGCTTCCAGCAAGACGGTACGTTCAAACAATGCCTAGGGTGGCTCCTCGCGGCATGAACGAAGTGAAAACCAATCTACGGTAGGCTGCCCGGTCACGCCGTTTCTTCCGGGAACGACACCCCACGATATACTGCCGCTGATGGAAATCCCCTTGCCACAGGCAAGAATCTCGAAGTCCTGGCTGCTCGCTCTCGCCGCTGTGGCTGTGTGTGGGCCGTGGCCGTGGTGGCAACCGTCTGCGGCGGCACTCATCGGTCTGTGCGGCGGTCTGCTCGCCCTTGCGCGCCCCCGTGGCAACGAGTGGCTGCCGTGGTTGGCGGTCGCGGTGGCGGCGCTGCCGGCCCTGTGGCCCGCAGCTGCGGGGTTTGACGCCCCGCGGCTCACCGATCAATTGGACCGCCATTGCGCTGGAATGTTGGAGACGGGCGAGGAACTTGCAACCGACCGCGACCTCACCCGGCTGCTGAGCGCCGCCGGTGAGGCGGTCGATCCCTCGTTGCCGTTTGACACCCTCGAACGAACGGCCCGCAACGCGCCTGGACGAACCATTTATCTGATTGATGACCGTGGGCAGGTGATCGCCTGGGGCGGGGCCGGCAATGCGTTTCCGTTCGGTCTTCGGTCGCTCGGTCAACGTCAGTGGGGAGTGGGGTGGTCGGTCGCCGCCGCAGATCTCTGGCTTCGCGAACCACTGTTCATCGAGGGCAGGCTGGTGGGTGCGATCGTCGTATCGGATCGTACGACGGTGCGGGCGCCCGAAATCTGGGGCATGCGTGCCGCGAGAGGCGGCGCCGTTTCGATCGGTCAAAACACGTCCGGCGCGCGGAACATCCGCGTCTCTGGAAGGCCGGGCGTGGAAGTGCCCGTGTCCTTTGTCGCGGAGCCGGCGCGCAACGTCGCGCGGTGGCACTGGTTCGGGTGGTTGGTTCTTGCGGTCCTGGCTTTGTTCTTTCAGCCTCTTGCGGCCTGGCTCGTGGTGGCGCTGGGCACAACGTCAATGGTTGCTGCGGAGGGCGCGGTATCCAATTCGGTGCTGGCGCTGGTTCTGCTATTGGCCGGAGCCGCGCTGGGGCGTCTTGCACGATCCCTCAGACCGGTGTGGTCGAGGACGCTGGTGGTTGCAACGATTCTGACGGCTGCCGTTGCAGCGGTGCTCGGCACGCCGATCGAGCGTTTCAGCTGGCTTCCGGACCACCTGCAGCGACCTGGACTCGGCGGCGTCTGGATGGTGGCCCTCGCTTTTGTGATCGTTGGGTGGCCGGGGACAACACGGTCGGGATTCTCCCTCGACCGCCGGCTCTTTGGAACGGCGGTGCTGGCTGTTATCGGATTGACCGCGTACGTGGTCCGAATCCCGGTCCAACTCGAGCGTTTTGACGGCGCCGATTGGGGCGTGGTGCTGCCGCGCGGGGAAATGAGCCTGGACGAGATCCTGCCGGTGGCGGCCGACCGGTGCCGTCTGACGGATCTCGCGCCCGCCCTCGCCGAAAGCTGGGATCTCGGAAACTGGCGGACCCCCTCCGAACTCAGGTTGCTCGACGAGGACCTTTTCATCGTTTCGCAGTGGGGTGATCTTTCGCCGGCGACGACGGAAACACGATTAGTCCGGCGCTGGCCCCTGGCGGGCGCTGGTGGGGGTGCGCTCGAACTTCTGGTGGCAACTGAACCGTGGAGCCTCCTCAGAGATTGGCGATCGGGTCGAATGTTGGAAGAATCGGGGGAGCGCCCGATCTGGTACGCAGTTCTGACGCGGTCGGGTGAGGTCGCGGCGAGTCTTCACCCGCAGATCGGCAACCTCGATGCCATCCGAGCGGGAGAGCTCTTTCATGCCGATGGCGGGTGGACCTGGATGACAGTTGGCGATGATCGGCGCCTCGCCCGGATCCGGCGGAACGGCGAGTGGCTGGTGGTCGCTGTAAGCCATCAACCCTCGGTGTCTGATTGGGTGATTCGGACCGCGATCGCAATGCTGTGGGCGCTCCTCGGGTCCGCCATCGCGTTGCCACCGGTGGTGCGCCGGTCCGATCTCGCGACCTTTGGAGGTCGGCTCCGGTTGCTGGTCGCCGGGGGTGTGGTGCTGCCGTTGTTCGTGCTGACCCTCTTTCTCCACCAACGCATCGGTAACCAGGAAAAGTCTCTCGAACGGCTCCGGGGGTTGGAAGCACTTCGCGCTGCACGCTATACCGCGGTGCATCTCGGCGGCGGGTTCGCCGTCGACGACGATTTGGCGAAGTGGTTGGCCGAAGGCTGGGGCGGTGAAGTCTCTTTGTGGGATGGCGCGGACCTGGTGGCGGTGTCGAGGCTGGACCTCCTCAGCAGCGGCCTGCTCCCCTGGTTGCCGTTGCCCGAGACGTTTCCACCCTACCTTCTGGGGCGCGACGATCCATCCGTGCTGAAATGGCGGGACCAGTTGGTGGCGGCCGGCCCCGTGGACCTCCAGGATCGGCGTCTTCTGCTCCACCTGTTCCAACCCAGTTCGACCGGTTCGGGGTCGGATCTGGGAGCGGTTGACTGGTTGCTGACCGGTGCCTGTTTATCAGCTCTCCTCGCACTGGTTCTCACCACAAGAATCGAAAAGCGCCTCAGCGGCTCGTTGCGCGAGTTGGTCGCGTTGGCGAGAAAACTGCTCGACGGCGAACCATTGGGCTCCATTCAGAGACCACGAGAAACCGACCTGGCAGAGGTACTCGACGCGGTCGCTTCCATGAATGAAGAGGTTCAGCAACGCGAGGTCAGCCTGCGCCACCAGGAAGAGCTGCTTCGCATAACTCTCAAGACTCTGGAGTCGGCGGTGGTGGTGCTCGAGCCCGATGGCGCGGAAAGGTTTGCCAATCCGGCCGCGCACCGGTTGGAGGAGGAACACGGCCGTCTGTTTCTGGATCAGCTGCGAACAACGGTCGAGGAGGCGAGTATCGGCGGCTCCGCCGCCAAGACCGTGCAGCCGATCCCGGGGCGGGACCTGACGTGGCGAATCGGCGTCGCCGGGGTTCCATTTCCCGACGGCTCCCTAGGTCTCGTGGCGGTGGTCGATGATGTGACGGACCTGGTGCGGGCGGATCGGGCGCTTCAGCTCAATCAAATGGCTCGAATCGTCGCCCACGAGGTCAAGAATCCTTTGACACCGGTTCGCCTCTGGGTCCAGGAACTGGAGGCGGCGGTCGGGCGGGATGATCCGGAGCTGCCGCGACTGCTCGACGAAGCCTGCCGCGAGATCGCGGTTCAGGTGGCGCGTCTCGAAGAGACTGCCAACTCATTTTCCAATCTGGTCGCCCTCGAACACTGGGAGCCTGTTGCGGTGAATTTGCAGTCGGTCCTGGAGGGCGTCCCGGCGGGTTCCGAGATTTTCGCCAGACGCGGCATCAGGTTCGAACACGAGGTCGCTGATCCGGCGCCATTCCCGATCAGGGGCGATCGGCACTGGCTGCACCGGGCCGTATCGAACCTGGTTCAAAACAGTATCGACGCCCTTGCCGACGAGGCTGGAACGATCACTCTCCGGTTGTTCGGCGAATCGGAACGGGTCGTCCTCGAGGTCGAGGACTCCGGCGGCGGTGTGCCCGATGCGCGGTTGCCGGACCTGTTCTCTCCTCATTTTTCGACCACTACGGCCGGCAGCGGGCTCGGCCTCGCGCTGGTGCACCAGGTCGTAACGAGATGTCACGGACGTGTAGAAGCAGCCAATGGAACGCGCGGGCTGATCGTGCGCCTCGAGTTTCCGCCGATGTCCGACTCGGCCGACGCTGCTCCATCAGACTGAGCTCTGAGGCGGGATGCGATCACGAGGCGATAGAGGCCGCGGTTCTGCGAATCAGGGCATCTCGCGCGGATAAGTGTCTTCAAAATTCCGTCGGCCCGGGTTGCCGGTGGGATTTTCGCGGTAGGATACAACGATGAGAATTCGTGTGGCGCTGGTGCTCGCGTTGCTGACCTCTATTGCTTGTGGGGGATCGCCGCCGGTCGCTCGGGACATCCCTCCAACGCCGAGACGGCTGGTCGTCTGGCTCGACCATAACGGCGTTGACGAGGCCACTGCCGGTCGCCTGCAGCGCGTCGGCGTGGACGAAGTGGTGATGTGGCGTGGAAGGATCGATCTCAAAGGACAGGCACCGGTGCTCCGGATTGATCCCGCCGGGCCCGTCGCTGGACCCATACCCCTCGGGATCGCCCTCGAGGTGTCCGGCGTACGCCCGGATCTGGATGAGGCCGCAGCCACCGCGGTGTGGCGGGCTCTCGAAGGCGATCTCGGAGGGACAATTCCGGCTGAGGTGATTCTCGATCTGCCGGAACTTGCAGAGGGTCTTGATGAATTCGTGGCCGCTCTGCAGGAGGTGTCGGGACTCTCGGTGGTGCCGGTGTTGTCCTTCACGCAGTTGGAGACGGAACTCGGGCGCCAGGTCGCGACGGCCGCACGCAGCTGCATCGTGCCGTCGTTTGGAACCCAGGGGAGTGTCCTCCGTGGCATTGGCGAACGCGATCCCCTGCCGTTCAGAGAAAAACTTGCACCTCTCGTCGATTCCGGAGTACGGGTCAGGGTCGGCGTTGTGATCCAACCAAAGACCGAGCCTCCTCTGCAGGGGCCGGGTGATGATCTTGACCCGCTGACAGAAAAGGGTGTGGCTTCGGTCTCCACATCTTCAGTCCTCGACCGTACGTTCACCTTTGCCCGAAGCGCATCGTGGAGCGGAAGAAAGTGGTCGGCCGGAGACACTCTTGCCGTGCGATGGATCGATGCATCTCGACTCCGTGCAGCCATCGCCGAGAGCCAACGACTGCTCCTGCCGGAGCTGGGTGGGTGGGATCTGATGATACTCCCCCCGGACGGGCGGGAGCTGGGTCTGAGCCGGGAAACCCTGATCCGGTTTCTGGGTGGCGAGGGTCCCGAGCCGACGATCAATCTCGATGTTGAGAGAAACGGTCGATCCCTCCAGGTCAGGATGACGAACACCGGCCCGTTTGCAACCGCAGTGTCCAACCACGGGAATTGGCTCGAGGTGTCGGTCGAGGAAGGGTGGATGACGGTCGATGAACGCGGCTCGTTCGAGCACCTCACCCGCGGTACTGTCAGCGGAGGAAAATGGGACCAGGGAGACTTCGAGCGGGTCAACGCCGCCCGGTTTTTCGAAGTGTATCTGGCGCCCGGAGAAACGGTGACGAGTGGCACGTTCCGAGTGCCTTCGAGCCGCTCTCGGGTGATCGTCCGCTACAACCTGACTTTGTTCGACGGTACGTCCGTCACCGGTGAGATCGTCTCCTGACGACCCTGTAGGTCGCGCGCTGTTGCGGTTCAGTCTGTCTTCTGCAGCGCGAACGAGTGGATCGTGCGGCCCTCGGCAAGGTACTTCACTTCGAAACCGGTCACCGGTAGGTCGGAAAACGCCTCTGTGGGGTCGAGATGAACGAACCCGGGAGCATCTGCCAGAACCTCGCGAATGACCTCGGCGTAGGCTTCGTGATCCGACTTGACGAGCAGCAAACCACCGGAGACCAGGCCACTGCGCATCGCCGCTACAACGTCCGGTTTGATGAAGCGGCGCTTGTGGTGGCGTTTTTTTGGCCACGGGTCGGGAAAGAGAACGAAGAAGGTCTGGACCGATCCAGGTGCCAGGAGCCGGAACAAAAGATCCTCTCCGGTCGTCGCCGCCAGCGCGACGTTGTCGAGCCCGCGACGCGCCGCGCGGTCGCAGCATAGACGCTGGTATTTCGGTGAACGTTCGACTGCGAGGATGTTTCGTTCCGGGCGCAGCGCGGCCAACTCGTTCAGGAACTTTCCTTTGCCGGAGCCGATCTCGATGTCGGTCGGTGCGTCTCGCCCGAAGGTCTCGGGCCATTCCAGGGGGATGGAGCTCTGATCGAGGTCGAGGTCGATCATTGTTGGATCGAGATATCCTCGAGACCGAGGTGGACAAATTTGATTCCGATATCCGCTGCAAACTCGAGAACGCGCTCGTCACGGTAGAACTCGCCAAAGTAGATCGATCGGATTCCCGCGTTGACGATCAGCTTGAAACAGTTGAAACACGGCGAGGCGGTGACGTAGATCTGTGCGCCTTCGAGGCGGGTGCCGTGGCACGCCGCCTGGACCAGAGCGTTGGCCTCCGCGTGCACTGTTCTGATGCAGTGGCCGTTGTCCATGAGGCAGCCGATATCGGTGCAGTGAGGTGCGCTGCGGATCGAACCGTTGTAGCCGGTGGACAGGATGGCCTTGTCGCGGACGATGACGGCGCCCACGTGTTTCCGGGGACACGTCGAGCGAGTCGCCGCCTGCAGCGCCAGGTTCATGAAATACCGTTCCCAGGAGACTCGATTCATGGCGCCGGAGTATAGCGCAAACGGTCCCCGTCTCCGTCTCCGTGCCCGCGAGGATGCAGGGGGCCGAGGAGCAGGGGAGCAGGGGAGACTCTCTCATTATCACGTATCAATACAACAAACCTGTCATTTCGACCGAGCGGTAGGCACGGCGAAGTCCGTAGGACGAAGCCGGCAGCGAGTGGAGAAATCTCTTGAAGGGAAGAGCCGTCACTTCCTCTGGCGTTCGAGTGAACCCGGCTCTCGGAGCGCGCTTCCCGGGAGGAGCCACCTTTAGCATTGTTTGCCCGAGATGCCTCATGGGCCTGCGAGAGAAAGAGCCTTCAAACAATGCAAAAAATGGCACCTCCGCCGCACGAGGGCCGTATCAGAACGTGCTTCCCGGGAGGAGCCACCTTTAGCATTGTTGGCTCGAATCCTCCTTATCACGTATCAATACAACAAACCTGTCATTTCGACCGAGCGGTAGGCACGGCGTAGTCCGAAGGACGAAGCCGGGAACGAGTGGAGAAATCTCTTGGGAGAGACGCCCTCACTTCAGGGGAAAATAGTCGTGCCGCTCCCGTCCCTGATAAGTCCCCTCGGCTCGAGCAGTCGCACCGTACCCGAGCGCTCGAGAGAACCCGCCTTTGGGAGCGCGCTTCCCGAGAGGAGCCACCTTTAGCATTTTTCGCCCGAGATGCCTCGTGGGCTTGCAGAAGATGGAGGCGTCAAACAATGCAAAAAATGGCACCTCCGCCGCACACGCGTATCTGCGTTCATCTGCGTGATCTGCGGTCTCTCCGGGCCGGAATTCAAAACTCAAAACTCAAAACTGAGAACTCTTCCCGAACTGCCCCTGCCACGCCCTTCGGTACGGCCCGTCCTGCTCCAGGAGCTCGCGGTGGCTGCCGGACTCGATGATGCGGCCTCCGTCCATGATATGAATCGCGTCCGCATGCATGGCGGTGGTCAATCGGTGGGTGATGACGAGGACGGTGCGCCCATCGGCCATTTCCCTCAGGTGGTTACCCCACTCGGATTCCGACCACGAGTCCATCGCAGCCGTCGGTTCGTCGAGCAAGAGGAGAGGAGCTGGTCGCATCAGGGCACGGGCGAGAGCAAGGCGCTGCCACTCGCCGACCGAGAGTTCGGCTCCGCCGGAGAACCAGGTGCCGAGCATGGTGTTCCTGCCTTCAGCGAGTTTGTCGATCAGAGGGCCGGCCCCTGCGATCCGAACCGCCGCAGCAATCCTCGCCTCGTCGACGCTGCGGTCGGGCTCGCTCATCGAGATGTTCTCTGCCACCGTCTCGCTGTAGTGGACGGGCTCCTGGAACAAGGCAGAGATGCGACGCCTGACCTCGGTCAGCTCGAGTTTTCGAATATCTATCCCATCGATTTCAACGGTTCCCTGATCCGGATCGTAGAATCGACACACGAGTTTGAAGAGGGTGCTCTTGCCTGCACCGTTGACCCCGAGAAGGGCCGCCGTCGTGCCGGCGCCAATCTCGAGATCGAAGTCCTGAAACACCGGCCTCGAGACTCCCGGATAGGTGAATGAGACCGAACGAAAGCGAATCGACGGTGGCGTGGCCATCGACGGATGCAGGGGCACGGCGGGGTCGACCACGGTCGGGTCGACGTCGAGGAATCCAAAAAGGTTTTCGAGGAAGAGAATGTTCGACCAGGTCTGACCCACGGTCTCCAGCAGCGAACGCATCAGGGTTTGGCCTTGTGTAAAGGCCTGCAGGAACATGGCGAGCGAGCCGAGGCTCATGGCACCCTCGACAGTTTGCGCGATCATCCAGATCACCAGGAGCCCGGTGATTACGAGCGCAAAACCTCCGGCTGCCGCTTCAGCAAAGGCCTCCGAACGGGTGAGGGCGAATCGCTCTCGTCGCAGTCGTCTCCGAATGCTCTGAAACATTTTTGAAAAGGACGGCCCGAGGTCAAACAAACGGAGTTCAGCGGCGGTTTCGCGGGTCGACAATAGCCAGTCGTAGTACCAGGAGCGCCGTGTTTCAGGTGTGGTTCGTACCAGCCATCGATGGTGGGTCAGCGCGTAACGTGCCACCACGGCCAATGCGGGAAGAGTGCTCACCAAGAGTGCCAGGGGAACCCACCAGCCATAGGTCATCAGGACGATCGCCATGGCGCCAAGGGTGATCGAATACTGGACGAGAGAACCCAGATTCTGGACCAGGGTGGTGGGGCCCTCGTGGCTGTCGAGACGTGCACGGTGGAGGCGATCGTGGAATTCCGGCGACTCGAACTGGGCGAGATCGGCCCGCATCGTTCGTCCGTGAACGAGCTCGCTGACGTGATCGCGGACGAGGTCTGCCTGGGCTGTTCGGACCATCCTGGTCACCGCGCGCAAGACCTCTGAGGTGAGGAATAGAATGGCCAAGACGATGACGGGAGTGATGACGTGGCGCAGCGACTCCGAGGTCATACCGGTGTTTCCGGATCCTGTGAGTCGATCGACGACGGTGCGCGTGAGGTAGACCATGGCGACCGGCAAAAGGCCCTGCACAACCAGTAGAAGCGACCACGCGGCAGTCCAGACGGGGGCGGCTTTCCACACCAGACCGAGGGCGCGGGGAAGGTGTGGAAGCTGGCTGCGAAATGTCGAGGCCACTTCGGTGGTTGTCGTCATGGCCGGAGCGTAGCAGAATCTATATAGACGAATGGAATGGAAGTAGCTCCAGATAGGAGGTCGTGCTTTGAATGTAGGGCGTTTCAACCCGGTTGAACTCGCGTTGTTTGCGAGAGCTCTGGCGCTGGCGAGGCGCGCTCAAAATGTCCGCTCGGTTCCGATCACGGTCGTGGTCGAGGATCTGTGCACACGCGGTGGAGGGCTGCGTCGTTTTTCGACCAATCGTTTGGTGCGAGCGGCGGGACGCGCAAGCGCTCGCTGGACGTCGTGGTTCGGTGGCATGAACACGTGCCTGGTCAGGTCGCTCGTTCTTGGCGCTCTGCTCTCGGATCGTGAGGGGGTCGCGCTGAATGTGGGCTTCAGGCCGGGTGATGATCCCGAGCCCCGACTTGCCGGCCATGCGTGGGTAACTGTGCAGGGGATTCCGATTGGTGGAGACGGCGATCTCGCCGGGAACAGCTATACTCGGGTGCTCGAAATACCGTTCTGTCCGTCCTCTTGCAATGATGAATGAAACGGGGGCGGAACGGGAGTGCCGACAATATTGACGGCAAAGCGGCGCCTCTCATGACAACAGCCGAACGGAGACCGGCGAGAAGGTGGAAAAAACGCAGACATCTGTCGAGGCAACGGTAGAGGCTCAATCGTCTCTCGAGCCACCTCCACCAGAGAAGGCGGCGTGGTTCGGACTGTTGACGGCGATTGGTATCTGCCTGGTGGTCGTGCTGATGGTCCTGGCGCCGTTTTTCTCGGTGATTCTGTTGGCGATTGTCGCGGCCGGGCTGATCGATCCGTCATACCGGCGTTTGGTCAACACTCTCAACGGGCGCCGCCGGTTGGCGGGTCTCATCATCTGTCTGATCCTGCTGGTGGTGCTCCTGGTGCCACTGTATGTCATAGCCCAGGAGGTGTCCCAGGAAGCCCTCGGTATTTATGAAATGAGCACGACGCAACTCACCGAGGGGAGCCTGCGCACCATGCTCGAAGAGCGGCAGGGGCAGATCGAAGACGTCAACCTGCTTTTAAAACCTTTCGGGTTCGAAATGACGACGGATCGCGTCTACGATCTCGTCGCAACCAGCGGTGTCCGCATTGGCGGCTTTTTCTACAAACAGGGCGTTTCGCTGGCAAAGCACTTACTGCGGTTCGTGTTCGGTTTCATATTCTGGGTTCTCATTCTCTACTATCTCCTCGTCGATGGCCGCCGGCTGAGGGATTGGTGCGAAGGCAGCCTCCCGCTTCCTGTGGATGAACAGCGATTGGTGACACATCGGTTCACGGATATGGCGTCTTCTCTGGTGATCGGTAACGGGGTTTCGGCGGTGATTCAGGGGGTCGTCGGCGGGCTCGTTTTTTCGATTCTCGGCCTCCACGGTGCGGTCCTCTGGGGGGTGGTGATGGCGATCCTCGCCTTCATACCCGTCGTCGGCATCTCACTGGTGGTTGTGCCTTTCTCGTTGATCCTCTTGTTGGCCGGTGAAACGGCGCGCGCAGTCGCACTCTTTGTTCTACTGCTGCTGGTTGCAACTGTGGTCGAGTATTGGCTGAAACCACTCCTGGTCGGTCGCCGCGCCCAAATGCACACGCTGCTGGTCTTCTTGTCGTTGATCGGAGGTGCCATCGTCTTTGGAGCGGTCGGCCTGCTCCTGGGGCCCCTCATGATGACTGCGTTCCTGACGCTGGCGGGCATCTATCGCGAGCGCTACAGCCCATTCGAAGTGCCACGGGCCAGGTGCGAGGGAGAGTGATCGGTCACTGCCGATAATGGATGAAAACGGGATAGCTCCGTTTCAAAACGAACTGGCAGTTGCTCCGGGGCTCGACGATGCCGATGTCCCTTCGATTCAGCGTTGGTGGGGTTTGGTATCGACCTTGCGCGCGCTCGACGTGGTGACGGCTCCGCGCGCCTCCGGTGGTTTCATGTTGACCTTGCCGCGGAAGGTCGCACCGTCCTTGATCAGAATCCGTGGCGCGGTAATGTCCCCGTCGACCTGCGCTGTCGGCTCGAGTTCGATCTTCTGGTCGGCGGTAATATCGCCGGTGACCCGGCCCACCACGGTCACCGCGCGTCCGTGAACGGCCGCGTCGACGCGTCCCCGAGAGCCGATCACGACCTCGTCTTTGCCATCGATGGATCCACGAACTCTTCCATCCACAGTAATTTGTCCTGTTCCGGAGAGCGTTCCCTCGATAAGGATCGTGTCGGTAATCACGGTGCGAGTTCCCCGTTGGTCGGGTGGCTTCTGCGGGCTCGGTCGCGATGTCTGGCCGTCCGCGGGTTGCGGAGCGGTCTGCGTTTTATCGTCACTTCCGAAAAGACCCATTTCTTATTCCTCGTGTTTTCGTGGGTGGAGCGGGCAACGGGATTCGAACCCGCGACGTCCAGCTTGGGAAGCTGACACTCTACCAACTGAGTTACGCCCGCACACCGAGGAAAGGACTGTACCACACGAAAACGGGGGTGCTCAAGGTGTCCGGGACGTGACTTGGTGAAGGTCGCAAATCCTGGCATGCGGATTGCGTGGAATGTTCATCATGAAGACTCAAGACCACATGTCGTGTCGGGGGTTTTCCTTTGTCGAAGTATTGATCGTGGCCGCAATCATTGGGTTGATCGTCGCGATCGTGATCCCGAACCTGATGAACGCGATTCAGCGTGCGAGACAAACTCGAACAGTCTCGGATATTCGCACCATTTCCATCGGGTTAGGGATCTATCATCAGGACTACACCGAGTTTCCGGTGGCGGGCAGTCTTGGACCATTGGCAGACGTTTCTGATGATCTGATTCCGCTCGTCGGGGAAGTTCCTGTATCTGATGCATGGAACTTCGCTTATCAGTACAAGAGCGACGGGGACACCTACTCACTTGCGTCCATGGCCTCGAACGGCATTGCCGATCTGCCTTGGACCTTAGGGAGTACCAGTTACTTTGATGAGGACATCGTAATACTGGACGGCTCCTTTTTTCAGATTCCCGAAGGAGAGCAGAACTGACCCGCCGCTTCGCGTAGCAATCAATGATGGCGTCAGTTCCGGTTCAATAGGCAGAGGCTAAGTAGCCGACCCCTGATTCGCACCTTTGAACAGGCTCCAGAGTGACGCTGGACGTCAATAAAATCGAGGGTTATTGACGTCAGAGGTCACTGGGTGTGATCCCGGTCACTCGGTGATCACGACCTCGCCACTGCCGATACCGCCGCCCACGCACCTCGAGGTGAGTCCAATGTTCTTTCCTCGCCGGCGCAGCTGGTGGACCATATCCACGACCTGCCGTGCGCCCGTACAACCGACGGGATGACCGAGCGACACGCCACTGCCCCAGACATTTGTTCGGTCTCTGGGAAGATCGGGCAGGTCGTGGAAGGCGGCGGCGAGCACTGCAGCAAATGCCTCGTTCAGCTCGAACAGATCGATGTCGCCGAGCGCGAGTCCGGCCCTGTCGACTAACGGCGGCACCACCTTAAAGGCCCCTTCACCCATGTACTCCTTTGCCACGCCGATGTTGGTAAATGCCCTCAATTCGGCGAGTGGCTCCAACCCGAGCTCGGCAGCACGTTCGGCGCTCATCAGCAGAACCACGGCCGCGCCGTCGTTGACGCTGGATGCGTTGAGCGCCGTGATGGTGCCGCCGTCGCGCTTGAAGTAGGGGCGAGCGGCCGCGAGCTCTTCCATAGTTATCGGCCGTGGCCCTTCATCTCGGGCGACCACCAGCGGTTCGCCCTTTCGCTGCGGGACCTCGACCGGGATCACATAATCGGAGAAAGCTCCTTCGTCCCACGCGCGCAGCGCTCCGTGGTGCGAGCGGTAGGCGACCTCGTCCTGTTCCTCCCTGGTGACTCCGTACCGCTCGACGAGGCGCTCGGTGAGAAGTCCCATCAGCTCTCCGTTCTCACCGACGTTGGAATCGGTGAGGGCGCCGAACAGCCCGTCGACCAGGGTCATGTCGCCATAGAGCTGGCCCTTGATCCGCCCGGTGAACAGGTAGCGGGGCACGTTGCTGAGCGATTCGACGCCGCCTGCCACGCCAAGCGACACCTCGCCGAGCATGATGCGGCGGGCAAGACTGTGGATGGCGGCGCCGCCTGACGCGCAGTTTTCGTGGAACGTCGTCCCCGGAGAGGTGTGGGGGACGCCCGCAAACTCGGCGGCGGTCTTTGCGATGTTTGGTGAACGTGGGTCCTGCATTACCCAACCGAGACACGTGTACTCCACGAGTTCGGCGGTGACACCGGAACGTTCGAGCAATCCACGAATGGTGAGGGTTGCTAGTTCGCGCGCCTGGAGTCCACTCAAGCCACCACCAATCGCACCTACCGGCGTCCGAACTGCGCCTGCAATCATGACCTTGTGCATATGAAGTCTCCGTCCTTCGGATTCGTTTGTTTCTCTAGAGCGTTCATATGGAGCGCCCGTCGACTCAATCGATGTGAACGAAAGAACGCACCACCTCGGTCAGCAGCGCGAGACGACGTGGAACCTCGTCGACGACGATGCACTCTTCGAGTTGGTGTGCCCCCTCACCGACCGGCCCGAAACCGTCAATGGTCGGGGTACCGACGGCGGCCGCGATATTGGCGTCGGAAGAGCCACCCCACTTGACCCAGGCGAGGTCAAGCCCGAGACCCCGACCGAGGACTCGGGCGCCCTCGAAGATCTCCATTGAAGCGTCGCTGACCTCCATCGGCGGTCTGTTAAAACCGCCGAAGATCTGGATCTTGCTCCCATCGATGATGGGTGACAGACCCCGTATGGCCTTCTCGAGGCGACGGGTCTCGTCCGACGTCCATGCGCGAACGTCCACGCGAATTTCCGCCTGGTCCGGAACCATGTTGCTGACGCGCCCACCCTGGATGACGTTCGGGCCGACGGTGGTTCCCTTGGTGAGGTCCTCGAGCTCGAGCACTTTGAGCACCTGGTGGGCAGCCTCGACAACAGCATTCACGCCAAGCTCCGGTTCAACGCCCTGGTGTGCAGACCGCCCGTTGATGGTGATGACGTACTCACCAGAACCTTTGCGAGCAAGTTTGAGGTTTCCCTCGAGATTGGTCGGTTCAAGGACCAGCACCACGTCGGCCCGTCGGGCGGCTTCCTCGATGAGGGGCCTGGAACCCGGTGAACCAATTTCCTCGTCAGGGTTGAAGACGGCCTCGATGTGCGGGTGGGACAGTCCATGCTGCTCCAGAAACCGGAGCAGCCAGACGATAAAGAGCAGCCCCCCCTTCATGTCGTATACGCCCGGACCATAGACCCGACCGTTGTCGACGCGCCACAGTTTCGGCCAACAACCGATTGGCCATACGGTATCAAAGTGACCGAGGAGCAGGACACGGACGCCGGTCCCTTCGCGCACGATCCGCAGCAAAGGACCATGGTCGGGTAGCACCTCGCGTTCGACAAACCCGAGGCCGGAGACCCGTTCCATCAAGAAATCGGCGGCGCGATCCAGCTGTTTGATATTTCCGGTGGGCGTCTCCACAGCGGTGAACTGCATGAGCTCCTCGAGATACCCATCGAGATGATTTGAATAGAAATCAAGACTGTTCATCGGAAGCGATCTCACACTATCCGAGCTGGGGAAGCAAGCTTGCATGCCCTGAAACTCGCACGCCGTTTCGCCAGTTCGGTGCGAGTACTGCTGAATTCGCGCGTTTCCCTGCATGGTACAGATCGGAAAACATTGGTAATAAATGTTTTAGAATCTCGTTCCCTTGATGGTGTCAAAGCAATGTTCAGTTCTGCTGACAACTGGTGACGAAAAAGACTCGACCACCGGAACAGGTGGTGTCAGGTGCGGTCCTCGTCTTCCACCGGAATCCAGAGTTCGAAGGAGCTCCCCGTGCCGACAGCGCTCGTCACCGCGATGCGGCCATTCATGGCCTCGATCTGCCGTTGAGCGATGCTGAGGCCGAGGCCTGGGCCGCGCTGCGGATCGCTGGTTTGCCGAGAGAGGCGGACAAATGGGTCGAATACGCGCCCCAGCTGATCCTCCGGTATCCCTGGACCGGTGTCGGTGACGCCGACAACGATGCCGTCATCGCGGGGCGATACCTCGATGAGAACGCGACCGCCGTCTGGGGTCCATTGAACGGCATTTAGAATCACCGCCTCGACTGCGTTTTTCAGGCGTTCGACGTCCGCCGAGGCAGGTGGCAGGCTGGGCGTGATCGACAGTGAAAGATCCACACCACGATCCCCGGCCAGAGCCGCGTGTGACGCGCACACGTCTGATACGAGGTTGGCGATATCGACCGAGCACATTTCGAGTTCCGCAGCGCCCGTTTCGAGGGCCGCCGCCTCGACGATGGAGTCGACCAGCCGATTCATTCTCAGGGTGGCCGAGTGGGCAGTCTTGACGAATTCGACCTGCTGATCCGAGAGCCCTCCCTGAAGATCCGAAAGGAGGATCTCGAGATAGCTCTGAATGATGGTGAGTGGATTCATGACAGCGTGGGACGCGGCGGACAGAAATTCGGTTCCCTGGAGCTCGAGATCTCGAATCCTCTGCCGAAGCTCGGTGACCTCGTGAGTTCGAGATTTGAGGAGCGCCTGGAGCTTCTCTTTGGTGCACGTGGCATCCATCTCGGGCGGGTTTTGGCGTGTTACCATCGGCTTACCTCGCGGGTATGTCCGAGTATACGGTGCGCCCGCTTGAACTCGTACAGGAGACGGCGATTCAGAGACTGATTCTGGCAGCTCCCGCGTGGTGGACCCGTTGTCGATGAGTCTATCAGCCGGGCGTTTCGCCCGAGGCGGTCGGCCGTGGCGTCTTCTCCGGTATGGGCTTTCGGCGATGGTGGTTTTGGTGCCCCTGATTGCCTGGGTCGAGGACCAGCGGCCGCAGTCAATCGACATCGTCTTCCGGCCCCACGGGATCATTCGGTGGGAGCGTGGAGGACATCCGGTGCTCCTCGTGGAGCCGATGCGTGGCGATGGATGGATCACTCTCGCCCGGCGCTACACCGGAACATCGGACACCGTCGCCGCTCTTCGCGAGGCCAACCCCGGGATGAGATCGCCGATGCGCGATCGGGCGGTCCGCCTGCCGGTGGAACTGCTGCGTCCGGAGACCCGTCTCGAAGCGGTCCAGAAGCTCTTCCCCGCGGACGTGAGGACGGTTTCCGGTTGGCAGCACTGGGTTCTCGATCCCTTTGGAGGCGGTGAGGAGAGCTGGACCTGGCTGGCGGCCCTCTTTGCAGGTTCGGACGACCGTGCCCCGGCGCTCCTCCAGGCCAATCCAGCGCTGCGGCAATCCGGTCCGAAACGCGGGCGGCCGGTGACGGTGCCCGAGGCGTTGTTGTCGTCCGAGTTCCGGAGCCTGCCGCCCGTAGCGACACCGACACCCAGACCGCGAAAGCGGACGCCGCTGCCCTTGGCCGGAGCCGTGGCGACGGGTGCTCAGGCGAACGCTGGTGTCGTGCCGCTCGAGTACGGCACCGACGAGCTCGGCGGTTTCGCGATCTATCGTCTGCGACGAGGTGAGGCCTTGTATTCGGCGGTGGTCGTGCGCTTTACCGGCCAGCTCCTGGCGGTCCAGGTCAACGAAACAGCTATGGAGATCGCGGCGCGCTCGGGCATCCGCGATGTGACCGATATCTCGGTCGGCTACCCGGTGAAGATCCCCCTCGACCTCCTGCTGCCGGAGTATCTGCCCGTCAATGACCCCCGCCGCCAGGCGTGGCTGGAGGGGCGCCTTGAGCTACGGCAATTCCTCGAGGTCGTCGACGCCGCCAATCTTTCCGGCGTCCAGATCATTCTCGATGCCGGTCACGGCGGTAAGGACTCCGGCGCGGTCTCGAACGGGATCTGGGAATCCACCTATGCCTACGACATCATGTGCCGGATCAAGAGTAATCTCGAGCGCCACACCCGTGCCACCGTGTGGACGACGATTCAGGATGGGAAGATCGGCTACACGATTCCCGGGTCGAATCGCCTCGGCCAACGACGCGACGCGTTCCTTCTGACACGCCCTCAATACCGGCTCGAAGACTCGGTGCTCGGTGTCCACCTCCGCTGGTACCTGACCAACGACATCATCCTCAATCGTGTCGGCACGAACGTCCCGCGTTCCAAGACGGTCTTTCTGTCGATCCACGCCGATTCACTCCACCAGAGTGTGCGGGGTGCGATGGCTTACGTCCCGTCCCGCTATCTACGACCCGACAAGCCATACACGGTGCGACGCCGCGACATTCAAACCTATGCGGAGTACCGGAACCACCCGACCGTTCGCCTGGGGACCGAGTTCAAGGCCAGGGTCGAGGCCTCGTCCCGGCACCTTGCGCAGGAGATCCTCACGAGCCTCGATGACAACGACATCAGGGTCCATCCCTACGATCCGATCCGGGACCGGGTGTTGCGGGGGCGGCGGAGCTGGGTTCCGGCCGTATTGCGATACACCGCGGCGCAGAATGCGGTGCTGCTCGAAGTCTGCAACATGGCCAACCCGGAAGATCGGGAGCTCATGTTACAGAGCCGGTGGAGAGAGGAATTTGCGCGTTCGGTCGTTGAAGGCATGGCTGCCGCCTTTGCCCAGTGATCCCGGTCCTTGACGAGCGATGTTCACGGGACCATCTTGTAGGAAGGGATCAGCTCGATTATTGGGAAGGGAGGCTCCATGAGGTCATATTTGGTCTTGACCGGAAATGGGCCCCTCCTTGTGATGACCTCGAACTCATGCATCACCGGGGAGGCGCTTCAGAATTCTCTGCGCCGCAAAGGAATCGAGGAGTTCATTGCGTATGAAGTCCCGGTGGATCGTTTGCGCGAGTATTACGGCGTTCCGTTTGAGATCATTGCCGCCGATATCGAGCGTGGTCAGGACTTGAGGGTCCTCGATTTCGATGGACCGCATATTTTCGACCGGGTGCCGTTTTCAGAGCTGGGCCGGGCTTTTCACTGCGAGCACTGAAGGCTGCTGGAGAGGAGGCCCATCGACGGAAGGCCGGACCCAGTCGACGCTGAGACTTTCGATGGGGGGGGGTGGCCGGATGCGCGCCTATATCGTATTTTCAGGGACCGGGCCGATTCTGCTGTTGACCACGTATCCAGCCCTGACCGATGAGCGTCTCGTAAAGAAGCTCGCGCAAAAGGGCATCGGCAAGTTTATCGGATACGAGGTCTCGGTCGACCGCGCTCGGTCGGTCTACGGCGTCCCGTTCGAGGTGATCTCGGCTGACCTCGAAACAACCGAGGACTGCCGCGTGCTCGACTTCAATGGCCACCATATTTTCTCGAGCTTCAGTTTCAAGGATTTCGGCGAGCCCATTACCTGTGGTGAATAGGCCGTTCAAGTCCCTTTGGCGGTCAGCAGCCTCCAGAAGTCGAGATCCTGGGCCGCAAAGAGCTCCGGCAGGCGGTGGATCGGTAGCCCGACGACGGTGTGCGGAGACCCGCGTAGCTCGGCGACGAGCAATCCTCCGATGCCCTGGATGGCATAGGCTCCCGCCTTGTCCATCGGCTCGCCGCTGCCCACGTACCACGAGATGATGTCGTCATCGAGGGTTGAAAACCTGACGCTCGCGGTGTCCACGAGCTCCCGAGCGTTGCCGGCGACAGCCAACGCCACTCCGGTGTGAACCAGATGGTCGCGACCGGAAAGAGAGCGCAACATCCTGCAAGCATCTTCGGCGTCTCTCGGTTTTCCAAGGATCACACCGTCAATCTCAACGACCGTATCGGCGCCGAGAACTCGGCTGTCGGGATGACGGGTCGCGACGTCAAGCGCCTTTTCGCGGGCGGCACGCAGAGCAAAGTGTGGCGGGCTTTCGCCTTCCTGTGGTCGTTCTTCGATATCTGAGGGTTCGATTTCGAACGTGATTCCAATCATCTCGAGCAGCCTTTTACGCCGCGGCGAACCGCTGGCCAGGATGATCGGTGACTCAGAGGCAGCTGAGTGAGTGCTCGAATCGGGAGACTGCTGATTCACGAGGAGGCGGTTGCCGGCACGACAACGACTACCGACTCACTGCGGTCGAGAATCTTTACGACGGCCCCCACCGGGATGGGTGCAGTGACGTCCGACCGTGCGGCGAGCTTGAGCTGGACGCCTTTCATGACGACCTCGACCTGTCCGTAGCCCTTGCTCGGGATCTCGCGAACAACCCGGACCTCCTGGTCCCCGGATTGGAGATGCTCACACGGGTCGCAGACTTTGCGCAGCCAGGTCTTGAGAGCGATGATGCCGAACAGTCCGGCGACAAAGCCGATTGCGATTTCGTGTTTGGGTGCGAGCGCGGTCACG
>JASJGQ010000327.1:0-2956 GCA_033791425.1 Acidobacteriota bacterium
ACCTCAACCAGGAACCCACACACTCAAGTCGGGCGACGAATTCACAACACGGCTGCGAGTTTGGATCGCCCGGGAGGCCCCCGCTCCCTCTTGTACTCGGCTCGCCGCTTCAAATTCGTGAGAATCTTGTCCACCACCGCGTGATCGATGATGAAAGCGACAACCTTCATCTCACCACCGCACGATGGGCACACCAACGGGTCGATCTCGTAGATCCGCTTGATCAGCTGTGCCCAACTTCGACGCAGCGCGCGGGTGTCGGGCCCCTGGTCCTTTTTCGCTCGGCCCGAAGGGGCTTGGCCCTCGCCGGACGGACAGGCAGATCCGGCGGCCTCTCCTCTCAATCGCCGCTTGCCCCTAGAGACATTCGAGTACCAGCCGTAGAAACGGATCAGATGTCTTCTCGGCGCCGGGATGTGCATGATGACCCGGGCGAGGAACTCGAGCTTGTCAAAGGTCTCCACCTCGCGTTCTTCCAACCCCGGACTCTCGTGGCCCCGCTTCCGCCTGTACCGCACCTCCCCCACCCCGTCCCAGACCATCCGCTCTAGGCTGATCGGCGGCCGCATGATGTAGCGGGCGAGTCGCTCGACAGCAGGCTGATCCTCCGGCTCGACAGTGACCCGGTTGTGAACCGAAAAGCCGGTATGGCGCCACGACAACAGAAGCTCGGTTCGCTCCTCGGACAGCAGACCCTCGTCCTGAAGAAGCCGCATGACCTTGTGCCGGAACAGCAGCTCCGCCGAGTGCTCGTCTACGTAGGGAACGGGCATCCACTCCCCATCTCGGGTCCACCCCCCACGCGAAACCAGGGCGTGCATGTGGGGGTGAAAGTTCCCCATATCGCCGGCCGTCTGCACCACCGCGACCATCCCAGGCCGGAAGGTCTCATCATCGACAGCCGCGGTCATCAGCTCGAGCACCGTCTCCCACGCGGCACGCGAAAGGCCCCCGAGAAGTTCCCGGTGGTGCAGGAAGTACGGGCGCAGCATCTTGGGGATCACGAAGACCCACTGGGCGTGACCGACCTCCTTGAGCACATCCTCTGCCAACAGCACCGCCGTCGCCGCCGACCGCTTGGCCGCGCACGACGGGCACAGCTCCCGCGTCTTGCATGAAAACGCGAGCAGATACTCCTCGGCGCAGTCCGGGCACCTGATCCGGGCGAATCCGTTCTCGAAGAGGCCGCAGTCCAAGTACCGCAGCACCTGCTCGTCGACAAAGTCGCGCCAGAAACCGTACCGCCTCTCGAACCGCTCCTCCCACTGCCCCCTCACCTCGTCGAAGTGCCCTTCGATGAGGCGATACAGGGGTGTGGCGCGAGGCGAACGCGCCCGGTAGGCGGCAGGGCAGCCGGAGGCCACAGCAACTCTTGACGTGGGCTGCAGCGCGGACGGTTCTTCTCATCGTGGCCGAAGGCGGCGCGTCAGTCAAGGGCCCTGCGGCCCGCAGCAGAAAACCCGTCCATTCGCGGGAAGACCAACCCATGCGCTCATTGACCAACCTGTGCGCGTGGTGACCAATTCACGATAATGCGACTCGTCGAATGATCTTCGGTGTCGGGTAACGATGCCGACCACCGGGTGTTCGTGCCGCCGGTGACAACCCGCTCTTTTTTTAACACCAGCGCTTCCGGGAGTCTCCTCAATCAGCCTTTCAAGCAGGTTGCACCCATCCTCCGGGGTCCCCTCCGCTGTGACAGAAGGGGAGGAGTATTCGTAGACTGGAGGGAACGCAATACGAATTAATGAAGGAATGGGAGAAATAATGGCGATAGATCGGCGACGAGTGGTTGGTCTCATCATGACGGTTGCGTTGGTTCTCTGTTCTGTATGGATGGCCGAGTCGCGTTCTGCGGCAACCTGTCCCGATCTGGTTGATCGGTGGCCCTACGGACCGGCCAGGACGGTTGCCGTGACGGGCGACCTGGTCTTCTTCGGAAGCGGGCCCACGTTGCGGATCGTCGACATGACGCGACCGTTGTCGGCGAGGGTCGTCGGTGAGATCACGATTGAGGACGTTGTGAGTGCCGTTGCGGTGGATGGTGGATTCGCCTACGTGGCGAATCGATGGGCGGGTTTGCGGGTGATCGATGTGAGCGAGCCGTCGACGCCGGTCGAAGCGGGCTTTCTCGAAACGCGTTGGCCCGCGAACTCCGTCGCCGTTTCCGAGGATCGAGTGTACCTCGGGGAAGACGCCTCGTATTACGAATCTGAGGGTTTTTTCAGGGTCATCGATGTCGGCACACCCTCGGCGCCGACCGTGCTCGGTTCGTTGCACATGGACTCTCGTGTTCAAGGAATAGCGGTGGATCAAGATCGGGTCTTCGTCGCAGGACGCGGGTTGACGGTGCTCGATGTGTCGCGGCCCTCAGCGATTGAAGTCGTGGGTTTTGCCACAATTGGGGCCGTACCGAATGATGTGGCGCTTTCGGGCGGGTTCGCTTTTGTCACCACCGACTGGTTTGGTCTTCAGGTTTGGGACGTGCGCGTTCCGAGTGTGCCGACCATGGTTGGTGGGGTCTCAATGAGCCTCCGCGGCCCGACCGGCGTCGAGGTGGAGGGCGAGTTTGCCTACGTGACCCATTCGGAGGAAGGGCTGTTGGTGATTGATGTGGGCGAACCGTCCAATCCGGTCGAGGTGGCTTCGCGTGAAACTCCCGGGGAGGCGGTTGGCCTGGCCGTCTCGGATGGGCGGGCCTATGTCGCAGACAGCTCGGGTGGGCTGAGAGTCATTGACGCCGGTTTCCCGTGGACCCTCAGCGAGATCGCCGTCATTCCCGCACCCGGAAGCGCCGAGGCCGTCAGCGTGTGGGAAAGCCACGCCTATGTCGCCTCCGGGGATGGGGGTCTCAGGATTGTCGATCTACGTGGGCCTGCAGCGCCGGAAGAGATCGGTTTTTTGATGACGGACTCGCCAATCCGAGACGTGGCAGTCCAACACGACCTGGCCTCTC
>JASJGQ010000328.1:0-6143 GCA_033791425.1 Acidobacteriota bacterium
CAGAGGCCGCGTTTGTCGAGGAGGAGGTCTTCGATACCCGTGATCGAACGGGCATTCTCGTGTTCCTGTCATTGTGTGAACACCGCGCGGTGATCCTCGCTGATGCCGGTATCAACCGGTCGGTGCCGGACGGCACATGGCAGACTCTGGTGGACGATCTCGTCGCCGGTATCAAGGCCGGCCGTGCAGCTGACGCGATGAAGAAGACGGTGATACGTTGTGGCGAGGTGCTTGAAGAGCACGAGGTCGCGCTACGGCCCGACGATGTCGACGAGTTGCCCGACGCGCCGAGGGTTCGGGAGCGCTGAGATGCATCGTTTCGTGAATCATCGCCTGGTGATGATCTTCGCCTCAATATTCGTCGCCGTTGCGGTATCGGGGATCGGCCTCGAGGTGCCGTATCTCTCGGGTCGGGTGAACGACCAGGGGGAGATGTTCGACGATGCTTTCGAAAGCCAACTCGAAGAGCGGCTGCGAGTCCTCGAAGAGGAGACTGGCGCGCAGGTCGCGGTTTTGACGGTGCGTGGGCTCGAGGGTGATCCGATCGAGGACTTCTCGATTCGGGTCGTCCAGACCTGGAAGCTGGGGCGCGAGGGCGTCGACGACGGGGCCCTCATTCTGGTTGCTCGCGACGATCGCAGGATGCGCATCGAGGTCGGTTACGGACTCGAGGGGGCACTCACGGATGCCCAGGCGGGACGGATCATCGATCAACTCATGGCGCCCAGGTTTCGTGAGGGCGATTTCGAGGGCGGGGTTGGCGCTGCTGTGGACGCGGTTGCGGCGGCGGTGCGGGGCGAGGGGCTCGAACTGCCGGAACCAGAGCCCGAGACCGGGACGCCCAATTTTGCGACCATTGTGTTCTTCCTCATCTTCGGGCTGCCGTTCATCAACGCGGCGCTTGCCGCCCGTGGTGCGTGGGGCTGGATCCTCTATCTCTTTCTCGCACCGTTTTTCCTCGCGGTGCCAGCGGCCATGTTCGGCGTCAGGGTCGGAGTGATCGCAGGACTGTCGTGGTTGATCGGCTTTCCACTGCTTCGCATGATCTGGCCGAGAGCTTCGACCAAACGAACCGGCAGCCGTGGCGGTGGGTCTTTCTGGGGGCCGTTCATCGGGGGAGGAGGAGGCGGCGGCGGCGGCTTTTCTGGTGGCGGGTACTCCGGTGGCGGCTTTTCCGGAGGTGGCGGCAGCTTCGGGGGCGGAGGCGCCAGCGGCGGCTGGTAAGAAAAAAGAGGAGACCTGCTGGTCTCCTCTCGAATCTGTAAAAAGGCTCCAGGGAATTGCTTAGTGGTCGCCACCCGCCTTTTTCTTGGCTTCTTCCTCGGCTTTCTTGACCGCGTCTTCTGTGGCTGAGGCGGCCTCACCGGCGGCATTCTTGCCGTCCTCGACCATATCGCCGACCGCCTCGGCGCCGTCCGCGACAGCTTCTTTGCCGTCCTCGACCACGTCGCCAATCACTTCGGCACCATCGTCGATCATCTCATCAACTGATTCAGCAGCGCCCTGAACCGTGTCGCCGACGCTTTCGGTCATTTCATTTGCCTTTTCGGTAGCATTTTCTGCTGTTTGCTGGCAGGCCGCCATCGACAGCACGAGCAGCAGCGCTGCAAAAACGACTCCGAAGCTCATCCATCCCTTTTTCATTTTCATTCTCCTTGGGTTTTGAGGGCGCGTGTCCCGGATTGGCGCACGGACCCGATTGTCAGGTCCCCTCGATCACTCATGTTCTGGAGGACTCGTGGCTATGATCTCACAGTTGGCGTACCGACGCGAGACGCAGATGTGACTTTTGCTCAATTTGAGTTGTCTCATGGTCGTATTGGGAACATTGTCAACGAACGAAAACACTATGAGGAGGATGCAATGGGTCTGTTCGATTTCATCAAGGATGCGGGGAAGAAGATCTTCCACAAGGACGATGGGGCCGCCGTGGCTGCAGCCCAGGAAGCTGCGGGCGCCGCGGCGGAAAAGGTAAAGGCCGAAAACCTGACGAACTTCGTTCAGGGTCTCGGTCTCGAGATCGATGACCTCGTGCTCGTCGTCGATGATGATCTGGTGACCGTATCCGGAACCGCTCCGAGCCAGGAGATCCGGGAAAAGGTCGTTCTGGCGATTGGCAACACTGCGGGCATCGCCAGGGTTGATGATCAGCTCGTGGTGGTGGCTCCGGAGCCCGAGGCCCGTTTCTACACGGTCGTGCGGGGCGACTCTCTTTCGAAGATCGCCAAGGAGTTCTACGGCAACGCGATGAAGTACCCGGTCATCTTCGAGGCCAACAAGCCCATGCTGAGTGACCCGGACAAGATCTATCCCGGTCAGATGTTGCGGATCCCGCCGCAGGACTGACCGCGGTCCTGGAAAGACCACTTGGGAGGGCGGGGAAGACCTTCTCGTGAGCAGACGACGGTCATGCTACGATGCCCGGGAACCACTTCTGAGTCAGGGAATGGCCTCTGGTCCATTCATCGCAGTTCATTGATTGGGTCGAATTCGGCCCGCAACAAAGGAGAAATAGATGTCAGTCGCAAAAGTCACAGAGCTCAGTTCGTCCTCCAAGACCTCTTTCGAGGACGCCATTCAAAAGGGTGTGGAACGTGCCGACAAAACCCTCGACAAGGTTAAGGGCGCGTGGGTCAACGAGATGAAGGTCGAGGTCGAAGACGGCAAGGTGAGCGCCTACCGGGTGAACATGAAAGTCACCTTCGTTCTCAAGGGTTGAGGTGGAGATGGATACTTCAGATCTTTTTGGTTCGTTGATGGGCCAACTCGGCGGCGGCGGGATCGAACAGATCGGCCGCTCGGTCGGGCTCGACAGCGGAGACGTATCAAAGGTCCTCGCCGGAGCGATGCCCGCAATGTTATCTGGTTTGACCCGCAACAGTTCTTCGAGCGCCGGCGCTGCCGGTCTCCTCGGAGCGCTCGACAGGGATCACGACGGCAGCGTTCTCGATGACGTGATGGGGTTTCTCGGCGGCGGCGGCAACCTCGGCGCCGGAGCGGGCATCCTGGGTCACGTCCTCGGCGGTCGACAGTCCAACGTCGAAAGTGCCATCAGCAAATCGAGCGGAGTCGATATGGCTTCGGTTGGCAAGATCCTGGCCATGGTGGCGCCCCTGCTGATGGGAGCGCTCGGCAAAGCGAAACGGGAACAGGGCCTCGATGCCGCCGGACTTACTGCGGCCCTCGGGCAACAGGAACAGGCCGCGCGCAAGGTCTCACCGTCGGCAGTCGATATGTTCTCTCGAATGCTCGACAGTGACGGAGACGGCGATACCATGGATGACATCGTCAAGATGGGATCGGGATTGCTCGGCGGTCTGTTTAAATCCTGACGCGGGTCATCCCGTAGGCTGAACTGCGTTGATATCGGGCCCTTCGATCGGATCGGGATTCATATCCGTGAGATCGAGGCGGCCCGTTTTTTCGATCTTGATCTTTTTGGTGCCGAACGAACCCTGGGTGAACAGCGAACCTTTCACCCCGTAGGTGACTTCCTTTTGCTGGAAAATGCCCTGGAGCCGAAGCAGCGCGGAGGCGTTGTTGATGTGAAAGACCGCGTCGATGACCGCGGAATCCAGGCGTTCGACGGTAAATGTCTCGGAAGCGGTGCCGGTCCCGACCTTCTTGTCGTCGAGGATCAGTTTGAACGAGCCGCCGTTGATGGTAAAGGCCTCTGGATTCGGGTTGGTGATCCTGAGCTTTGCAACCAGGGTGGTTTCAAAGACCGTCACTTCGGTGAACTTCACATTCGCAAGGGTCACCTCGAGAGGCTCGATCTGCGCCATCGACGAGCAGCCTGCACACACGGCCAGGACCATGCAGAATGCCGTCAGGCGGTGGTTGTTGTGTACAAGGTGCGTCATGTGATTTTTCTCCCGTCTTTCAATGGGCTGAGTATAGGTGAATCAGGCCGGGTGGCGCTGGAAATGATCTGGTAGGATCGGTTTCTGCCAGATTGAAGGGGGTAGGAGATGGCGGCGAAGTTCGAAGTATTCACGGGCAAGACAGGTGATTTCAGGTTCCGGCTCAAGGCGGCGAACGGGCGAGTGATTTGCCAGGGCCAGGGCTACAAGACCAAAGATGCCTGTTTGAAGGGCATCGAGTCCATCAAGACAAACGCGGCCCGCGCAGCGGTGGTAGAAACCAACGCCTGAACCCGGGGCCGGATGGGGCGCCCGCGAGAGGCGGCGCCAAGCCCGTAGGCACATCGGGAATCTCGAGTTGCACGCGCGCGTTGACAGAGGCGAGTGATTCAGGGATTGTTGGGCGAATATATGAGAATGAGACAATCTTTCGTGGTGTTTTCGGTGGCCCTCGCGGCCGAGCTGTGGCTGTGCAGTGCGGTCGAAGCTCAACTCGTGGAACAGGTCCCCGCGGCGCTCGAGGATGTCGGTGTCACCGAACACCTCGACGCCAAATTGCCCCTCGATCTCGAGTTCCGTGATGAAAACGGTGTGCCGGTGAGGCTGGGTGACTTCTTCGATGGCGACCGCCCCGTGATCCTGACCCTGAACTACTATCGTTGTCCGATGCTGTGCGGCCTCATGCTCAATGGGGTCGTCGACGGCCTCGAGGCCATGGAGTGGTCGCCCGGCGACGAGTTCGAGATAGTGACCGTCAGCATCAATCCCCTGGAGACGCCGGAACTCGCCACCGCGAAGAAGCAAAACTACCTGAAACGGCTGGATCAACCATCGATAGCGGGTGGCTGGCACTTTCTCACGGGCCGTGAGTTGGAGATCAAAAGGCTCGCCGAGACCGTGGGCTTTTCATATAGCTACGACCCGGAGACACAGGAATACGCGCACGCCGCGGCCATCATGGTGTGCACACCGGATGGACGGGTCGCCCGTTATCTGTACGGCATCGAATATCCTGCCAAGAGGCTCAAGTTTGCCTTGCTCGAGGCGGCTGAGGGTGCCGTGGGTTCGACGCTTGACCAACTGATCCTCTACTGCTATCACTACGATCCAACAAATCGCCGTTACTCGCCGGTGGCCATGAACATCATGCGCGTCGGGGGTGGGGCCACCGCTCTCATACTGGGGATTTCACTCGGAGTCTTCTGGATTCGCGAGTGGCGGCGCAAGAAAAAGAGCGATGTGAAGGAAACTGCTGCATGACGGCCTCTCATTTGATTCACAACCTCGGAGCGATATTTACTGCCGCGCCTGATCCTGAGGACGGTTCGTTTTGGATGCCGCCCCAGGTGTCAACAGTGGCGGCCGGCGTTGATTGGCTGTTCAATCTGATCCTCGCGATCTCGGTCTTCTTCTTTGTGTTGATCGTGGTCGTCATGGTGGTCTTTGTCTTCAAATATCGCCATCGCGCGGGGGTGGAGGCGGAGGCATCGCCGAGTCACAACCTGCCGCTCGAACTCACCTGGACCGGCATCCCCGTGTTGATCGTGATCGTCATCTTCTTTTTCGGTTTCAAGGGCTATCTCGACATGGTGACGCCACCGGCCAACGCCTACGAAATCATGGTCGAAGGGCAGAAGTGGAACTGGAGTTTCACCTATCCCAACGGCTATGTTGACGCGAACCTGCACGTGCCGGTGGACCGCCCGGTTCAGTTGGTCATGTCGTCCGCTGACGTGATTCACAGTCTCTATGTGCCCGTCTTCAGGATCAAGCAGGACGTTGTCCCCGGCCGCTACTCGAAGGTCTGGTTCGAGGCCACAGAGCCCGGTGAGTACGATCTCTTCTGCGCCGAGTACTGCGGCACGTCCCACTCGGGAATGGTCGCCCACGTCATCGTCCACCCGGTGGGTGAGTTCGAAACCTGGCTTGAGAAGGCGTCGAACTTCCTCGAAACCATGACCCCGGTGGACGCCGGCCGCAAGCTCTTCCAGGTTCGCGGCTGCCAACAGTGCCACTCGGTGGACGGATCGGCCAAGACCGGTCCGACCCTGCTCGGTATTTTCGGAAAGCAGGAGACTTTCGCCGACGGTGCAACGATCACGGTGGATGAGAACTACATTCGCGAGTCGATCCTCGAACCACAGGCCAAAGTCGTTACCGGTTTTGAACCAGTGATGCCCACCTATCAGGGCCGGCTCAGCGATCCCGAAATCATGGCAATCATCGAGTACTTCAAGTCCCTCGACGGGACTTCCAGCGAGGAGTAGCAGCATGGCCGTC
>JASJGQ010000329.1:0-4410 GCA_033791425.1 Acidobacteriota bacterium
TTCCGAGCATGATGAAACCCATGTGACTCACTGAAGAGTAGGCCACCAGCTTCTTCATGTCCTTCTGCGCCATGGCCACCAGCGCGCCGTAGACGATGGCGATGATCGCCAGCACTCCCACCCAGCCGACCGCCTTGACCGTGGCGTCGGGCAAGAGCGGCAGCGAGAGGCGGACAAAGCCGTAGGTCCCCATCTTCAGCAGAACGCCGGCCAGAATCACCGAACCGGCCGTCGGCGCCTCGACGTGGGCGTCGGGCAACCAGGTGTGGAACGGGAACATGGGCACCTTGATGGCAAAGCCGACAAAGAAGGCGAGGAAGACCCAGAACTGGAGTTCCGGCGGAATACTCGGCGCGATGGTGAAGAGGTGCGGAATCGAGAACGTGGCTTCGTTGCCGAGACCCACGAGCCCAATGGCCTTGAGCCCACCCGCGTTGAAGAAGTAGAGGGCCAGGATCCCGATCAACATCAGCACCGAACCGACCAGGGTGTAGAGGAAGAACTTGATCGCCGCGTAGAGCTTACGGGGACCGCCCCAGACACCGATGAGGAAGTACATCGGCACCAGCATGACTTCCCAGAAGACATAGAAAAGAATGAAATCGAGGGAGCAGAAGACTCCCATCATCCCGGTCTGCAGCAGGAGGAGAAAGACGTAGTATTCCTTCTCGCGGTCGGTGATCGCCGTGAACGAGCTGTAGACGGCTATAAAGCCGAGCAACGTCGTCATCAGGATCAGCAGAATCGCGAAACCATCAACCCCAAAGAGATACTGCACACCCACCGACGGAATCCACTTCGCACTCGTGGCGAACTGGAACTCCGCACCGTCGGTTCGGTAGAGAAACCACAACGGCAACGACAGCACGAAATCGATGGCGGCGATGGTGACTGCCGCGATCTTGACCGCGCGGTTGTTCTCCTTCTTGATGAAGAAGATGATGAGCAGTGCTCCTGCCAGAGGCAGGTAGCAGATCAGGTTGAGGAGCCAGCCGTACTGTGTGTCCATGGTTGTCAGAGCTCCCTAGAAAAGATTCACAAAGAAGAAAATGCTGAGCAGCATTGCCGCTCCGAAGACCATCACCATGGCGTACCCCTGGGCAAAACCCACCTGGAGTCGCCGGAACTGGCGGCTGGCCACCTGATAGCTGTTGCCCACAAGATCGACCAGCCCGTCGATGATCTGGAGATCGAAGATTCCCGAAATCCACGACCACCCGACGGTGACGTTGCGGACGCCGTTGACCGTACCGTCCACGACCCGCACATCGAACTCCCACAGGAGGTCGGAGAGCTTCAAGATGGGGCGAATGACGATCGCAGCATAGATTTCATCGACCCAGTACTTGTTGAGCAGCAGCCGATAGATCAACGGGAATCGGCTCGCGAGGTAGCTCGCGCGGGCAAAGCCCGAGTCCTTGAGATAGAAGAGCCGGGCGACGACGATTCCCGAAACCGCGACCGCCACCGACACGGCCACCAAAATCCACTCAAGCCCGAGGCTCAACGCATGCCCGTGGTGTTCGCCGTGGGTCAGTACCACCGGGCCCAGGAACCGGTCGATGAAGCTCCACCCTTCGAGGTGGAAGAGCTGACCCGGGAACCCGATGAGCACACCGCCGATGATGGAGAGAACCGCCAGGATCTGGAGCGGTAGCGTCATGGTCCAGGGCGACTCGTGCAGGTGGTGCTCCGCTTCCTCGCCGCCACGGAACGACCCTTCGAAGGTCATATAGACGAGGCGGAACATGTAAAACGCGGTCAGCGCCGCACCTGCGAGCCCCAGGAACCAGAGAAGGTAATAGATCCCGCCGTTGTGGTTGAGATCGGTGTAGCCGGCCTCGAATGCCTTGGCCAGGATGGCGTCCTTGGAAACAAAGCCGGCCAGCGGCGGGATTCCGGCGATGGCCACCGTGGCCACCCAGAACGTCCAGTAGGTGGTGGGCATGTACTTCTTCAGCCCACCCATCTTCCGCATGTCCTGCTCTCCACCGCAGGCGTGGATCACCGAGCCGGAACCGAGGAAGAGGCAGGCCGTGAAGAAGGAGTGAGTGACAACATGGAAAATGGCCACCGCATAGGCCCCGACTCCGGCCGCGAGGAACATGTAGCCGAGCTGGGAGACCGTCGAGTAGGCCAGGACCTTCTTGATGTCGTTCTGGACCAGGCCGATGGTGGCCGCGACAATCGCGGTGACACCGCCGATGACCGCCACCGTGAGCATGGCGGTGGGGCTCATCTGGTAGAAGTAGTTGCACCGGGCCACCATGTAGACACCGGCGGTGACCATGGTTGCGGCGTGGATCAGGGCCGACACCGGGGTCGGGCCGGCCATGGCGTCGGGGAGCCAGACAAAGAGCGGGATCTGGGCCGATTTACCGATGGCGCCGACAAAGAGCAGCAGACCGATGATGGTCGCCGCGCCGGCGAAGTGGCCGCCGTGATCGCCGGCCATGGCATCGAAGAGTCCCTGGAACTCCAGAGTCCCAAAGTAGTAGAAGGCGAAGAACATCGCGAGCAGGAAACCAAAGTCGCCAATCCGATTGACGATAAAGGCCTTCATCCCCGCCGCCGCGCACCAGTCCTTTTCGAAGTAGAAGCCGATCAACAGATACGAGCAGAGACCGACGCCCTCCCATCCGACAAAGAGCACCGGCAGATTGGAGCCGGTGACCAGGGTCAACATGGCGAACATGAAGAGGTTGAGATAGCTGAAGTAGCGGGCGTAATCGCGATCCGGCTCGCCGTGCATATAGCCGACGGAGTAGAGATGGATGAGGAACCCGACAAAGGTGACGAAACCAACCATCACCGCCGACAGCGGATCGATCTGGAAGGAAGCGGCGATGTCCACTGCCGCGGTCTTGCCGCCGGCGATGGTGAGTGTGCCCCCGGAGATCCAGGTAAACGCCTTGACCACATAGGCCTTGGTGTGGTCTTCGGTGAAGAACCACTGAGTCACCGCCGCCCAGCCGTAGATCCAGGCGAGCCCGGCGCCGAGCAAGGCGACGCTGTGAGTGGTCTTCTTGGACAGGCCCCGGCGGTTGGAGACAAACCCGTTGAAGATCGCACCCATGAGCGGGAAAAGGGGAACGAGCCAGATGAAGTCGTAGAGCTTCATTCCGTCAACCCCGCATCACATCGGCCTCATCGAGGGCGACCGTGTCCTTGAGCCGGACCAGGGCGATGATGAGCCCGAGTCCGATGGCGGCCTCGGCGGCGGCCACCGTGATGACAAAGATCGCCAGCACCTGGCCCGCCAGATCCGACAGCCTGAAACTGAACGCGATGAGGTTGAGGTTGACCGCGTTGAACATGAGCTCCAGCGACATGAGAACGGTGATGAAGTTGCGCCGCATCATCACCCCGATAAGCCCGAGGCAGAAGAGGATCAGCGACAGCGCAACATAGTGCGTGGCGTCAATCATGTCTCACGCCCCCCTCCCCCGGATTCAAGGCCGGCTGTGCGCCTACCAAAGACAATTGCGCCGATCATGGCCACCAGGAGCACCACCGAGACCACTTCGAAGGGCACCAGATACTTGGTGTAGAGGACGGCGCCGATGGCCTCGGTGTTGCCGATCTCCACACCATCGACCATGCGTAAGCTGGTTCCGTCGCCGTGGCCAGAAGCCAGCGTTCCGAAGACGAGTCCAAAGGCGATGAGCACTCCGAGGAGGACACCGCCGACGATCGCCAACGGCGCGAGACGCGACAGAAATACCTGATCGGGCGAAAGACCTTTGATGTTGACCAACATGATGACGAAGAGGAAGAGAATCATGATTCCGCCGCCGTAGACCAGAACCTGAACGGCAGCCAGAAATTCGGCGTGGCGCAGCAAGAAGAGCACCGCAACCATCACGAAGCAAAACAACAATGAAAGCGCCCCGTGCACCGGGCTCTTGAAAACCAGCACGCCGATGCCCCCCGCCACTGTCAGGACGGCCAGGCAGTAAAAGAGGATTTCGGCGAAGTTGACGACGAAAAAGTCCATCCTCCGCTCCTCCTATTCTTTGGTTGCCGGATCGGCGGCCGGCTCGACGGGAAGTTTGCTCATCGGGTTCTTGGGATCCTGGCCCTCGGCGGGGGTGATGACACCGGGGAAGGCGGTGACGCCTTCCCAATCAGCCAACCGCTCCTTGAAGAAATACAAGCCTTCGTTGCGCTCGTAGGTTGAGGTCTCATACGTCTTGGTGGTCAGCCAGATCGAACGTGGTTCGGTGGGGCAGGCCAGTTCACAGAGACCACAGAACATGCACCGCTTGACATCGATGTCGTAGCGGTCGATGACCTTCTTCTTCTTCTTGGTTTCGGGGTTCACCTCGACATGATCTTCGATGAAGATGATGTCGATGGGGCAGGCCTTGGCGCAGAGACTGCAATCGATGCAGCGGTCGAGGTCATAGC
>JASJGQ010000330.1:0-3718 GCA_033791425.1 Acidobacteriota bacterium
CCGCCTCGATGCAAAGATGCTGGTGCAACCCCACTTCGTGGTCCCCGGTACAGGCGTTTCGGCGCCGATCGGCGCGATGCCTGGAATCGACCACCAGTCGATCGACAAACTGGTCGAAACCGTCGGCCGCGATCTCGAACTCGGAATTCGCGCAGCGCTTCTCTTCGGAGTGCCGGACACCGATGTCAAGAGCCCGGACGGACACGGCGCCGCAACCGAGGACAACCTCGTTTCTCAGGCAGTCGCCGCCCTCAAGAAGAACTTCGGCGAAGACCTCCTGGTCATGACCGACGTCTGTCTGTGCGCCTACACTGATCACGGTCACTGCGGCCTGGTCGTCGATGGCCGCATCGACAACGATTCCAGCCTCCCCCACCTCGCCGCGATGGCGCTGGCCCACGCGCAGGCGGGCGCCGACGTGGTGGCGCCGTCGGACATGATGGATGGTCGGGTCGCTGCAATCCGCGAGACCCTCGATGAGAACGGTCTCGCCGAGATCGCGATCATGTCGTACTCGGTGAAGTACGCCTCGGCCTACTACGGTCCATTCCGGGAGGCTGCGAACTCGGCCCCCAGTTCGGGCGACCGGCGGTCCCACCAGATGGACACCCGCAACCGACGCGAGGCGTTGGTCGAGGCTGCGCTTGACGTGGAAGAAGGCGCGGACATCCTGATGGTGAAACCCGCCCTCGCTTTCCTCGACGTTATCGCCGATCTCCGCGAGGCCTTTCCTCAACCCCTCGCGGTCTACAACGTCTCGGGCGAATACTCGATGGTTAAGGCCGCCGCCGAACGCGGCTGGATCGACGAACGCGGGGTGGTGCTTGAAAACTGGAACGCCTTCCGCCGCGCGGGTGCGGACATCCTGATCACCTACCACGGGCGCATGGCCCTCGAGGAGGGGTGGCTGTGAGCGACCGCACGAGATCGCGGGACCTGTACCGGCGCGCGTGCGCCGTGATGCCCGCCGGCGTCAACTCGCCGGTGCGCGCCTTTCGCAGCGTCGGCGGCGATCCCTTATTCTACGAACGCGGCAGCGGCTGCCACGTCACCGACGCTGATGGCAACCGCTACGTCGACTACGTGTGTTCGTGGGGCCCACTGATCCTCGGCCATGCCCACCCCGACGTGGTGGAGGCGGTTCGGACGACCGCGGCCAACGGACTCTCATTTGGCGCACCCTGCCGTCAGGAAGTCGAGCTCGCCGAACTCGTCACCGCGACCGTGCCTCATCTGGAGTTGGTTCGCTTTGTCTCCTCGGGAACCGAGGCGGTGATGTCCGCGATTCGGCTTGCCCGTGGCGCGACCGGCCGTGACGTGGTCCTCAAGTTCGACGGCTGCTACCACGGCCACGCGGACCACCTCCTGGTGTCCGCCGGTTCGGGGCTGGCCACTTTCGGCACCCCTTCCTCGGCCGGAGTGCCGGAGAGCTTTGCACGGCACACCGCGGTGCTGCCGCTTGACGATGAAGAGGCTTTTCTCGCTCTGATGGCGGCTCGCGGTCACGAGATCGCCGCGGTGATCATCGAGGGGGTCCCGGCCAACGCCGGGCTGCTCCTCCAGCGTCCGGAGTTCATGCGGAGTATTCGCGACCAGTGCACCCGCCACGGGGCCTTGATGATCCTCGACGAGGTGATCACGGGTTTCCGACTCGGGCCAAATGGTGCGGCCGGTCTGTACGACGTCGCGCCGGACCTCGCCACCTACGGGAAGGTGATCGGCGGCGGCATGCCGGTCGGCGCCTACGGTGGGTCGCGCGAACTCATGGAACAGCTCGCCCCGTTGGGACCGGTCTACCAGGCAGGGACACTCTCTGGCAACCCGGTCGCCATGGCTGCGGGGACTTCCGCGCTCCGCACCCTCCTTGCTGAGAGCGGCGGGGCTTACGCGGAACTCGAGCGCCTCGGTGCACGGCTCGAAACGGGGCTGTCCGAGTCCATGCAGCGGGCCGGCGTCCCGTGGTCGGTGGTTCGGGTTGGCTCCATTCTGTGGCTCGTCCTCCAGGAGGGCCAAGCGCCCCGACGCTTCGAGGACATTCAACCGCGAACAGCCGAGATCTACGCCGGGCTCCACGGCGCCCTCCTCGACCGCGGCATCTCTCTCGCACCGTCCGCCTACGAAGTCATGTTCGTGTCGCTCGCTCACGACAACGCGGTAATTGACGAGACCGTGGCGACATTCGAAGACGTCGTGAGGGAGATCGCATGAGGAAATTAGGAATGAGGAACGAGGAATTAGGAATTCCGGCCCTCCCTCCCGCGGAAAACTCCACTTTCGAGCGGGGTAGCTGTATGGCATTCCTAATTCCTAATTCCTACTTCCTAATTCAACCCACCCAAACGTCCGAAGGAACTCGTTATGAATAGATTTCTTAGGGCGTGCAGACGCGAGAGAGTGGACCGGCCACCGGTGTGGGTGATGCGGCAGGCGGGGCGCTACCTCCCGGAATACCGCGAGGTGCGCAAACGCGCCGGTGATTTCCTGACCATGTGCTATAACCCAGAAATTGCCGCCGAAGTGACCCTGCAACCGATCCGTCGCTTCGGGCTCGATGCGGCGATCGTCTTTTCGGATATCCTGACGCCGTTGGTGCCCATGGGCGCCGAACTCACCTTCACACCGTCTCCGCACATCGCCAACCCCGTCCGCGAGCCCGCTGACGTCGACGGACTTCGCATTCCCGAGCCGTGGTCCGGGACCGAATTCCTCAGCGAGACCCTGAAACGCGTTCGACGCGAACTCGATTCCTCGACTGCACTGATCGGGTTCTGCGGAGCCCCCTGGACCCTCGCTTCGTACCTCGTCGAAGGCGCGACGTCGCGATCCTTTACCAAGGTCAAGTCGTTCGCCCACCACCACCCGGAGGCGTTCGACCGGCTCGTCGATACGCTGGCGGACGCCATGGCGGCCTACCTTCGAACTCAGGTCGAGGCCGGTGCGCAGGCGGTGCAGGTTTTCGATTCGTGGGTCGGCGCGCTGAGCGCAGAGGATGCGCGGCGGTGGGCGCTGCGTCCCGCACGCAAACTCCTGGAAGCCACCGCGGATCTCGGGGTTCCCCGGATCTACTATCCAAACGGCGGAGCCCACCTTCTCCACGATCTCCCCGACATGCCGTGCGAGGTTATCGGTCTCGACTGGAGAGTAGACCTCCAGCGCGCGGCGATGGCGCTTCCTGATGTCGCGCTGCAGGGCAATCTCGATCCCGGTGCCCTGATGGGCCCAGACCACGAGATCCGGCGACTCACTTTGGCCATGCTCGACGCGGCCCCGCGGCGCGGCTACATCGCCAACCTCGGTCACGGCATCACACCCGACGTGCCGGTCCACTCCATGGCAGCATTCGTGCGGACGGTGCAGGAATATCGGTATGAATGAAGAATTAGGAATGAGGAATGAGGAATTAGGAATTGTCGCCCACCCTCCTGCGATTTTCGATCGCCCTAGCCTCTCGATGACAGTGGAAAAGACAATTCAAAATTCGGAATTCAAAATTCAGAATTAATAAACATAAATGCAAAAGATCAAAAACCCAAACGAATGGTTAATACTAATATCATAGATTCCATTGAAAGTAAAAAAAGAGATCTGCTTGATAAAAGCTGGGAGTTTGAAGTTAGGAATTCAAGCGGTGTTGATGTAGAAGAGGGGAATGATGAAACAAACAAGGGAAGAGAAATTTATACTTTTGTCGATAAGGATCAATATAAAAGATGGCGAT